>NC_020302.1:2822176-3135752 GCF_000341345.1 Corynebacterium halotolerans YIM 70093 = DSM 44683 | reverse complement strand
TCTTACCTCGTTCTTGTTGTCGTCAGGGTCTCACTGGGCGCCGGATTCCCCCAGTCCCCCGGAGTCACCACTGCCCTGCTGCCGGCACGGCAGGTCCGCTTTTTCGACGAGGTTGTGCACCGTGCCATTAACTGTCATTCACAGCCGATGTGTTCTGAAATATCGGCCGTAACCTCGTCTTCCACAATTTTGTCCACAGTTGTGGATAACTCGGACGGAGTTAGTTGTCCACAGCTTAGCGGAACTGCTGTGGAAAACTTTAACCGTCATATCCAGTTCTCTGACCTGGGAAAACAAAGAGGCGGAACGAAATCTGTAATCTCGGACCGCCAGTTATCCACAGGATTGGGAATCCACACCTTGTGGGTTGTGGGTGATTAACCAATTGTTACCCCCTGGCTTCGGACGATGTCTAGACGGTGTCCGGATTGTTGTGATTCCGTGGGGTCGACTTCCCCGCCGCCCAGCTGCCGGGCCCTGTCCTCCTCCGCAGCGCGCGCGGGAAATTCCACTCGGAGCAGGAGGAAATCCCACGAATGTCATTTCGGGTGCCCCCGGAGAGCTAACGCCGAATCGGCGGCGTGTCAATTTGTTCGGGTCCGCCCACCTCGCGTAGTCTGGCATGGTCTGTCACATCATCGGACCATGCCGCGTGGTACAGCGCCTCGCGGCCGGCCGTCGATGTGTGTGAGAGCAGTGTCGGCGCCGAACACCGGGCCGCGGCCGACCCTCCCGGGTCATGGCCGCGCGTCTGCGCGGGTACTGCGTGCGGTAGCCGTGCTCCGGCATGGAGTCCGGCCGCTTCATCTCAATATCGTCATTTCACCCGGGTGACCCACTCCCGGAGGGAACCGGCCGATCAACTCACTGGTCGGCGGAACCCGCACGGTCACCGAACAACACAGAGGAGTTTTACCGTGGCAAAGGGCAAGCGGACGTTCCAGCCGAATAACCGTCGTCGCGCACGCGTGCACGGCTTCCGTACCCGTATGCGTACCCGCGCCGGCCGTGCGATTGTGTCGGCCCGTCGTCGTAAGGGTCGCGCCAAGCTGACCGCGTAAGGTCACCGGCGTTGCTTCCGAAGTCGCACAAGTTCACCTCACCGTCCGAGTTCACCCGGACGATCAAGCGTGGACGCCGCGCCGGAAGCCGGACAGTGGTCGTACACCTGTGGGACCACGCGACTGAGGCCGACAACGAGGACCCCGCCACCTGTGGCGGCCCCCGTTTCGGCCTCATCGTGTCGAAGGCCGTCGGGAACGCGGTGATCCGTCACCGCGCCTCCCGGCGGCTTCGTCATGTCTGCGCCGGGCTCGTCGATGAACTGCCGGCCACCATGAACGTCGTCATCCGCGCGCTGCCGCGCGCGGGTGACGCGACCTCGGAGCAGCTGGGGCACGACATCCGGCGCGCGCTCGCCAAACTGGGGGTGGGTGACCGTGAGCGGCGTTCATGACGCCGGCGGTGACCGGAACCCCGGGGGCGGGCGTCGGCCCGACCGCTACTACACACTGACCGGCGATGAGATTCCCGGCGCACGTGGTCCCGCCTCGCGCGGGCTGGTTGCGGCGGTCAGTTTCTACCAAAAGTACGTCTCGCCCCTTAAAATGGGGTCCACCTGCCGTTTTGAACCCACGTGCAGCGCCTACGCCCTGGAGGCCGTCTCCCGGCATGGGGCCGTCAAGGGCGTCGTGATGGCGTTGGCCCGGCTGAGCAAGTGCGGTCCATGGCATCCGGGTGGCTACGACCCTGTCCCGGTACCCTGACGTGAGCCTGAGAAGCGACGTCGGCGAGACCCGACCACCATCTGACACCGAGGAGTCCTGACACACAGTGCTCAACTTCATCTATTGGCCGATTTCGGCCGTCCTGTGGTTCTGGCACAAGGTATTCAGCTTTGTGCTCAACCCGGATTCCGGCATCACCTGGGTGCTGGCCATCATCTTCCTGACCTTCACCATCAAGGCTCTCCTGGTCAGGCCGACCATCAACCAGCTGCGCTCCGGCCGCAAGATGCAGGAGATGCAGCCGAAGATGCAGGAGATCCGTCAGAAGTACAAGAATGACCAGCAGAAGCTGATGGAGGAGACGCGCAAGCTCCAGAAGGAGATGGGCGTCAACCCGATCGCCGGCTGCCTCCCGATGCTGGTACAGATCCCGGTGTTCATCGGCCTGTTCCACGTGCTGCGCTCCTTCAACCGCACCGGCGAGGGCATGGGCCAGCTGGGCCTGTCCATCGAGGAGAACTACAACACCCCGAACTACATCTTCGGCGTCGAGGAGGTCCAGTCCTTCCTGGACGCGACGCTGTTCGGCGTTCCGTTGTCGGCCTACCTCTCCATGCCGGAGAGCATGTACGCCGCGTTCCCGAACGTCGATTTCGGCCGGATGGACATCGCCTTCGTCGCGGTCCCGCTGGTCCTGATCATCGCCGTGGCCACCCACTTCAACGCGCGCATGTCGATCGAGCGTCAGCAGGCGCGCATCGCCTCCGGCAAGCAGGCCAAGCCCACCGGTGACAACGCCGAGATGATGCAGAACCAGATGCAGATGATGAACAAGATGATGATGTGGGTCATGCCGGCCACCATCCTGTTCACCGGCTTCCTCTGGCACATCGGTCTGCTGTTCTACATGGTCTCCAACAATATCTGGACCTTCTTCCAGAACCGCTGGGCGTTCGCCAAGATGGACGCCGAGGAAGCGGCCGAGGAGGAGGCCCGCAAGGTCCTCAAGCGCACCACCGCCCCGGCCCCGGGCGCCCGCCCGACCCAGCCGAAGAAGAAAAAGAAGAAGAACCGGTAGGACCTCGGTCCCGCACCAACAACCGGTCAGCACCGTGCCTACCCCGACATCCGGGGTGGGCACGGTGCTTTTTGCGGTGGGCCGGTTGTCCGCTCCGGGGGTGCGGCGACTACTCTCAGTCTCAGCCGGATTGTCACCGTAGGAGGACCCCACCGTGTCAGAGAACCCGGAGAACCCGGAGCCCGCACCCGCCCCCGCGCCCGCCGCCGACATCTTCGGCGACCGCCTGCCTCTGGCAGAGGCCTACCACCGCTCGCTGGCCACCGACGGCTCCACCCGGGGTTTCATCGGGCCGCGGGAGGTGCCCCGCCTGTGGGAGCGCCACATCCTCAACTGCGCGGTCATCGGCGAGGCCATGGATTACGGCGTCGCCGTCGCCGACATCGGATCGGGGGCCGGCCTGCCCGGTATCCCGCTGGCGATCGCCCGCCCCGATCTGCGCATCACGCTCATCGAGCCGCTGCTCAAGCGTTCGGTCTACCTGAACGAGGTCGTCGACGCCCTGCAGCTGACCAACGTCACCGTCATCCGCGGCCGGGCCGAGGAGAAGTCCGTGCGGCAGGCGGTGGGGCGCGTCGATGTCGTCACCTCCCGCGCCGTCGCCCCGCTGGGCAAGCTGACCGGGTGGTCGCTGCCGCTGGCCCGGGTCGGTGGCTCGATGATCGCGATGAAGGGCTCCTCCGTGAGCGAGGAACTCGAACGCGACGCCGCGGAGATCACCCGGGCGGGCGGCGGCGAGGCGGAGATCCTCACCGTCGGGGGCGGGCGGTTGTCCGAGGCGACCACGCTGATCCGCATCCCGCGGGTGAAGTGACCGACCGACCGAACATGACAGCCGTTCCGGCGAGACCGGAGACCCCTGACCGCCTGTGGAATGCGTCGGGGGCAGTGATTAAGGTGGAGGGAGTGCCGTTATTCGGCGCCGCCACGTCGATATGCAGGAAGAGGGCAGGGCACATCCATGGATGACCAGCAGTGGGACGAGACCCCGATCGCCGCAGCCGCACGCCGCGCGGCGCAGGTGATGACACCGAATTCCCTGCGCCTGCCGAAGCCGGACGCCCCGCGTCTGATCACCATCGCCAACCAGAAGGGCGGCGTCGGCAAGACCACCTCCTCGGTGAACCTGGCGGCCTCCCTGGCCCTCCACGGGCTCAAGGTCCTCGTCATCGACCTGGATCCGCAGGGCAACTCCTCCACCGCCCTCGGCGTGGAGCACCGCGCGGGCACGCCGTCGAGCTACGAGCTGCTCATCGGGGAGGCCTCCGCCGAGGAGGCCGTGCAGCAGACCCCCTCGAACGAGAACCTCTACTGCATCCCCGCCACCATCGACCTGGCGGGCGCGGAGATCGAGCTGGTCAGCCTCGTGCGCCGCGAGTACCGGCTGCACGACGCGCTGCACACCGGCTACCTCTCCGAGCAGGGCTTCGACTACATCCTCGTCGACTGTCCCCCGTCGCTGGGCCTGTTGACCATCAACGCGATGACCGCGGTGGAGGAGGTCCTCATCCCCATCCAGTGCGAGTACTACGCGCTCGAGGGCGTGGGCCAGCTGCTGAACAACATCTCCATGATCCGGCAGCACCTCAACACCAACCTCCACATCTCGGCGATCCTGCTGACCATGTACGACGCCCGCACGAAGCTCTCGGAGCAGGTGGCCAATGAAGTCCGTGACCACTTCGGTGACGTGGTGCTGCTCAACGTCATCCCGCGTTCCGTCAAGGTCTCCGAGGCGCCCGGCTACGGGCAGACCGTCCTCGAGTACGACCCGGGTTCCCGCGGCGCACTGGCCTACCTCGACGCGGCCCGGGAGTTCGCCAACCGCGGCGACTACCTGCCCGTCGGGTCCACGGGCCCCATCGGCGTCAGCCCGGAGACCGCGAAGCGGCTGACGGAGGAGCCCGCCGCGGACGCCGGTGAGGGCGCTGACGCATCCTCCGGGCCCGAGTCCACGTCCGCGCCCGACGACACCACCGGCGAGGCGGACAACGCCAGAGCCGACTCCGGTGGCAGCGAGCGTTAAGATATGGACTACTAGTAACGGACCCGCGGTCCGGGAAAGGCAACCGACGTCATGTCACAGGAAACTCGCAAGGGTGGACTCGGTCGTGGGCTCGCCGCCCTGATCCCCTCGGGCCCGAGTAACACTCCGCGCCTCGGCGACACCCCGGGTCTCGGGGCGCTCGCACGCGCCAAGGAATCAGCGGCGGCGGAGAACGCGGAGAAGGAGAAGACCACGCAGGCTCAGAAGCAGGCCGAGGAAACCCCCCGCGCCACCCAGTCCCCCCAGACCGAGGCACCGCAGCGCCCCAGGGATGTCCCGCGCACCGTGGATCCCGAGCGCTACCGGACCTCCCCGCGACTCGGGGACTCCGCCGCCGACGTGATCCTCGGGGGTGCCGTGGGCGCCCGCGACCGTCGTGACGAGACGCCGCAGGGGGTTCCGGAGGTCCCGGAGGCCACCGGAGCCGCAGAAGCCACCGGGGCCGCGCCGGAGACACCGGATGACGCGACGTCGGAAAGCAACGACTTCGGTGCCATCTACCAGGAGATCCCGATCGCGGAGATCTCCCCGAACCCGCATCAGCCCCGCCAGGTCTTCGACGAGGAGGCGCTGGCCGAGCTGGTCCACTCCATCCGCGAGTTCGGCCTCATGCAGCCGATCGTCGTGCGCCGCGCCCCCAAGGGCCCCGGCTACGAGCTCATCATGGGCGAGCGGCGCTGGCGCGCGGCCGGCAAGGCCGGGTTGCCGACGATCCCGGCGATCGTGCGGGAGACCGACGACGGCGAGATGCTGCGCGACGCGCTGCTGGAGAACATCCACCGTGTCCAGCTCAACCCGCTGGAAGAGGCGGCCGCCTACCAGCAGCTGCTCGAGGAGTTCGGCGTCACGCAGGCCGAGCTGGCGGACCGTCTCGGTCGCTCCCGTCCAGTGATCACCAACATGATCCGCCTGCTGGCCCTGCCGATGCCGGTCCAGCGCCGCGTCGCCGCCGGGGTGCTCTCCGCCGGCCACGCCCGCGCCCTGCTGGGCCTCAAACTCGGTGAGCAGGCCCAGGACGAGCTGGCTGACCGCATCATCGCCGAGGGCTTGTCCGTACGCGCCACCGAGGAGGCCGTCACCCTGCTCAACCGCAGCGAAGGGGTGCCGGAGCGTCCGAAGCGCGAGCCCGTCCCGCAGCCGGAGTTCCTGACGCACGCCGCGGACCGCCTGTCCGACGTGTGGGAGACCAAGGTCACGGTGTCCATGGGCAAGCGCAAGGGCAAGATGGTCGTGGAGTTCGGCGACCGCGACGACTTCGAGCGCATCATGTCGCTCATTGAGGGCCAGGATTAGGCGGTGACCCGACATGTTCGCCTCCCTCTCCCCGATCACCCAGGAGACGTTGGGGAACATTCACCCCCGAGCCAGGCGATCCGTCTTCTGGGAACTCGATCCCGAGACCGCCGCGAAGGTGACCGATAAGGGGGACCCGGCCTTCGAGAAGGAGGCGTGGCTGACGACCACCCTGCTCAACTACGGGTGCTGCGGTTTCTCCATCGGCGGCAGCACACGTGTCGACGGCACGCATCGCCGCGCCGTCGCCACCGTCCTCTACTGCGGGCGGGACGACGCCCCCGGAACCGTGAACATGCCGACCGCCCCGGTTTCCGACGACGCCGAGGTGCTCACCTCCCTGTTCATCGATCCGGGGTTCACCGGCCTCGGATTGGAGGCGGTGCTCGTCGACGCCTCGATCATGGAGCTGGTGCAGAAGGACGCCTCCGCCGTGGAGGCCTTCGGCCGGCGGGAGGACTTCCCGGCGAATGCGGAGGACGAGGAGGCGCTCGGCCCGGAGATCCGTTCGATACTCGACCGGGCGGAGGACATCGGTCTGTTGAGCGTGGCCACCCTGGAGTCGGCCGGCTTCCAGGTCGTCGCCGATCACCCCGTGCTGCCCCGCCTGCGTCTGGAGCTGCCTCCGCAGCAGCACCTGCTGTCCGCGGAGGCCGTCGAGCTGCTCCTGGCCGAGACCTCCGCGTGCTGAGGGCGGCCGGGCAGATCAGTGGCATGCTCTCGGCAGGAATCATGGGTTGAGGACGTGTGTTCGGCAGCGCGGATGATGTGATGGCACCGGGGCATCCGAAAGCTGTGCTTCCGGGGAGACCGAACCAGCCGACACAACAACCGGAAGCCGGGGTCGCCATGGCATTGCGCAGGGGGGTGTGGATCTCTGTCTGGGTGTCCCTGACAGTGGGGGCGATCCTGGCCATCGGCGGGTTGAACGGTTTCTATGTCACGATGCGGTGGCTGCAGGCGGAGGACGCGGAGGTGACCGGCCTGCTCCACCGCATCGAGACGGCGTGGGGATACATGTGGCCGGCGATCTGGTTCCTGGGCTACGGCGCGACCGTGGGACTCGGGATGAAGGTGCTGCCGAAGATGGCCTGACGGTGCCTATGGGGGAGGAAAACGTCACCCTGGTGCGTCGGAGAAAATCCTGCCCTGAAATCACCGGGCCGCGACTGCCACCGGATCATCATCATGCCGCTTTCAGCTGGCCGTCGGTCCTGGGCACCATGCTGTTTCCCGCGGGAGCTCCGTGCGGCCGCGTGGAGGGCCGACACCGGAAGGCGCCCCGGGAACGGCGAAGACGCCGTCCCCGGGATGTCAGCACACCCCGGGGACGGCGCCTTCGCCCACTTCCCTGCCCTACTGCAGTTCCGCGCGCAGCAGCTCGGAGAAGTTGTAGGTGCCGGTCGGCTGGTCGTCCTGGTCGAGCAGGTAGAGACGCTTGACGGCCACGACGATGGCCTCGGCGATGTTGTCGCGCATGACCGGGTCGGTCAGGATGGCCACGTCGCCGGGGTTGGTGAGGTAGCCGGCGACGACCTCGACGGTCGGCATCCTGGTCAGCCGCAGCAGCTCCCAGGTGCGGCCGTGGTTACCGCAGTTGATCAGGTCGGTGCGGGCGGCGATCTCGCGCTGGATGAACCCGGACAGGGTCTCCCCGATCAGCGAGCTGGCGCCGATCTCGGAGCCGAAGTAGAACGTGGCCACCCCTGAGGCCTTCTCGTTCTGGTACGAGTCGCACTGCAGGCAGATCATCAGATCGGCGCCGAAGGCATTGGCGATGTCGGCGCGGTCCTTCGCCTCCGGGTCATCCATCCGCGGCCGCGAGATGATGGTCTCCATCCCGGCGGCGATCATCCGTCCCTCGACCCGGGTGGCGAGATCCCAGAGGAGCTCCTCCTCGGTGATCTGGCCGTAGCGGCCCGTGACCACCTGCCCCTTGTTCGCCCCGCCCAGGGCGGGATCGATGACCACCCGCTTGCCCGCCAGCCGGGGGCCCGCGGCCCGGACGTACTCGAGCTCGCGGATCGCCTGCGGCGAGCCGCCGGTGATGCGGCGTCCGAGCAGGGTCAGGGCCCGCAGGGTCTCGGGTCCGCAGATGCCGTCGTTCTGGATGCCCGAGTTGAGCTGGAAGGACGCCAGGGCCTGGTGGGTGTACTCACCGAAGTGCCCGTCACGGCGGTGCGCGTAGAAGCCGAGCTCCTGGAGCTGATCCTGCAGCTGGGCGACGTCGTCGCCGACCAGCACGTTGTTCGGCTGGTAGGACAGGACGCGGGCGCCGAGGGTGTAGGAGGCGTGGCGTAATTCGCGGAGGGTCAGTTCGTCGATCTCACCGGTGGGGATGATGCCGCGGGACTGCTGGAAGGCCTTGAGGTACTCAGCCAGGTCCTCGTCGAAGAACTTGTCTTCCTCGCTGTACTTCTGGGACTTCCAGTCCACGACCTCTCCCTCGTATCCCGACAGGAGGCCCAGGCGCGCCAGGGTTGAGCGCGTCTCGGCCACCCGTGGGCTGCGGTCACCGACACGGACTACCTGCGTCACTGCGCTCCTTCCCTCACTTGAACTGCGGAAAATTATGGGCCTGGCCGGCGGGTTCGGTCGGCCGGGCCCAGGTTCGGAATCAGATTACCAGCTACAGCTGGGCATTCAGCTTCGCCACGATCTCGGACTTGGGGCGGACGCCGACGAACTCGTCGACCTTCTCGCCGTCCTTGAAGATCAGCACGGACGGGATGGACATGATCTGGAACATGGCCCCCAGGGTGCGCTCGGAGTCGACGTCGACTTTGGCGACGGTGACCTGGTCACCCATCTCCTCGGCGATCTCCTCGATCATGGGGCTGAGCTTCTTGCAGGGGCCGCACCATTCGGCCCAGAAGTCGACGATGACGGGTTTGTCGGACTCGATGACGGTGGACTTGAAGGTGTCCTGGGTGACGTCGATGACGTTGGTCATGGGGTGTGCTCCTTTACGTGCGGGCTGGTTCGGAGGGCGTGTGGTCTGCCGACCTACGCCGCGCTGACGGCGGCGAGGTAGTGCTCGGCGTCGATGGCGGCGCGGCAGCCGGAGCCGGCGGCGGTGATGGCCTGCTGGTAGTGGTCGTCCACGAGGTCACCGCAGGCGAAGACGCCGGCGATGTTGGTGCGGGTGGAGGGTTCCTCGACGTCGACGTAGCCGCCCTCCTTGAGGTCGATCTGGCCGTCGAGGAACTCGGAGCGCGGATCGTGGCCGATGGCGACGAACATGGCGGCGACGTCCAGGTCGGAGAGCTCGCCGGTGATGGTGTCGCGCAGCTTGATGCCGCCGACCTTGCCGTCGGACTCGATGACGTGGTCGACGACCTTGTTGGTGGTGAACTCGATCTTGTCGTTCGCGCGGGCGCGCTCGAGCATGATGGCGGAGGCGCGGAAGGCCTCACGGCGGTGGACGATGGTGACCTTGTCGGCGAACTTGGTCAGGAAGATGGCCTCCTCCATGGCGGAGTCGCCGCCACCGACGACGGCGATCTCGCGGCCCTTGAAGAAGAAGCCGTCGCAGGTGGCGCAGGTGGACACACCGCGGCCCATCAGCTTCTCCTCGCCCTCCACGCCCAGCAGGCGGGCCTGCGCGCCGGTGGCCAGGATGACGGTGCGGGCCTGGTGCAGCTCGTCGCCGACCCAGATCTTCTTGACGTGGCCGTTCAGCTCAACGCGGTCCACGAGTTCCATGCGCAGATCGGCGCCGAAACGCTCGGCCTGGGAGCGCATGTCCTCCATCAGCTCCGGACCCATGATGCCCTTGCGGAAACCGGGGTAGTTCTCGATCTCCGTGGTGTTCATCAGGGCGCCGCCGTACTCGTAGCCCTCGAAGACGATGGGCTTGAGCTCGGCGCGGGCGGCGTAGAGGGCGGCGGTGTAACCGGCGGGGCCGGAACCGATGATGGCGACCTCGTGGATCGTGTCGTTCGCGGTCATTCAGCTTCTCCTGGTTGGACGGTACTGGGGGACGATGAACCGTCCCACCAGCTTTTATTCACTATTCCTAGCGGTCACCGTAATTGTAATAGGTGCTCACGCGGCCGGGAGTGGACAGGCCGCGGGGCGGGCGGTGCTCATAGATGTCCAACGCTTTACAGGCCGAAAAAGTTCCCTCCCGCTCCTGCCGTCAGGCGGGCTCGACGCGCAGGTCCTCCCGGAGGAACTCCCGGGCGCGGGCCCGGCGGGACTTGATGGTGCCCGGCCGCACGCCCTCCCGGCGGGCCACATGGGAGACGGAGTAGCCGGCCACGTCGATGAGCAGCAGGGCGGCGCGCTGGTCGGGGCGCAGTTTGGCCATCGCCTGCCGCAGCAGCATGGTCTGGTCGAGGTGGCGGGTCGGATCGTAGGACAGCCGGATGTTGAACTCGTGCGGGACGACGTCGTCGTCGAGCGTGGTCTGCTCCCGGTGACTGCGGTGGTGGGCGAAGTCCCAGCCGGAGTTCATCACCAGGCGGTGCAGCCAGGTGCTCAGCGTGGATTCGGCGCGGTAGGTGTGCAGTTTGCGGCTGGCCTTCAACAGCGCCTCCTGCAGGATGTCATGGGCGTCGTCCTCGTTCCTGGCGTACCGGCGGGCCACCCACAGCAGGCGCGCGCGGTGGCGTTCGACGATGACGGTGAAGGCCCGCATGTCGCCCGCCACATAGGCGGAGACGAGGGCGCGGTCGGAATCGGTCGTGGTCTCCTGGTGAGACAGAGTCATTATTTCCCCCCGAAAATAGTTCTTCCGCCCTCATTCCACCCCACGGCGTGGGACGCTTCCCGGCGAGGCCGCCCACTGTATTGGGCGGTCCCTGCCCTGCCCCAGCTCCGCGTGCCGACGCCCGCCCCTCGCGGGCGTCGGCACGAGGCGTGTTCTACTGCCCCGACTCGAAGGAGGGCACCGGGGCGGCGTCCTCGGCGTCGAGGCCGATGGGCGTGATCTCCGCGACGGTCACGCTCTGCCCGTTCTCGGGCAGCTCGGAGATCCACAGGAGCAGGCCGCCGGACAGGGGGGCGTCCACGAGCTCAATGCTGTTGCGCCCGGAGTGGAAGGTCCCCTGTGCCAGGCGCGGCAGCTCCGCGGGATCGGTGACGTCGGCCGGCGCGGTGCCGGCGGGCAGGGCGTGGACGGCGAAGCGCGCGCCCGCCGAGGGCGTCTGCACCAGCAGATGCTGCAACTGCACCTCCTCGGCGAGGGTCACCGCCAGGCCGACGCCGGGCTTGGCGCCCAGCCCGCCCGGGTAGGTGTCCGTGGACCAGGTGGTGCCGGTGTCGTCGTCGACGGTCAGCTCGGCGTCGCCGGGGTTGTCGGCGCCTGCGGTCTGGCCCGGCACCTGCCACACCTCGGCGTCGGCGACCTCCTGGATGACCGGCAGCGGGCGCGGGGCCGTCTCGGCCTGCGAACCCTGGATCGACTCGGTGTTGATGGGGGCCTGCCCGCTGTCTCCGCCGATGACACTGACCAGGTAGGTGGTCAGCGCCGCGACGAGGACCACCGTGCCGATGGCGGTCACGCCGATGACCGCGGTCATCCGCGGCGAGTAACTCTTGGACCCGAAGCCGGCCTGGGCGGTCGGCTGCGGCACGTCGTCCCGGGCCACCACGAGCGGCTCCACCGGCTCGGCCGCGGCGGCGCCGGGTGCGACCTCCGCACGGGTGGAGCCGGTGCGGGCGCCGGTGTCGTCGGTGTCGTCGGTCTGCGGGATCCGCTCCCCCAGCCCGCAGGCGCGCAGGTCGGTGGCCAGGTCGGTCAGGGCGCGGGTGCAGTCCACCGAAGTGGAGCCGGCGTCGGTGGCGTCCTTCTCCCCCGCGGCGTCGTGACGCGCGCGCTCGGCGATCTCGCCCAGCCACCCGGCGAACCCGGAGTCGACCGGGTCCGTGGCGGCCTCCGCGTCCCCGGTGTCCCCGGTGGCGCGCGTCAGCAGCGTCAGCGCGGAGCTGAGCGCGGTGAGATCCTTCTTCTCGCTGGCGTCGGGCAGGACCGCCGGGAAGGCCAGCACCGCGGTGCCGTCGGTGGAAATCCGGATGCGTGCCCGGTTGTCCAGGCCCAGCGGGGTGCGCGCGGAGTGGGCGTCGACGGCGGCGTCGGCCAGCGGGGCCAGCGCCAGGGCCACGGCCTGCGGATCCAGGGAAGTGTCGGCTTCGGCGACCGTCTTCAGGGAGGACCCGGGCACCCAGTCGGCCACGACGAGGCAGCCCGAGCGGTAGGCCAGGACCTCGATGTCGGGGGCGATCGCCGGGTGCTCCAGCGCGGCGAGCTTGCGCGTGCGGCGGGAAACTTCGGCGGCGGTCCCGGCCGCGGCGGCCGGGGAGGCCGGGGCCAGCGGGGCGTTGCCGGTGGTGTCCACGAACGTCAGCGCCACCTCGCGGCGGGTGGACATCTCGCGGGCCTGCCAGAACCGGGCGCCGGGCACGGAGCCGTGGTCGGCGAGCAGACGGAAGCGGCCGTCGGAGACCGGGGCGCCGGGCACCAGGCGGGGGCCCCGGACCACGCCGGCGGACATCGGCGGCGGGACCGGTGAGGAGTTGAAGGCGTCCATCGCCAGGAACTGGGTGGACACCTCCGTGAGATCCGGGTCCTCGACCTTGATCTCCCGTTCCGGGTCGGGGCGCACGAAGCGTGACATGCCCGGGATGCGGTTGAGGGCGCGGCCGAGGTTCTGGACCTCGGGCAGATCCGAGTAGGACAGCGCGACGCCGGTGGCGATCACGAAGATCACGCCGACGACCGCCAGGCGGATGAGGTAGCCGACGCTGCCGAGGGAGTCGAAGATCCCGCCGGCGACCAGGTCGAGGAGGAAGTTGGCGAACAGTGCCACCGCGATACCCAGCAGACCCGTGGCCATCGCCCAGAAGGTGGTGCGCAGGATGGTGCGCAGACCCAGCGGGCCCAGTTTGCGGCGCAGCAGGAACGCGCCGATGACCGCGCCGGCGACGAAACCGAAGCCGTTGGCCGCGCCCAGCAGGATGACCACCCGCGACGGGGAGGCGGCCACCAGCGGTGCGAGCAGGGACAGGACGATCTTCGTGGCGGTGATGCCGGCGATGATGAACGTCGGGGTCCACGCCTCCTCGCGGGCGTAGAACACGCGCAGGTGCAGCAGCACCAGGGCGTACGGGATGAGCGTGAACGCCGAGAAGCTCAGCGTCAGACCCAGCAGCGTGGCCGACTCGGAGTCGAAGGCGCCGTAGGCGAACAGGGCGTTGCCGATCTGCGGGCCGAAGGCGGTGAGGAAGATGATGACCGGGATCAGCCCGATGAAGGTCAGCTTCGTGCCCATCGTCAGATCACTGACCACCGCCTTGTCATCGCCCGCGGCGGCGTTGCGGGACAGGCGCGGCATGATCGCGGTCAGCAGGGTGACGCCGATGATGCCGTAGGGCACCTGCAGCAGCAGCCACGCCTGCTGGTAGATGAACGGGGCGGCCGCGTCCGCGAGTGAGGCGATGCGGGTGGTGACGATGTAACCCGCCTGCGAGATGGCGACGTAGACGACGATGGCCATGGCCATGCCGCCGAACTGCCTGAGCCGGGCGTCCACACCCCACAGCGGGCGCAGATCCACTCCTGCCTTCCTCAGTGGGTAGATCATGATGAGGGCCTGCACCACCACTCCCAGGGTGGTGCCCAGGCCCAGCAGCAGGACGTGCGGATCCGACACCCCCGACGGGGCGGCCGGGTTCAGCGAACCCGGAATGAACCAGTACAGCCCCAGGACGGCGATGCTGACGAGGTTGTTGGCCACCGGGGCCCACGCGCCGGGCCGGAAGATGCCCTTGGTGTTGAGCACCGCCATGAACAACGAGAAGATGCCGTAGAAGAAGATCTGCGGCAGCAGCAGGAAGGCGAACGACGTCGACTGGACGACGTTGACCTCGCCCTCCGAGCTCAGCGTCAGCCTCGTCAGGGCGGGGGCCGCGATGATCGAGATCACCGTGACGATGATCAGCAGGGTCGCCGCGAGGGTGAATAGTCGCCGAACAAAGGCGGCGCCGCCGTCGGCGTCCTCCTTCTCCGCGCGGACCAGCACGGGCACGACCAGGGAGGTCAGGACCGCGCCGAGGACGATCTCGGTGATGAGGTTGGGCAGGGTGTTGGCGGTGTTGAACGCCGACGCCACCGCCGAACCCAGCGTCACGCCGATGAGAGCGTTGCGCAGGAAGCCGGTGATGCGGGAGACCAGCGTGGCCACCGCCATCGAACCGGTCGAGCGCACCACGTCCGAGTCGGAGGCGACCTTCTTCGCAGCCGTAGCCGTCTCCGTCGCCGTCTCCGGGTCGCCGGGGGCGGGCACGGCGGTCGGGACCGTCGTCAGGCTGGAACGGTCGGGGCCCGGGGCGGCGCGCTGCGCCGGGGCGGCCGCGCGCGGCTCGGGCACCGGCGCCGGCGGGGACGACGTGACGATGCGGGAACGCTGCCCCGCCGCCCGGTTGCGGGGCGGGGAGCTGAGGGTGGGGGTGTCGGCACCCTGGGATGCCGGATCGGAGGAACTCACTTCGGAACCAATCTGGGGCCGGGATGGAGGATGAACGGATCTTAGGTCGACCACGGGGCGGCGCGGTATGGCGTGGCACACCGCGGTCGGCCACGGTCAGGGGTCCGGGGTGCCGCCCGGGGGCTTCGGGGACCCGGTCGCGTCACCGGCGCGGCCACCACCCCGGCGGGGGGTCCGCCGGGCGGGGCGTCCACGTCGCGCCCGGGCGGCCGTCGAGCCGCCCGGGGACTGAGTCTGGGGGCGGTCCCGGGGGCGGTCCTGTCCCCCGGGGTGCTCCGCATCCCTGCGCCGCCGGTTCCGGCCGACGCGGAAGAGCAGTGCGAGGGCGAGGAAGACGACCACCAGCAGGCCGATGCCGTAGGCGCCGACGGTACCGGCGCGGGTCTGCACGCTGATGTCCACCGGGGAGGAGATCGTGGAGCCGTCCGGGGTGGCCAGCCACAGGGTCAGGTCGGTGCGCTCATTGCCGGGCGGCAGATCGGCCGTCATCTGGACGGTGATGGAACCGCGCGCCGGGATACGCACGAGACCGGGCAGGTTGAGACGGGCGCCCTCGGGACCGGAATAGGCCAGCTGCGCGTCGACGGGCAGCGGGAGGCCGTTCTCGGCGACGATCAGCAGCGGCGAGGACTCGGAGGCGCGGGTGTAGACGTTGCCCGGCGGGATGAGCGAGACGGATTCGCGCAGATCCTGCAGGGCCCGTCGGTTGCCGTCGAGAATCCGGTTGGTCCGCTCGACGGCCTCGTTGTGCGTGGCCAGCGCGCGGCGGTCGGTCACCGTCAGCGAGGTGAGCAGGTCGCGGCGCAGCGGCAGGGTGAAGCCGTAGCGGGTCAACGCGATGATCGGTTCGTTGACGGTCATGCGGGTCAGGTCGTCGATGTAGCGGGCCTGCTGTCCGGCGCGCAGCACTTCGGCGTCGCTGACCTGTGCCGGATCGGGGTACGGGGTGCCGAAGCGGGTGACCCCCGGCTGGGCGGGGGCCGCGGGCTGCGCCGCCAGCTCAGCGGACTGTTCCGGGGTCGGGGTGACGTAGTCGCGCAGCGGCAGCGGCTGCGCGCGGTCGTCGGCGAGCAGCTGCGTGACGGTGTCCAGCAGGGTCTCGGCCGCCTGCGGGGCCAGCTGCGCCGGCGGCATGACCAGCAGCGGATCAGGGCTGTCGGCCTGCCCGCCGGGGATCGTCTGCTCCCCGGCGGCCAGACGCACCGCCGCCCCGGCGGTGACGGAGCGGGCGAAGTCGGAGTCCGCGCGGTAGTCGAAGCGCGACGCCGGGTTGGAGTAACCGACGGTCTGCGGCGCGGGGCCGGTCGTGGCGAGCGTGGCGGCCAGGGAGTCCTGGTAGGTCACGGCGGTGATGCCGGGCGACAGGGTGGCGAACCGGTCGACCTGCGGCGCCTGCCACACGGTGTTGGCGGCGACGAGGACGTGCACCGGGGTCGCCGGGGCCGGGCCCGTGGCCTCGAGGGCGGGCAGCTCGGTGCTGTCGAGGGTGGACCCGGAGTCCGTGTCCCGGTGGGCCTGTTGCGCGCGGGCGGCGGCAGCGGCCTCCCAGGCCTGCTGCATGCCGCCCTCCGCGACGGTCGAGGTGGACTGGTCCGCCCAGCCGAGTGCCGGGGCGGCGGTCTCGGTGATGTAGCCGTCGCCCGGGATGATGATGTTGGTCTCCGGGGTAGCCCCCAGTACGTCGGTCAAGGTGGTGGGGCCCCGCTCCACAGCCTCGCGGAAGAGCCACTGGTCGCCGGTCTCCGCCACGGCCCCCAGATCCGCGTTCGCCCACGGCAGGGCCACGGTGCACCCCTCCGCGGCGGTCTCCCGCAGCTCGGCGAGCCACTCGGTGGCGTCCTCGGCGCCGGTGCCGGGGACGCCGGGATCGGGTTCACTGTTGCTGGTCCAGCTGTCGCGCAGGCGCTGCCCCTGCCGCGACAGCGACGGTCGTTCCTCGCCGACGGTGTAGCCCCGGCTCATCCGGTCGACGGTGTCCACCAGCGCCGGATCGAGCGCCAGGCAGCTGCCCTGGGCCAGCTCCTCCCCGCCCGGGCCGGCGAGCGCCTCCTGGTAGGAGGCCAGCAGCTGCTCCAGGCGCCCGCCCGGGGCGAGCTGCTCGGCCAGCTGTTCGCTGCGCAGGAGGAGCGGCGGATTCTCGGGCGCCTCGCCCGTCTCCCCGGGCACGATGTCCACCGGCGCGGTGAGCGGGTACAGCAGGGTCAGGCCCGGAGCCTGCTCGGCGGGCGCAGCGTCGGGGGTCGTGGCGTCATCCACGACGGCGCCCCCGCCCGAGCTCTCGGCGTCCGCCACCGGCACGAGCACGCGCTCGGTGGTGAAGTTCTCCACCGGACCGGGATTGGTGGCCGCTCCGGAGTCCTCGCCGTCGGCGGTGCCGCGCACCCCCGACAGGGAGAACAGCACCGGGTACACCCCGCCGGCGGTGATGCCCAGGGTGTCCTCCTCCCCCGGCGCCGTCGGCACGGTCACGTTCAGCTCGCGGCTCTCGCCGGGCGCGATCGGGCCGTTCAGCTCCACCGCCCTGCCGTAGAACGGGTAGGAGGAACGGTCGAGGCTGAGCACGTGGCGGGCCTGCGCGACCGTCGGGGCGGGGTTGGAGCGCTGCGTGAGCACCGACAGGCCGCTGACCGGCTCATCCGAATCATTGTGCACCACCAGCCGCACCCGCAGATCCTGCCCCGGTGAGAGCTCGCGCCCCTCGATGTCCGGGGCCGCGACGAGCTCGAGACGCACGTCAGAGTCCGCCTCCCCGGGGCGCACCAGGGGGTTGACCCACTGTTCGGCGACGGTCGGGTCGCGCGGATCCAGCGGGGTCGGCGCGGCGTCGGCCGCGGGCGTGCCGGGCAGCCCGCCTCCCACCAGCACGGCCGAGGCGGCCACCGCGGTCAGGGTGGTCACGCGCGCGGGCACCCGCCGGGACCACGAGCGCGCCCGTCGGAGGACGGACGCGGCGGTCACGGGGGTACGCGGGTTGACGCGGATCACCGGGGTGTCGCCCTTCCGGCGGCCTTCTCCTCCCGCGCGAGTTCGGGTAGGAGGTCATGCGCGATGCGGGCGAGCTTGCGCTCGTCGGCGTAGGCCAGGTGCTCGATGAGTTCCGAGACCGGGATCCAGGACACCTCGGTGACCTCCGGATCCTCGTCGTTGAGGTCTCCGTCCACGTAGCGCAGCAGATGGTGGTGGACCGTCTTGTGGATGCGGATGCCCTCGGAGACGAACCAGTAGTCGATCACCCCCAGGTCCGCGAAGACCTGGCCGTGCACGCCGGTCTCCTCCCACACCTCACGCTCGGCCGTCGCACCGTGGTCCTCCCCCGGTTCCACGTGCCCCTTCGGCATGGACCACAGCAGGCGCCCGCGCCGGTCAAGCCGGCCGATCAGGGCGACGTAGATACGGGAGAGGTCGACGTGGCCGCGGTCGTCGACGGCCTCGGCCAGCCCGGAGACCACGAGCCCGCCGGCCGAGGTCTCGTCGCGGGTGTGCATCCGCGACTGCGCCCCGTTGCGGCGGTTCTGCCCGCCGCGCGGCATGGGCCGGGAGGAGGGCTGGCCGCTGCGGCGGCGGTTGCGCCCGCCCGCTTTCCGACGCCCGCGGGTACCTGTCGGCGGCTGTGCGCCACCGGAGGCCTGCGCGCCGTCACCACCGGTCTGTTCCGTGGTGGAAGCGGTGTTCTGACCGCTGTTCTGGCCCGTGGAGGAACCGCGGCGGCGGTTGCGGGAGCGGTTGCGTCCCCGGCTGCGGGAGCGGTTTCCGCCGCTCTTCTCCGGGCCCCTGGTGTCCTTGTCGCCCTGGTTTCCGCCCTTGTCACCGTCGCCGGAGCCCTGCGCCCCCCCAGTGGATCCGGCGGAGTCGGACCGGGTGGACTGACCGGACTGGCCGGACGGGCCGGAGGCACGACGGCGTGAGCGCCGGCGGCGTCGTCGGCGCTTCGGGCCCTGGGAGTCCGGCCCGGGGTTCGGGGACCCGCCGGAGCCGGAACCGGCACCATCGCTGGCCTGCGGGCGGGCCAGGTGCCGTTCATTGTCAGTCATCGCCACGATGGTATCCGCTGGGAGGACCTTTCGGAATTCATTCGCCGTGTCGCCGACCGTGTCGCGGGGCCGGTGGCGGGGCGGTGAGGAGGCGTCGCGGAGGTGACGGTGGGATGGCGGTGAGGTGGCCGGGGACCACCTCCCGACCCCGTCCGTACTCCGTCCGTGCCCTGCCCGTGCCCCGCCGCCTGTTCGGGGTGGCCCGGTGGTGCCGGGTAGACTGAGGCGGATGAATCCCGAGGACACGCACGACACCGAGTCCGCCGCCCCGGCTCCCGGACACACCCCGGCCGCCGGGTCGGCGCTGCCCGACGCCTCCGACGTCAACGGGCGTGCCGCGCTGCTGGCACGCGCCGAGCAGGTCATCGCCGGGCTGACCGACGTACTCGCCGATCTGGTGGCGGATTTCACTGACCGCGGGCACCCGCTCCACCTGGTGGGCGGATCCGTCCGCGACGCCATCCTGGGCCGCCTAGGCAACGACCTGGACTTCACCACCCCGGCCCGCCCGGAGGTGGTCAAGGAGATCCTCGACGCCCACGCGGGTGTGGTCTGGGACACCGGAATCGCCTTCGGCACCGTCTCGGCGCAGATGCGCGGCCAGCAGATCGAGATCACCACCTTCCGCTCCGACACCTACGACGGCACCTCCCGCAACCCGGAGGTCCGGTTCGGCGACACCCTGGACGGCGACCTCATCCGCCGCGACTTCAAGGTCAACGCCATGGCCGTGGAGCTGGTCGCCGGCGACGACGGCCGCCTGACGGGGCGCTTCCACGACCCCGTCGGCGGTCTCGACGATCTGCTCCACCGTCGGCTGGACACCCCGGACACCCCGGAGAGCTCCTTCAACGACGATCCGCTGCGCATGTTGCGCGCCGCCCGCTTCGTCTCCCAGCTGGGATTCGGGGTGGCCGACCGGGTGAAGACGGCCATGACGGAGATGGCGGGGCAGATCACCCGCATCACCGCCGAGCGCGTCCAGGTGGAGCTGGACAAGCTCATGGCCGGTCCGGCACCGTGGACGGGGGTCAACCTGCTCGTGGACACCGGCCTCGCCGGGCACGTCTTCCCCGAGATCCCGGCGATGCGGCTGACCCAGGACGAGCACATGCAGCACAAGGACGTCTACGCCCACTCCATGCAGGTGCTGCGCCAGGCCATGGAGCAGGAGGAGGACGGCCCCGACCTCGTGCTGCGCTGGGCGGCCCTGCTGCACGACTGCGGCAAGCCCGCCACCCGCGCCTTCAAACCCGGCGGCGGGGTGACGTTCCACCACCACGAGGTCGTCGGCTCCAAGCTGGTGCGCAAGCGCCTGCGGGCCCTGAAGTACCCCAAGCAGGTGGTCTCGGACGTCTCCCAGCTGGTGTACCTGCACATGCGCTTCCACGGCTTCGGCGAGGGTCAGTGGACCGACTCCGCCGTACGCCGCTACGTCACCGACGCCGGGGAGCTCCTGCCCCGCCTGCACAAGCTCGTGCGCGCCGACAGCACCACCCGCAACAAAAAGAAGGCGGCGCGGCTGCAACGCACCTACGATCATCTGGAGGAGCGGATCGACGAGATCGCCGCCAAGGAGGATCTCGCCCGCGTCCGCCCCGATCTCGACGGCAACGAGATCATGGAGATCCTGGATCTGCGGCCCGGCCCCGAGGTGGGGCGCGCCTGGGCGTTCCTCAAGGAGCTGCGCCTGGAGCGCGGCCCCCTGGATCGCGCGGAGGCTGTTGCGGAACTGCGCGCCTGGTGGGATTCTGAACAGTCATCCCCCGACGCAGACACCACCGGCACCGGAGACACCGGTGCCGACGAGGTTCGAGAGTAAAAGGAGTGAGGCTGCGTGCCCGATTTCTACGCGGACCGGCTCTTCAACGCCCTGGAGCGCAATGACCCGGCCCCCGGTATGCTGCTGGTGGCGGCGCCGGGGATGCTCTCCGATGAGTTCGCCCGCAGCGTCGTGCTCATCATCGAGCACAATGAGCACCTGACCTTCGGCGTCAACCTCACCGCCCGCAGTGAGCTCGCCGTCTTCAACGTCATGCCCGACTGGTTGCCGTGCGTGGCCAAGCCGCAGGCCCTCTACATCGGCGGACCGCTCAACCAGCAGTCCGTCGTCGGCCTGGCGATGACCAGGCAGGGCGTCGACATGGACACCGCCCCGCAACTCAACCGCCTGGCCAACCGGCTCGCGCACGTCGACCTGCGCTCCGGACCCGAGGAGGTCACCGAGCTCGTCGAGGGCATGCGCCTGTTCGCCGGCTACGCGGAGTGGTCGCCGGGCCAGCTGGACGACGAGATCGAACGCGGCGACTGGTACGTCGCCCCCGCCCTGCCCACCGACGTCATCGCCCCCGGACACGTGGACCTGTGGGGCGACGTCATGCGCCGCCAGCAGATGCCGCTGCCACTGTTCTCCACCTTCCCCGCCGACCCCGTCGACAACTGATGGCGGGGGCGTCGGAGGCGACCCGCGCGGAGATCCGCGGCGGGTTGCGGGAGGCGTGGCCGGTGGCCGTGGGCCTGGTGCCCATGGGCATCGCCTTCGGCCTGCTCATGACGCAGGTCGGTTTCGCATGGTGGTGGACGCCGGTCTTCTCGGTCGTCATCTACGCCGGCTCCATGGAGTTCCTCGCCCTCAACCTGGTCACCGCCGGGGTAGGGCCCTTCTCCGCCCTCGTCACCGGCCTGCTGGTCAATTTCCGGCACATCTTCTACGGACTGACCTTTCCCCGGCACGCCATCCGCGGCACGGCGGGCAGGGCGTACTCGACCTACGCGCTCACCGACGAGTCCTACGCCATCGTCTCCGCGCGGCCCCCGGGGACGATCTCCGGAGCGCGGGTACTGACGATCCAGCTCTTCTGCCAGTCGATGTGGGTGCTGCCCGGCATCGTGGGCGCCGTGGCCGGCCAGGTCATCCCACCCGGCGTGCAGGGCATGGAGTTCGCGCTCGTCGCCCTGTTCGTCGTGCTCACCTGGGAGACCTTCCGCAACAACCAGGACCTCTCCCTGCCCGCCGTGGCACTCGCCCTGGCGGTGGTCATCGGTCTGTTCTCCCCGGAGCACATGCTGATGCTCGCCCTGTCGGCCTATTTCCTCATCCTGCTCGCCCGGTACCTCTCCCCCCGCCTGGACCAGGCGATGGAGGTCCGCCTCGACCGGGCGCAGCGCACCCGGGAGGAACGGTGACGGTCACGGTGCTCGCCGAACACGGACTGCCGGAGGGCGTGTCCCTGACGCAGGTGCTGGCCGTCCTCCTGCCCGTCGCGCTGGTGACCGTGCTCCTGCGCCAGTTGCCGTTCTCCTTCCTGAAGGTGCTCAAGGGAAACCAGTTCTTCGGCACGCTCGGAATGATGATGCCCGTCGGAGTGATGGCGGTGCTCGTGGTCTACACGCTCTCCGGGCAGTCGGGCGCCCCGGGCGGGATTCCGGCGGCGTTGATCGGGGTGGCCGTCACCCTCGGCCTGCACGCCTGGCGGCGGGACTCGGGGCTGTCGATCTTCGGTGGCACGCTCGCCTACATGGGCCTGGTCAACTTCGTGTTCTGACCATCCGGTCGGCCCCGCTGAGGCCTCTGGAAACGCCGGAGGGCCTCCCGCCCGAGGCGGGAGACCCTCCGTGTGTGGGGAGCACTAGAGTTCCGGGAACTTGGCGACGGCCTCCGACCACAGACCCTCGAACTCGTCCTCGGTGAGCTCGCGGTGGTCGATGTCCGGGAAGCCGGCGTAGGTGTCCGGGTGCGGCACGACCTCGGTGGGGGCATTCTGCATGCCGACCGTGGTGCCCGTGGACGCCCGGGCGGCGCCGCGGATCGTCTCGGCGGGGTCGAGCTCGATGATGCGCACCATCATGCACCGCTGCGCGTCGATCTCCTCGAGCTCGGCGACGTGGACGATGGAACCGGCGCCAGGGACGGTCAGGTCGATGCGGATGAAGAATCGTGGTTTCACGTGAGATATCCTCTCCCCCTTCCCCCGGTGACGCAAACACGGGCGTCGTCACGCGGGCCGGGTGAGCCTGTGCAGTGGTGTCAGAGCGCAGACGGGGTGTGCTGCCCACCGGCCTTCCAGGCGTAGCGGGCCGCCAGCCAGGAGCAGATCATGAGCTGGACCTGGTGGAAGATCATCAGCGGCAGGATGAGCAGGCCGAGCGCCCCACCGCCGAACATCACCGAGGCCATCGGCAGGCCGGTGGCCAGAGACTTCTTGCTGCCACAGAACTGGATGGCCTTCATGTCCTTCTCATTGAAGCCCAGGCGCCGGGAGACGAAACGGCTCAACCACAGCATGAACACCACCAGGACGGCGGAGAACACGACGAGGAAGACGATCTCGAGGACCGAGACCTCGCCCCACACCCCGGCGACCATACCCGCGGAGAAGGCCGAGTAGACCACCATGGTGATGGAGCCGCGGTCGACGATCTTGGTGGCCTTGTTCGCGGCGATGCCCTTCACCCACCTGCGCAGGACCTGGCCCAGGATGAACGGAAGGAGCAGCAGCAGAGAGATGTCGATGAACACCTGGGCGTCGATGTGGACCCCGTCGCCGGCCGACATGAGCAGCAGGACCAGCAACGGGGTGAAGAACACACCGGCCAGGTTCGACGCACTCGCCGCGACGATCGCCCCCGCGATGTTGCCCTTGGCGATCGAGGTGAACGCCACCGAGGACTGCACCGTCGACGGCACCAGCGTCATGTACAGGATGCCCAGGTAGAGCCCATCGGAGATGACCAGCTGCAGGGGTGCCAGCGCCACCCCGACGAGCGGGAACACGAGGAAGGTGAACGCCAGAATCGTCAGGTGTAGACGCCAGTTCATCAGACCGTTGAGTGCCTCGCGGGTGGACAGGCGCGCGCCGTAGAGGAAGAACAGCAGGGCGATCGCGAGGTTGGTGGCCACCGCGAACCAGTCCGCGAAGGTGCCGCGCGCCGGCACGATGACCGCCACGATCACGGCGGCGATGATGAGCACGATGAGCGGATCCGTCCGCTTGAGTCGGGAGAGCATGGGCAACAGTTTAGGGCCCGCGGGACGGCCCGACCGGCTCTTGGATCGGTGGCGGCGTAGTCTGGTGGGCATGTCTGAGCTGTTCTCCCCGTTCAGGCTCCGTGACCTGGAGCTGCCCAACCGCGTGTGGATGCCGCCGATGTGCCAGTACCACGCCTCCGACCGCGACGGCACGCCCGAGGACTGGCACCTGGTCCACTACGGTGCCCGTGCCGCCGGCGGCTTCGGCCTCATCATCGCCGAGTCCACCGGCATCGTCCCGGAGGGGCGCATCTCCCCGCTGTGCACCGGTCTGTGGAACGACCGCCAGGAGGAGGCCTGGGCGCGCATCGTCTCCTTCGTCCACTCCCAGGGCACGAGGATGGGCATCCAGCTCAACCACGCGGGCCGGAAGTCCTCCACCGTGCCGGCCCTGCCGAACCAGGAGCGCTTCGGTGACACCGACACCATCCCGCCCGGGCACGGCGGCTGGGAGCCGGTGGGCCCCTCGGCCGTCGCCAACGCGGGTCTGGCCGTGCCGCGGGAGATGACCACCGACGAGCTCTACGACCTGCCCGAGCAGTTCGCCGCCGCCGCGGAGCGGGCGGTGCGCGCCGGTTTCGACGCCGTGGAGATTCACGGCGCCCACGGCTACCTGCTCCACCAGTTCCTCACTCCCCTGGCGAATAAGCGCACCGACTCCTGGGGCGGTTCCTTCGAGAACCGCACCCGCCTGATCCGTCTGGTCGTCTCCGCCGTGCGGGCCGTCATCCCTGAGACCATGCCGCTGATCGTGCGACTGTCGGCCACCGACTGGGTGGACGCCGAGGATTCCGAGCCTTCGTGGGGCCTGGACCAGACGATCGCGCTCACCCACCTGCTGCGCGATGCCGGTGTCGACCTCATCGACGTCACCACCGGCGGCGCCGCCCCGGCCGACATCCCGGTGGGGCCGAACTACCAGGCCCGCTTCGCCGAGGAGATCCGCCGCGCCACGGGCGTGCCGACGGCCGCGGTGGGCCTGATCACCGAGCCGGCGCAGGCGGAGGCGATCGTCGCCGAGGACCGGGCCGACGCCGTGCTCATCGGTCGCGCCGCGCTGCGCGACGCCCTGTGGCCCCACCGGGCGGCCCACGAGCTGGGAACACCGCGCGAGGAGATCCCCTACCCGGGCTCCTACGCCCGCGGCGCATGGCGGGATCCCGCCCCCACCGGGCGCTGAGCACGGCGGGGCCGCGGGTGGGGTGAGAGCTGAGGGCGCTGCTAGAGAATCTCCCGTCGGTGGGCCGCCACCAGCCCCACCCCCATCAGGACGAGCCCGCCGACGGCCAGGCCGAGCGGCACCCCCAGCGAGTCATCGCCCGGCAACTGCGTGTGGCTGAACGGCGACGCGTCGATCGCCCAGTCGGGCAACTGCAGAATCGCCCCCATCAGTGAGACCACCGCGCCGGCGGCCAGCGGCGCCCAGGCGAACTGGGTCAGCCGCGGTACCGCGCCGACCAGCAGCACCGCGATTCCCGTCAGGAACAGGGTGGGGCCGAGCTGGGACAGGGCGGCGTAGGTCAGGGAGGCGTAGTCCTCGTCCATCGTGTTCTCCTGGGAGGCCAGGCCCACCGCCCCGCCGGCCAGGAGCGCGACCGTCATGGCCACCAGGCTGAGCAGTGCCACGAGTGTCGTCGCACCGAGCGGCACCCAGCGGCGCACGCCCGTCGAACGCTGCAGGTCCACGGTCCGGGCCTGCTCCTCCGCGTGGTGGGCGGTGATCTGCTGGACGCCCGCCGCGGCGATCAGGATGCCGATCACCTGGCAGATATAGGCGATGAACTCCTCGTAGACGGCGTCGCCGTCGAACAGGTCGCGGAAGACCTCCCCCGTGCCCTCGCTGGTGCCCACGAGGTCGGCGATCGTCCCGGACAGGGACATGAGGAATCCGCTGAGGCCCGCGACGACCAGCACCCACGCGACCAGCACCCCGCGGGAGAGCACCCAGCGCAGGCCGAGCGGTCCCCGGATGTGGCGCGGGCGTCGGGACGCCTGCCGACGCCGCGGGAGCAGACCGGTGGCGAAGCTGCGGCGGCGGTCAGCGGCCCCGATGAGCACCGCGGCCAGCAGACAGACGCCCACGAGCACCGCGACGACGGTCCAGTCATCGGTGTCGTAGGGTCCGATGACCTCCCGCCAGCCCAGCGGGGAGAACCAGTTGAGCCAGGTGAGCTCGCGGGTGTCGGCGACCACCCGGATGATGAAGGACGCGAGGACGGTGAGCAGCGCCGCGCGGGTCAGCGCCGCGCCGTCGTGGATGAACAGCAGCACGGCCTGGGCGAGGAGCGCGGAGCCGGTGGCGGCGAGCGCCACACTGGCCCCGAAGGCGAAGGCCCCGGAGGTGGTCAGCTCCTCCACAATGGCCTGCTCGAACAGGAGGACCACGCTCGAGCCCGCACCCAGCACAACCGCCGCGAGCAGCGTCGTGATCAACGCGGCGGCGGCCGGGACGACGGGCCGGATGCCAGTGGAGCGCTGCAGCTCCCCCAGCCCCGAGTACTCGGCCCGGCGGTGGAGGCCGGTGACCAGCAGCACGGCCATCACGGAGCCGAGGAGACCGACCCAGGCTCCGATCTCCCAGGCGGTCATCTGTCCGATGGTGCCGGGATCGGCGATCACGCCGTAGATGGCGGTGGTGCCGGTGTTGCTGCGCAGCCCCTCGATCATGGGCTGGCGGGACTCGAGAGTGGGATAGTAGCTCTCATACGCGGGTGGGAACGCCGCCACGAGCGCCCACAGGGGAAGACACCAGGCGAGCAGGTAACCCCGCCGCGTCCTGATGTTCAACCGGGTCAGGGCCAGCAGATCGTGCGTCATGCGTGCACCCCGCTTCCGGCCCCTGCCGCTCCCGTTCCCCTGCGGAGAAGACCGGTGGACAGATCTCCCGAATGCCGGTCGGACACCGGGTTCCTGCGCGGCGGTAATTTCGTCACAGTGACACTACTGGGGGGTGGTCCGGGGTACCCGGGCATGCTCGTGCAAGGACTCATCCGGCGACTTCTTCCGCGAATTCATCGAGTACTCCACGCCAATGCGCCTTGATGGCGTCCCGTTGTTCGAGTGAACCCAGCTTGTCGTGCTTCACGCTCAGGCGGGTCTTGCGCACCTCTCCGGTGGAGGCGTCAGAACAGTCGATCGCGACGGTGGAACCGTCGGTGAGTCCGGCCCGCCAGTAGCGCCACTTCTCGGTTTCAGAGATGCGGGGTTCATCGAGGGGCTCGGCGGGCAGCAGATCTCGTCCACCCGCGGACAGGAAGGCGACGAAGCTGTCGAATGCCTCGGTCCACTCCCCTCTTACCGTCTTGCTCGCCCCCGCGCTCACTGACCCGGTGACGGTCTGTCCGACGCGGCGACGTCCGATGATTCTCTCCACCTCCACGGAGATGCTCTGCGCCCACCATTCGGAGGCTCCCCCTTCGATGGCGAGGCGTGCGAAATCCTGGTGGGTGAGGTCGTGGAGATTCACGCCTCCGTCTGGGTGGGACTGCAGGTACTCCATCCATTCCCCGATGGAACGGCCGGTGGCGTTGGCGAATCTGTCCTTCGTGTTCTCATTGGGCTGTTTCTTCTCGGCGGTCATGGTGTCGAGTATGCCCCGCGACGAATGCCGCCGCGCGTCGGCAGAGGCGTGGTTTCACGTGAAACCTTGATGGTTGGCGCCGTACGGAGCCAGGGGGCGGGCGGTGGGTACAGGAACCGAGTTCTGCGGTAGGCCGCCTGCTGGCCGGTCGTCCTGACCACGTCCGGATGCTGATCAGTGATCAGGGTGGCGGTGGTGTTGACGGTTTCAGACGGTGAGTGCGCAGCTGCGCACTCCTTGCGGTTAATGTGCCTTGGGGCGGACAAGCGCCCATCGGAACCGGAACCAGTTTGCCGGTGCACACTGCCAACCCCCGGCCATCCGGGAGACGGCGGCGCACGCGCGAAAAGGATGGGACGAGGCACCGGGCTCCCCGGAGGGAGGGACATTCTGCACGCGCGGGGGCATCCGTTTCTATCCGGATTGGGAGGGCTGGGACCGGGAACAGTGCTAAGCATCCACGTGGCTTCTCCGGCTCCCGTTTCACGTGAAACCACCCTCCTCAAGGGCGAGGCGTCTCGCGTTACTGTTGCCGCGATGCGTCGAAGAGAAATATGCCCCAGTTCCAGTTGCGGCTGACGGGATGCGGGCGACAGGAGGCGGCTTTGGACCTGCCGCCTCAGGACGTGCTCTGGTCGTCGCTGTAGTGACGGAGGAACAGTTCCTCCACACTGGTCGGCGTGGCGGTGATCCCCTCTCCTCCGGCAGTGAGAATCAACCGGAGAATATGGGAGACGTCCTCCCGGTTGGCGGTGACGCGGAGTTGAGCATCCTTGAACTCCGCGCCGGCCAACTCCCGCAGCTCCGGAGTGGGTTCCGGGACGGTGGCGGTGATCCGGTGCGCCGAAAGGTGACGGAGCTCGGAGATGCTGCCGCTCTCCACGGCACGCCCCTCCTTGATTACCGTGACCGAATCGCATAGCTTCTCCACCTCGCTCATAATGTGGCTGGAGAGCAGCACGGTGGTGCCCCGCTTCTTCTCCTGCCGGATGACGTCGACGAAGGTCTGCTCCATGAGCGGGTCGAGCCCGGCGGTGGGCTCGTCCAGGATGAGCAGTTCCGCCCCGACGGAGAGCGCCGCCACCAGACTCACCTTCCGCCGGTTGCCCGTCGAGTACTCGCGTGCCCGCTTGTCCGGATCGAGTTGGAAGGCGTCGATGAGTTCGTCCTCCCGGTCGCGGTCGACCTGTCGCCCCCGCAACGACTCCAGCGCGCGGAGGGTCTCGCGCCCGGTGAGGTTCGGCCACAGGGACACATCGCCCGGCACGTAGCCCACGCGGCGGAGGACATCCGGGTGTCGGCGGGGATCACGGCCGAGCACTCTGACTGTTCCGGAGGTGGGATGGAGGACGCCGAGGAGAGTGCGAATCGTGGTGGACTTTCCGGAGCCGTTGGGGCCGAGGAAACCGTGGATGCTCCCCTTCTCCACTGAGAGGTTGAACTCGTTCAGCGCCCGGAAGTCCCCGAAGTTCTTGGTGAGGTCCTGAACCTCGATCACGGCTGTCACTGTTCTTCTCCTGATTTCTTGTGGGGTGTGTCTGTCTCTCCGGGTCCGGGGCATCCGCCCGTCGGTCGGCTGAGAGCGATGAGGGGTGGAGGTTGTCCGGCCCGCTTGATTTCCGGGCGGGAGGAGTGGGATGTGAATCGCGCCGGAGACTTCGCGTTTGTCCCGTGTTTCACGTGAAACACCATGGGGCGGTCTTCAGAACTCAACATGCGATCGCAGTGGTGTCCTTCCTCCGCCGCGTTCTGATCCACCGAGAATGCTTCGGTCGCCCGTGCCGTCTCGGCGGGGCAACGAGTGGGCGGGATCAGGGCGGCGCGGTTCGGGATGAAGACGTGATCGGCGATGAAGGTCAGCGCCGGGTGGGCTGATTGCGCCGTGCCCCTGCCGGGGTCGGCGAAGCGCGCCGTTGCTTCTCGGCCACCCGGAACCATCCTGGTTCTCATCGATTCCCCATCGTCCCTGTCGGGCTATGTCATTCGCCAGCATAGTTCCGCGGACGGTGACCGGGGCGGTGAGAAGCCGAACCTCCTGTGCCCTCATGGCGGTCGTAAGCGCTGCCGATGCCTGTATTCCCGGTGGGTCATTGTCTCCAGCGGCCCGGTAGCCACTCCCCTACCCCACCGCCCAAGACCGGCATTTCCTCTTGGGCACCGACCGCACCTGCGGTTGAACGCCCCGAAGCCGCCGGATGGTCGGTGAGCGGTCAGCGGAAACCGGCGGGCGGCGGGTGGCCAGTGCCTTCCCCACCCTTCGGAGCGCCCGGTAGCGCCGTCGACGAGCCGAGAAGCGGTCAGGGTTCTGGCCTTGATCGCTGTATCCGATGCGGATGCAGCGATGAGGGCTTTCTTTCGTCTCGATTGGGCCGGAACCGGATCGACACCCCGGTAGCACGGAAACCTCCACCTCGCCGCAGCCCGCTGCCGCTCGTCAGCTTCTCCGGCTTCTACACGGAAAGGCGTTCCGCCGCCACGTTTCGGCGTTCCATCGCGCTGGTATCAATGGCCGAGCGCCAGCGTGTGCCCGGCATCGTCGGCGACCCCCGCGGTTCCACGATGTTTCACGTGAAACGACGACGCCCGTCCCCTCCCCCACCGGGGAAGAGAACGGGCGCCGCGTGGGACCAAGCGGAGCTACTTCTTCGTGGCCGCCTTCATGGCGGAGACGAACTCCGTCAGCTCCTTCTTCAGGGCGGCCATGTCGGTGACCCGCCCCGGGTTCGGGTGCTCGCCCTCCACGTACTTGTCGATGATCTTCGTGATCGCTGAACCGGAGAGCGCGCCGGCGGCCCCGGCGGCGACGGCGTCGGCCACGTGCCGCGGGCTGGAGATGCCGAAGCCGAGCAACGCCGGGGCACCGCCGAAGCGCTGGATATTGGCCACCACATCCGCCAGGCCGGTGGTCTCCGACTCCTGCTCGGTACCGGTCACCCCGTGGCGGGAGACGGCGTAGATATAGCCCTTCGAGCGGGCGGCCACACCACTCAGCGTCGCCTCGGAGGCCTGGGCCGGGGCGATGAAGATCGGGTCGACGCCGACGGTCTCGGCGGCCTCCGCGAAGGGGCGGCCCTCGCGCACGGGAACGTCGGGCAGCAGGACCGAGTCGGCGCCCGCCTCCTGGAACTCGCGGTAGAACTTCTCGAGACCGCGGACGTACGGCACGTTCGAGTAGATCAGCATGCCGATCGGCAGATCCGGGTAGGCCGCGCGGATCCGGCGGATCTGCCCCAGGGCCCCGTCGACGGTCGCGCCGCCGTCGAGGGCGCGGACGTGGGAGTTCTGGATCGTCGGGCCGTCGGCGATCGGATCGGAGAACGGGACGCCGAGCTCGACGGCGTCGGCACCGGCCTCCACGATGGTGGAGATGATCTCGACGGCCGAGTCCGGATCGGGGTCGCTCAGCATGATGAAGGGGACGAAGGCGCCCTCCCCCTTGGCCTCGAGGGCCGCGAAAAGCTTCTCGTAGCGGCTCATGGTCAGTCCTCCTTCAGGACGAGTTCGGGGTGGGCGTCGAGCGAGCGGCGGACGTGGTCGACGTCCTTGTCACCGCGGCCGGACAGGGAGACCAGGATGGTGATGTCCTCGCCGTCGGCCTCCGCCTGCTTCGCGCGCTGCAGGGCGTAGGCGAAGGCGTGGGAGGACTCGAGCGCCGGGATGATGCCCTCCTTGCGGGAGAGCAGCTGGAAGGCCTCGAGGGCCTCGGCGTCGGTGACGGGGACATACTGCGCGCGGCCGGACTTGGCCAGGTGCGCGTGCTGCGGGCCGACGGCCGGGTAGTCCAGGCCGGCGGAGATCGAGTAGGACTCCTCGACCTGTCCGTCGGCGTCGCGCATGAGGTAGCTCTTCGTGCCGTGCAGGATGCCGACCTTGCCCATGGCGATGGCCGCGCCGTGCTTGCCGGAGTCCACGCCCTCGCCGGCAGGCTCGGTGCCGACGAGTTCGACGGACTCGTCGTCGATGAAGTCGGCGAACATGCCGATGGCGTTCGACCCGCCGCCGACGGCCGCGACGACGACGTCGGGCAGCCCGCCGGTGCGTTCGAGCATCTGCGCCTTGGCCTCCTCGGAGATCACCCGGTGGAACTCCCGCACGAGCGTCGGGAAGGGGTGCGGGCCCGCGGCGGTGCCGAGCAGGTAGTGGGAGTCGTGGAAGGTCGCGGTCCAGTCGCGCAGCGCCTCGTTCACGGCGTCCTTGAGGGTGCCCGAGCCGGTTTCGACGGGCACGACCTCCGCGCCCATCAGGTTCATCCGCCAGACATTCGGCTGCTGGCGCTCGACGTCCTTGGCGCCCATATAGATGACGCACTCGAGGTCGAGCAGCGCGCAGGCCAGGGCGGTCGCGGTGCCGTGCTGGCCGGCACCGGTCTCGGCGATGATGCGGGTCTTGCCCATTCGCTTGGCCAGCAGCGCCTGCGCGATGACCTGGTTGGTCTTGTGGGCGCCGCCGTGCACCAGGTCCTCGCGCTTGAGGAAGATGCGGGCGTGGCCCCTCCCCTCCCCCGCCAGCGGCAGGTTGGCGCACTCGGTCAGCGGGGTCGGGCGGCCGAGGTAGTCGCGGAGGTAGGTGGCCAGCTCCTGCTTGAAGTCGGCGTCGTCCATCGCGTCGACGAACGCCTTCTCCAGTTGGTCGAGGGCCGGGATGAGCGACTCGGGGACGAACTGGCCGCCGAACTCGCCGAAGTACGCCGGCAGGATCGTGGCGCCGCCGTCGCGGGCTGCATTATCAGTCATGGTCGTGTTCTCCTGCGGTCAGAGGTCGGATTCCGGGTAGCTGAATGTGCGGACGGTGGAGAAGACGCGGCGGATGGCGCCGGCGTCCTTGCGGCCGGCCCACTCTCCCGCCGTCGCCGGGTACTCCACGCCGGAGTTGAGGTCGAGACCCGCGCAGCCGACGGCGAGTGCGTCGGCGGCGTTGTCCGGGCCCAGCCCGCCGGCGAGCAGGGAGTGCCGCTTGACGACGTCCGGGACGACTCCCCAGTCGAAGCTGGTTCCGGTGCCGCCCTCCCCGGCGTCGAGGACGAGCCGGTCCACGGTGCCGTCGGCGGCAAGCGCCTCGGCGATGGCCGGTCCGTGCTCCTTCGTCATGGACACCGCGCGCCACACCTCGACGCCCTCGGGCACCTCGGCGCGCACGGCCTGGACGAGATCGAGCTCGGCGTCGACCGAACCCTGGTACGGGGCGTGGACCTGGACGGCGCCGACGCCGTCGAGGAGCAGCTCCGCATAACCGGAGGCGCGCCGGGAGACGGCGACGTAGGTCAGGCCGGGCTCGTTCGCGATGATCTCCGTTGCGGTTTCACGTGAAACATCGCGCGGGGAGGCCTCCTCGAAGACCAGCCCGCCGTAGACGGCACCCGCAGACCGGGCGGCCTGCGCGGCCGTCGCGGTGGTCAGGCCGCAGACCTTGTTGGTGCCGTGGACGAGCTCGCGGGCGGCGCGCTCAATATCCGGCTGGCTGGTCAGCTGCGAGCCGACGAGGAAGCCGTTGGAGTGACCGCCGAGCCGGCGGACGGTCTCGTTGTCGCGGATGCCGGATTCGGAGACGACCACGCGGTCGGCCGGGATGAGCTCGGCCAGGCGGCCGGAGCGGGACAGGTCGATCGAGAGGTCGTGGAGGTTGCGGTGGTTGACGCCGATGATCTTCGCGTCCAGCCGCAGCGCGCGCTCGACCTCGTCTTCGTCGATGACCTCGGTGAGGACGTCGAGCCCGAAGCGTCCGGCCTCCGCGGCGAGTGCCGCGTACTCCTCATCGTCCAGAACGGAGAGCATGAGCAGAATCGCGTCGGCGCCGTAGTAGCGGGCGGCGTGGATCTGGACCTCGTCGACGATGAAGTCCTTGCACAGCACCGGCAGGTGCGTCGAGGACGCGACGGTGGCCAGGTGGTCGTAGTCGCCACCGAAGCGGTCCGGCTCGCAGAGCACGGAGATGCCGGCGGCGAAGCGGGAGTAGATCTTGGCGATCTCGCCGGGTTCGTAGTGCTCGCGGATCATCCCCAGCGAGGGCGAGGAGGACTTGCACTCCATGATGAAGCGGTTGAGCCCGCGGCCGCCCCCGGGCTCTCCTCCCCCGAGGGAGGTGTAGAGCGAGCGTTCCGATGTCGGCAGCGCCGCGACGTCCACGTGCGCGATGCGTGCGCGGATCTCGGCCAGGTGGCCGCGGCGGCCCTCGACGATGCCTTCCAGAACAGTGGGCAGCTTATGCGCCATAGTCAGTCTCCTCGTGCTTCTTCAACCAGGCGGCGACGGTGCCGTCCGCGATCAGCTTCAGCGCCAGTTCCGTGCCCTCGCGCAGCGAGTCCGCCTTGGACTTCAGGTAGAACATCGCGCCGGCGTTGACGGCCACGGCGTCGCGGTGGGCGGTGGGCCCGGTGCCGTCGAAGATGGCGCGCATGTGGCGGGCGTTCTCCTCGCCGTCGCCGCCGACGAGCTCCGCCAGTTCGCAGGTGCTCACCCCGAGCTCCTCCGGGGTGACCTCGTAGTGGATGATCTCCCCGTCCTCGGTCAGCTCCCACACCTGCGTGGTGCCGTGGACGGCGATCTCGTCGGTGCCCGCGCCGTGGACGACGAGCGCGCGGGTGCGGCCGAGCTCCTGCATGACCTCGGCGATCAACTGGCCCTGCTCCGGATTGGCCACGCCCATGATCTGGAACTCGGGGCGCACGGGGCTGAGCAGCGGGCCGAGCACGTTGAAGATGGTGGGGATCTTCAGTGCCTTGCGCACGGGCTGGGCGTGGGCCACGGCCGGATTGTAGGCCGGGGCGAACAGGAAGGTAAAGCCCGAGTTCTCCACCCACTTCACGGCACGGTCAACGTCCAGGTCCAGGGGGATGTTCAGCGCCTCGAGCACGTCCGCCGAGCCCGACCTGGAGCTGACGGAGCGGTTGCCGTGCTTGATCACGGTGCAGCCACCCGCGGCGGCCACCAGGGAGGCGCCGGTGGTGATGTTGATGGTGTTGGCGCCGTCACCCCCGGTGCCGGCGGTGTCCATCACGCCCTCCCCCTCGTAGGGGAAGGGGCGGCCCGCGGAGATGAAGGCCTTCGCGGCGCCGGCGATGTCGGCGAAGGTCTCCCCGCGGGTGCGGATGGTGGCCAGCAGCGCGGCGATGTGCACGTCGTCGTAGGCGCCGATGGTCATCGGGGTGAAGACCTCCACGGCCTCCTCGAGCGTCGGATTCGGGTTGTCGAGGTACCGCGACAGCACGGCGAGATTATCGGGACTGGTCATGACGCATCCGCTCCTTTTGTGGAATTATTCAATAATTGCTGCGCCCCACGGTCCAGAATCAGCGGGCCGCTGGGACTGAGCACCGACTCGGGGTGGAACTGCAGGCCGAGCGCCAGACCGTCGCGGGTCCGCGCGGCCATCACCACCTCCCCGATCTCGGAGTCACAGGTGGCCAGCACCTCCAGCTCAGCGGGCACCTGACGGCAGCCCAGCGAGTGGTAGCGGGCCACCGGCACCAGGTGCCCGACCACGCCGGGCAGATCCGGGCCGCTGTCCACCGCCAGGCCGTCGAAGACGGGGCTGTCGACGCCGGCGTCGGTCAGCCGCATGAGATCCGAGGTGCCGTGCACCGGGCCGCAGGGTTCGACCGTGCCGCCGAAGTGCTCCAGCAGCGCCTGGAAACCCAGGCAGATGCCGAGGATCGGCACCTCGCCCAGCGCGGCGTCGATGAGCGCCATGAGGTGGCCGGCCTCGCGCGGGTGCCCGGGGCCGGGCGACAGGCAGATCAGATCCGGCTGCGCGGCCAGCACCTCCTCGACACCGACGGTGTTGCGGAAGACGGTGCAGCGGTAACCGGCGACCGCGAAGGCGTCGACGAGGTTGTAGACGAAGGAATCGTGGTTGTCGATCAGCACGATGTGCGGGTTGGTCACCGGACCACCTCCAGGGCCGAGTCCGCGGCGAGCGCGATGGCGTTGAGCACGGCGTACGCCTTGTGCAGGGTCTCATCGGCCTCGGCCTGCGGGTTCGAGTCACGCACCACACCCGCCCCGGCCTGCACGGCCGCCACTCCCCCACTCACGTAGGCCGAGCGGATGATGATGCAGTTGTCCATGTCCCCGTTGCCGCGGATGTAGCCGACCGCTCCCCCGTAGGAGCCGCGGCGGCGCTTCTCGACGCCGCGCAGCAGCTCCATCGCGCGCAGCTTCGGCGCCCCCGTCAGCGTGCCCATGTTCATGCAGGCGCGGTAGGCGTCCAGGGCGTCGAGATCCGGGTGCAGCTCCGCGGTGACCCGGGAGACCAGGTGCATCACGCGCGAGTAGCGGTCCACCTGCAGCAGATCGGCCACGCGCCGGGTGGCGGGCACGGCGACGCGGGCAAGGTCATTGCGGGCCAGATCCACGAGCATGGTGTGCTCGGCGATCTCCTTGGCGTCGGTGCGCAGCTCGAGTTCCAGGCGGATATCCAGCTCCGGGCTGACCGTGCCGTCCGGGTTCAGCCCGCGTGGGCGGGTGCCGGCGATCGGGTACAGCTGCACCTCGCGCGTGGCGGCGTCGAATTTCAGGTTCGACTCCGGGGAGGCGCCGAACAGCTCGTAGGGCCTGCCCTCGGTGTCCAGCCCGCGGACGTAGAACATGTACGGGCTGGGGTTGGTCTCGCGCAGCTGGCGGTAGGCGGCGAAGGCGTCCGGACAGGGCGCGGTGAAGGTGCGCGCCGGGACGACCTGGTAGATGTCGCCGTTGCGGATGTGCTCCTTCAGGTCGGTGACCTGGGCGCGGAACTCATCGTCCGGGATGTCCGCGGTGACAGTCAGCGTGTCCCCGTCGTGCTCGGTGACCCGGTAGGCGTGCTCGGTGTCCGGCTCGGCGGCGTCGATGGTCGCCGCCAGGTGCTTCAGCTCGGTCTCCAGCGCCGCGGTCTCCGCCTCGTCCGCCCCCACGGCCGTCAGCTTCGCGGACCTGGTCTCGTGGTTGATCGTCAGCACGATCTCGGCGAGCAGGAACTGGTAGTCCGGGTAGGTGTTGGCGGAAGCGCCCACCTCGGGCAGGACCTCGAAGGTCTCCAGGTAGTCGAAGGCCATGCCGCCGGCGAGGAAGGGCAGGGTGTCGCCGTCGTCGTGGTAGCCGGCCTCCAGCTGCAGGCGGCGCAGCGGCTCGATGGTGCTGGTGGCCAGGAGACGTTCGCGCTCGTCCGCGGCACCGGACGGCGGGAAGTCGAAGGCGAGCTGATCGCCGTCTCCGCTGTCGACGACGTGCCCGGCGAGCTGCCCGCGCAGCCGCTCGGCGAAGAGCTCGCCGGAGCGGGTCAGCGGCTCGGCCGTGACCACGGTGCCGCGGCAGGTCAACCGCAGCGCGCCGCGCAGCACCGCCACCGAGGAGATGCCGCTGCGGGTGGTGATGTCCGCGCTCTCCAGGAGCACGGCGTCGTCAATGGCCGTGCCGCCGATGTGCGCGAAGAGACCGGAGGCGTCCTCGTGGTAGCGGACCGGGATGGTCAGGACGCGTGGATCAAAGCTCATGGCAGGCACCTGCCGTGTCTGCCGGTGGTGGTGCTCATCGGGTGGGACCTCCTGGAGTGGTGGGTGATCGACGGGGACTTCTCCGAGCTGCTGCTTCTTTCAAGCGGCGCCCTTCCCGTCACAGACTCTCAGGGGGTGGAACCACGAAGGGCCCGCCGCTTGGCTGAAGCGTGCGAGCCCTTGATTTCAGGTGCTGTCAGGTGTGCAACATCGTGGCTCGCTCAGCTGGCGCGCCACCACCACTGCCGGTGGTCGATAAGACAGATGCTGTACATGTCTGGTCACTTTAGCACCGGGTCGTGAACTCCGCGCGGTGATCCCCCCGACGGAGCACCCGCTGGCGTGGTTCAGGCCATGCCGTTGCGGCGGGCCACCTCGACGGCGCGGCCGGCACCGCGGGTCCAGGGGTTCCCGTGGCCGGGCAGGACGTTCCGGGCCTCGGTCGCCGCGATCGCGTCGAGCGAGGACAGCGCCTGGGCCTCGTCGGCCGTCGCCGCCCCGGCGACGAGCCGCGGACCGGTGAAGGCGGTGTAGGGATCCAGGGTCACCAGGGCGTCGCCGGTGATCACTGCGTCGCGGCCCGGCAGGTGCAGGGCCACGTGCCCGTAGGTGTGGCCCGGGGTGGCGATCACCTTCGGGCGGCCGGGCACGGCGAGTTCGGTGTCCACGGTCAGGGGCTGCACCTCCTGGACGCCGCGGACGAACGCCGCTCCGGCCAGCACCATCGAGCCCAGCACCGGCAGGGCCCGCGGGTGCTTCAGCGGGTACAGGGCGATGGGGTTCTCGTGGGCGTAGCGGAAGGGGTGGGCGGCCAGCTCGTGGTCCTCACTGTGGGCGTGGACCGGCAGCCCGAGCTGCCTGACCAGGCGGCGGGCCATGCCGACATGGTCGAAGTGGGCGTGGGTGAGCACGAGGGTGCGGATGTCCTCCAGGCGGTGGCCGAGGGTGTTGACCCCGTCCTCCAGTTCACTCCACGTGCCGGGGAGGCCGGCGTCGACGAGTGTGAGGCCGTCGTCGTCCTCGAGCAGCCAGCAGTTGACGTTGGCGTGCTGGATGAGGTGCACGCCTTCTGCGACATCGGTGATCAGCATGGGAACCTCCGTGGTACTCCGTCGGGCCGGGGTGCGTGCCACCACACTACTGATCCGGGGGACGAAAAGCCGGGCCCTCCCGTGCCGGTTCATGCGGCGGGGAGGGCCCGGTGTGGCGGGGGGTGGGGCGCTACTTCTTCTCGGAGGAGTCGAGGGCCTTGCGCAGGGCCTCGAAGTCGACCTCGGGGGCGGGTCCGGCGTGTCCGCCGCAGCCGCAGGAACCGCCGTCGCCGCAGGAGGAGCAGCCGTCGTCCTGGTTCCGGGCGTCCAGGATGGAGACGGCACGGGCGCCCGTGCCTGCGCCCATGCCCAGCAGCACCACGGCCGCCAGCACCAGCAGGACCACGATGAGCCACATCCATCCCGTGGCGGTGAAGGCGAGGACCGAGCTCAGCAGCAGGGAGACACCGCCGACGACCCACAGCGGTCCGGCGACCCCGTGGGCGGCGTCCCACAGTTCCCGGGATTTGCGGACCTCGGGGACGCGGATACCGATGATCCCGTTGCCGGGGAGTTTCCGGGACCACGCGAGACCACCCAGGATCAGGAGGGCTGCGGCCAGCACGAGGAGAATTACGCCGATCACCATCATGTTCCTCACTTTATCCCCGAATCGGCCCAGTACTGAATCCGTCCCGGCCCTCCCCGCCAACACCCGCCCACCCGGTGGGCGGTAACGCTTCGGGCACGACTGGAACGAAAAGGCCTCTTCCGCCGGTGACTCCGGTACATCATGGGGCATGAGCCCCGCTCCCCTGCCCCGCTGGCTGCTGCCGACGCTGCGCGGAGCCCGGGAGACCCTGGGCACCGATCTGGTCGTCGGTCTGACCCTGGCCGCCATCGCCCTGCCCGGCTCCATGGCCGCCGCGCAACTGGTCGGCGTCTCCCCCACCCTCGGGCTGACGGGGCTGCTGGTCGGCGTGATCGTCTTCGCCCTGGTGGGCGGCCACCGCATCCTTTCCGTCGGACCGGACTCCACCATCGCCCCGTTGCTGGCCGGCGGGGCGGCGGCCGCCGCCGTGGGGACGGGCGCGGGTGGGAACGCGGGCGTCGACCGCGGGGCGCTGCTGCTGTTGAGCCTGATGGTCGCGGCGCTGCTCATCCTCATCGGCCTGATGCGCGGCGGGTGGATCACCCAGTTCCTCTCCCGCCCGGTGACCGTCGGCCTGCTCGCGGGCGTCGGCGTCAGCATCATCGTCACCCAACTCAGCACCGCCCTCGGCATGCCCGAGACCACCGGCGCGGTGCCGGAGCAGGCGCGGCAGCTGGCCACCGGCCTCGACGAGGTCAACCCCTACGCGGCGGCGCTCAGCGTCACCGTGCTGACGGTCACGGTGGTCACCGTGATGATCAGCCCGCGCCTGCCCGGTGCGCTCCTCGGCCTGGCCGTCGCCGCGGGCGCCACGGCGGCCTTCGGACTCACCGATCACGGGGTGGCGACCCTGGATGAGGTCGGTCCGGTGTGGTCGCTGCCTGACGTCCGCGCCGTCCCCTGGTCCGCCGTGCCTGAGCTGCTGACCCCGGCGCTGGTCATCGTCGTGCTCGTCACCGTGCAGACCGGTGCCACGGAGGCCGCGACGCGGCAGGGCCGGACGACCCTGGACCGCGATCTCGGGGTGATCGGCGTGGCCTCGGCGGCCTCGGCGGTGGTCGGTTCCTTCGCACTCAACGCCTCCCCGCCGCGCACCCGCCTGGTGCAGGACGCCCGGGGCCGCAGCCAGGTCGTCGGGCTGACGGCGGGGCTGGTCGTGCTCGCCGTGCTGTTCCTCGGCTCCGGGCTGCTGCCGCTGCTGCCCCACGCCGCCCTGGCCGCGGTGCTGCTGCAGATCGCGGCCTCGCTGATCCGGGTCCGCGAGCTGCGCCGCATCCTGCGCTACAGCCGCCTGGAGTTCGGGGTGGCCGTCGGGACGGTGGTGCTGGTGTGCACGCTCGGTATCGCGGAGGGCGTGGCCGTCGCCGCGTTGGTCACCCTGCTCGACCGCACGCGCCGGGAGGCGCGTCCGCCGGTCTACCGCAAGGGGCTGATGCCGCAGTCCAACCACTGGGTGCCGGTGAACGCGGGCGTCGAAACGCGGCAGGTGCCCGGCGTGCTGGTCTGGTCGGTGGAGGCCCCGATCTGGTACGCGGACGCCGACTACGTCGTCGAGCAGCTGCGCGAGGAACTCAACAGCGGTTCGGGCCCCTATGACGTGGTGGTGCTCGACGGCGCGGCGGTCCCGGACCTGGACTACACCGGTGTTCTCGCGTTGACCACCCTGGTCGACCACCTCGTGGAGGTCGGCACCCCGGTGCTCGTCGCCCGCGCCACCCGCTCCGTGCAGAAGGCGCTGCGCCGCTCCGGCCTCGCAGAGCGGGTGACCGTCCACCCCACCGTCGCCGACGCCGTGAAGGAGGGCGCGGAGATCGCCGGGCTCGAGGCGGAGTTCCGCGCCGCCCGCGGCAAGAAGAAGGATCTGCGCGCCCTCGACGAGGCGGGGCTGGACCGCCGGAGGCTTCTCGACGCCCGCGGCGACGGGGAGGACGCGGATGGTGACGACGGCGACGACGGCGGTGGCGTCAGCGACGACGGTGGGCGCGGGGACGTGCAGTAACGTGACTGCGGTGATCTGGGAGTCGCGGGCCGCCCGCGCGTGACACCCCGACCAGGACAATCATCCGTGGACGTCGGCCACGGGCTCGAACAAGGTGGTGCTCAACTACATGGACTTACGTCGCTTATCATCCTCGCTGCTGTTCCGGATCGTCGTCGCGATCATCCTCGGCGTCATCTGCAGCCTCTTCTTCCCCGAGTGGCTGGCGCGGGTGTTCGTCACGTTCAACAGCCTCTTCGGCAACTTCCTGAATTTCTTCATCCCCGTCCTGATCTTCGCGCTCATCACCCCGGCGATCGCCGGACTGGGCCGCGGGGCCGGAAAGTGGCTGGCGATCACCACGGCGATCGCCTACGGCTCGACGGTCTTCTCCGGTCTGGTGGCCTACGCCGTCGCCCGGGGCCTGTACCCCGCGTTACTGGGTGATGAGCAGGTGGCCGACGACGTCGCGGACGTCGACGAGGGCGCCCTCGCATCGTTCTTCACCATCGAGATGCCGCCGCCCTTCGAGGTCATGACCGCCCTGCTGCTGGCCTTCTGCCTCGGCGTGGCCATGACCGTGGTCAAGTCCGACACGCTCTTCAAGGTCACCCGCGACCTGGAGCGAGTGGTCATGAAGGTGATCTCCGCCTTCGTCATCCCGCTGCTGCCGATCTTCATCTTCGGCACCTTCCTCGGCCTGGGCATGAACGGCAATCTGATCGACACGCTGGTCACCTTCGGCAAGGTCATCATCGTGGCCACGGTCATGACGATCATCCTGCTGCTCATCCAGTTCACCGTCGCCGGCGCCCTCACGGGCCGCAACCCGCTGACCGCGCTGAAGAACATGCTGCCCGCCTACGCCACGGCACTGGGCACCTCCTCGTCGGCCGCGACCATCCCGGTGACCTACGAGGCCGCCCGCAAGAACGGCGTGGAGACCAACGTCGCCGGCTTCGTCATCCCGCTGTGCGCGACCATCCACCTGGGTGGATCCATGATGAAGCTGACGCTCTTCGCCTTCGCCATCGTCGCCATGGCGGGCCTGGAGGTGTCCGTCCCGCTGGCCATCGGCTTCATCCTCATGCTCGGCGTGACGATGATCGCCGCGCCGGGCGTGCCCGGTGGCGCGGTCATGGCGGCCGTCGGCCTGCTCGGCAGCATGCTCGGCTTCGACGAGAGCATGATCGCCCTGATGATCGCCGCCTATATCGCCATCGACTCCTTCGGCACCGCCGCCAATGTCACCGGCGACGGCGCGATTGCCCTGATCATCAACAAGTTCGCCAAGGGCCGCCTCGACATCCGTCGCGATGACGAGGAGGCCTTCGCCGTCCCCGGCGTCTCCACCGACCACACGAGGGACTGACGCCTTCCCGTCGTGGCACCCCGGTTGTGAACCGCAACCGGGGTGCCTTTGTCTTCCCACCGGGCTGAATGTCGTGCCGGACACCGGGGCGGGGCGATAGGCTGAGCGCATGATCGAACATCCCGTCAAGGTCGCGCGGGTCGGGGAGATCGCGCCGGGGAAGGGCGTCGCCGTTCCGCCGGAGGTCTCCGGGCACCCGACGCCGATCGCACTGTTCCACACCGAGGACGGTTTCCGCGCCGTCGACGACACCTGCACCCACCTCGGGGCCTCCCTGGCCAAGGGCGGGGCCGTCGGCGGTGAAGTGGCCTGCTGGCTCCATAACGGGAAATTCTGCCTGGACACCGGCGAGGCCACCCTCTACCCCGCCCGCGCCTCACTGACCACGTTCCCCGTCGAGGTCCGCGGCGATGAGGTGTGGCTGCTGCCGACGACGGGTGACTGAGCGGGGAACACCGCGCTCACGCGCTCATCGGCGGCCGCGGGCCTCCTCCAGGCGCAGCGGCGCGGCGTCGGCGAGCGGTGCTGCCCCGGAGTCGATGAGCGACTGCGGAGCCTTCTCCGGCTGCGGCCGGAGACGGATGAGGTGGATGCTCACCAGGCCCGCGATGACCGGCAGGATGATGGTGGTGGCCGGCGTGCCGAGCAGCCACACCGAGACGGCGATGCCGAACCACAGTGCCGACAGGGTGCGCACCTTGTGGCGGGGCGTCATCGCGCGGTGGTAGTAGTTCGAGATGTAGGTGCCGAAGACCCGGTGATTGACCAGGTAGTTGTGCAGCCGGTTGGAACTGCGGCCGAAGCAGAACGCCGCCAACAGCAGGAACGGGGTGGTGGGCAGCACCGGCAGCATGATCCCCGCCGCCCCGAGGGCAAGGCTGAGCGAGCCGACGGCGATGAGGACGGGCTTGAGCATGCCCTTAATTATACGATGAAAGTCGGGTTAAAAACAGTGGCTGCGGAGGGCCTCAGCGGCCTGCCAGCGCTCTCGCGCGGTAGGCGCTCGGGGACTCGCCGAACTCGGAGCGGAACACCCGGGAGACATGGGAGGCGTCCGGGAGACCGTGGCGGGCGCCGATGGTCTGGATGGAGTCGTCGGCCATCAGCGGATCGGCGAGATCCCGGCGGATGAGCTCCAGCCGACGGCCGCGGATATACGCACTGACGGTCAGCCCGCTGGCCGAGAACTGTGAGTGCAGGTGCCGCACGGAGACGAAGAGGGCCTCGGCCACCGTCCTGGGGCCCAGCTCCATGTCGGCCAGGTTCGCGTCGATATAGGCGATGGCCTGGTGGAAGAGCATGTCGGCCGCGGATGGCTCGGTGGGGTGCGTGAGTTCCGCGGACAGAACGGTGACCAGCATGTCCAGTGCGGAGCGCAGCAGAGAGCTCGCGTGGGGGCCGTTGAGCACATCGAAATTCATGGCCAGCTGCTCGAACAGCGGAATCATCACCCGGCCGAGTCCTTCGTCGCCCGAGATCCGGGTGGCGGTGAGCCGGCTGATCTGGTCGGGGGTCAGGTGGACGAAGCTCTGGGGGAAGTGCACCACGAGAGTGTGCTGGGGGGCGGGGTAATGCAGCTGGTAGGGGCGCTGGGTGACGTAGAGGGCGAGGTCGCCCGGCCGGAGAGCGCACTGCCGTCCGTCCTGGCTCAGAATGGATTCCCCCGCCAGTTGAAGGCTGAGTTTGCAGTAGGGGACTCCGTCACGGGGGATCGCGGCGGCGAGGCGATCCACGGTGTGGGCGGGTGTCTTCATGTCGAACAGGGAGACCTCCCCCACCGTGACCACGCGCAGGTCCGCGCGAAAGGTGGCGGCGTCGGCGGCGTTGACCTGCAGTGGGCCGAAGGGGGACGTGACCGCTGCCCGCCATTCGGGCAGGGACAGCGCTGACTGCGTGGACGGGGACATGTTTCCTCCCGGGTCTCGTCTGCCGGATGAATATTCACTACCTGTCGATCATCACACTGGACGGCAAGTGGTGTGCACGATTCTCCAAGCGGGGAAACTGTGTTCAGGGACACAATGGGTGAACCGTACCCCCAAGGAGGAACCATGACCCAGGCAACGCTCCAGACGTCCACCACGGCGGAAGAACTTCTCGCGGCCGTCGAGGCCGCCGACAACGGCCGCGATATTCTCAACCCGGCCACCGGCGAGCTGGTCGGCCGCGCCCCGGCCCACACCGTCGCCGACCTCGAGACCGCGGTACAGCGCGCCGTCGACAGTCAGCAGGGGTGGGGCGCGCTGAGCGACGAGGAGCGCTGCGACCGCCTGATGAAGGCCGCCGATGCCGTGGAGGCCGCCGCCGAGCCGCTCGCGCAGCTGTTGTCGCGTGAGCAGGGCAAGCCGCTCAACGGCCCGAACGCCCGTTTCGAGGTCGGGGCCTGCTCGGCCTGGCTGCGGGCCACCGCCTCCTTCGAGCTGAACGAGGAGACCCTGGTCGACGACGGCGAGACCCACGCCGTGATCAACTACCGGCCGATCGGCGTCGTCGGCGCCATCGGACCATGGAACTGGCCGATGATGATCACCATCTGGCAGATCGCCCCCGCCCTGCGGATGGGCAACGCAGTCGTCGTCAAGCCGTCCGAGTACACCCCGCTGAGCGTCCTGGCACTCGTGCACGTGATCAACACCGTGCTTCCCGACGGCGTGCTGAACGTCGTCTCCGGCGAGGGCGACGTCGGTGCCGCGCTGAGCACGCACGAGGCGGTCGGCAAGATCATGTTCACCGGCTCCACCACCACCGGCAAGAAGATCATCGAGGCCTCCGCGGGCACTGTCAAGCGCCTCACGCTCGAGCTCGGCGGCAATGACGCCGGCATCGTCCTCGACGACGCCGACCCGAAGGCCATCGCCGAGGACCTGTTCTGGGGCGCATTCATCAACACCGGCCAGACCTGTGCCGCGCTCAAGCGGCTCTACGTCCCGGACGCCATCTACGACGAGGTGTGCGCCGCGCTCGTGGAGGTCGCCGAGCAGATGCCCATGGGCGTCGGCCTGGAGGAGCAGAACGTGCTGGGACCGCTGCAGAACAAGGCGCAGTTCGACATCGTCGACCGCCTGGTGAACGCCGCGAAGGCCTCCGGTGCCCGCGTGCTCACCAGTGGCGAGCCGGACTACGACGCGCCGGGCTACTTCTACCCCACCACCCTGGTCGCCGACATCGACCCGGACAACCCGTTGGTCGTCGAGGAGCAGTTCGGCCCCGCCCTGCCGATCATCCGCTACACCGACCTCGACGAGGCCATCGCGCAGGCCAATGCGCTGGATGTCGGCCTCGGATCCTCGGTCTGGTCGTCCGACCGTGACCGGGCCCGCGAGGTGGCCGCCCGTATCCAGGCCGGCACCGTGTGGATAAACAAGCACGGCGGCGTCGATCCGCGCATCCCCTTCGGCGGCATCAAGGGCTCCGGCTACGGGCTCGAGTTCGGCGTCGAGGGCCTGAAGGCGCTCGGCGTGCCGCAGGTCATCAGCGGGTAGGCGCTCCCCCGCGGAACCCGGTCCCGTACGACGACTCGATCGTCGCCCGGGACCGGGTTCATTTGCGCGGGAAAACCGGAAAGGGCGACCCGTCAGGCCGTGAGGACCTATCTTGGGGTCCATGGAATACAAGGTCGTGGAAGTTCGGGAAGGCTGGTTCGGCGACAAGATGTCCGGCGGCAAGCTCGAGAAGATACTGAATGAGCACGCCCGGGAGGGCTGGCGCTACAAGTCGATGACCAATGTCAGCGTCAAGGGCCGGATCGGGCCCGGCGGCGTCGACGGCCTGGTCATCGTCTTCGAGCGGGGGTAGCCGGAGGGGTCGGGAACCTTCCGGAAAGGCCGGACGGTTCACACGCTCGCGCCGACGGCCTCCCCGGCGACTTCGTCCACGGCTTCATCGACGACCGCCCCGACGAGCTCATCGGTGATGAAGCTGGCTGCGCGCTCGGCGATCATGATGGTCGGGGCGTTGGTGTTCCCGGTGGTGACCAGCGGCATCACCGAGGCATCGGCGACGCGCAGGCCCGTCATCCCGTGCACCTTGAGGCTGCGCGGGTCCACGACGGCTGCAGTGTCCACGCCCATCCGGCAGGTGCCCACCTGGTGGTGGTAGGTGATGACGCTGCGGCGCACGTAATCCTCGAGGTCATCATCCGACACCTCCGGGCCCGGGTAGATCTCCTGCACGCCCCACTCCTCGAGGGCCCGGGCACGGGCGAGCTCGCGGCACTGCCGGACGGAGGCGACCAGGGAGCGGACGTCCTCCTCGGCGGACAGGGTGCCCAGATCGATGTTGATGGGGTCCTCCGGGTTCGGTCCCGAGAGGGTGACCGAGCCGCGGCTGGCCGGCCGGACGATGCCGCCCATGAGGGTGAATCCGTTCTCCGGCCCCTCCATCCAGTCCCGGTCGTACATCGGGATGGAGAAATGGATGGGCTGCGTGTCCGGAACGGGAAGTTCCGGGCGGCTCTTCCAGAACAGGTGTGTCTCGGCGGGGGCGACCTCCGGGGCCGGGACGGGCTTGTCGGTGGTGGTGCAGATGACCGGGGAGAGGAAGTGGTCGTGGAGGTTCTTGCCCACGCCCGGCAGGTCCAGGACCGGCTCCACGCCCACCTCGCGGAGCTCCTCGGCCGGGCCGATGCCGGAACGGAGCAGCAGCTCCGGCGAGTTGAGGGCGCCGGTGGCCAGGATGGTCTCCCGGGCGAAGGCCGTCTGCAGCTCGCCGTCCTTCTCGTACTCGACACCGACGACCGTGCCGTCCTCGATCAGCAGTCGGCGTGCGTGCGCGCCGGTGAGCAGGGTGAGGTTGGGGTGGTCGACGACCGGCCTGAGGTAGGCGTGCCAGGTGTTGAAGCGCCTGTCATCGCGCAGGTTGAGCTGCATCTGAGATACGCCCTCGGGGTCGCCGCTGTTGTAATCCTCGTTGAGCTCGATTCCGATCTCCTGCGCCGCCTCGAGGATGTCCTCCTGAATGGGGTTGGTCGGGTAGCTCTTCCTCACGTCCAGCGGCCCCGAATCACCTCGGGTCTCCGACGCCCCGCCGTCGTAATTCTCGATGGCCTTGAACACCGGCAGGACATCCTCCCAGGACCAGCCTGCGTTACCCAGGTAGGCCCAGGTGTCGTAGTCCTGCCGTGCACCGCGCACCCAGATGGTTGCGTTCAAGGCGTGGGAACCACCCAGGACCTTGCCGCGCGGCAGGTGCAGTCGCCGTCCCGCCGCATGCGGCTGCTCCGTCGTGTAGTAGTTCCAGTCCTCGGGACCGTGCCACAGTGCGCCCAACGTGTGCACGGTGGAGATCGCGGGATTGAGATCGTGGTCCCCCGCCTCGAGCACCGCCACCTTCTGACCGGCGTCGATCAGCCGACGGGCAATGACCGAGCCGGCGGAACCGGCGCCGATGACGATGAAATCCTGTGTGTGGGTAGTCATAACGACCTTTCTCTGGTGTCGCGCATCACCATGAGGGATGGTGCACCAAGTATCTGCCGGGTTCTCAGGTAAAGCTTGGATTTCTGCGCAGACCCACTGGGAAAGGAGTGCAGATTTCGGCCCGCTGCCTCCCCCGGTCCGGAGATCCCGGCGCGAAGCTCCTGACACGCCTCAGACCCGCCGATTACTATTCCCCCGACGGCGTATGTGCCCACCCAACTTCGCGGCTACCGCCGTTTCCCACCCCACCATAAACTCCATCAAGGAGCCCGCCATGTCTGTGCCTCCATCCGCCACGACCATCCTGGGCAAGGGAACCAGGTCGAAGGCGGCCAACCAGCGCCGGGTGGCCTTCGCCACCATCGCCGGCACCACTGTCGAGTGGTACGACTTCTTCATTTACGCCCAGGCCGCCGGCCTGGTGTTCACCCACCTCATGTTCGAGCCCGCTGGCGAGCAGATCGGTCTCATGCTCGCCTTCGCCTCCGTGGGCATCAGCTTCCTGTTCCGGCCCCTCGGCGCCTTCCTGGCCGGCCACCTGGGCGACCGGCTCGGGCGCCGGGTCGTCCTGGTCGCGACCCTCCTGCTGATGGGCCTGGCCACCACCCTCATCGGATTCCTGCCCACCTACGAGGCCGTGGGAGTGGCCGCCCCGATCATGCTGGTGCTGCTGCGCATCCTGCAGGGCATTTCCGCCGGCGGCGAATGGGGCGGTGCGGCCCTGATGGCCGTCGAACACGCCCCCGCCCACCGCCGCGGCCTGGCAGGCACCTACCCGCAGCTGGGCGTGCCCCTCGGCATGCTGCTGGCCTCCGGCGTGTTTGCCCTGATGACCGGTGTCATTGCGCCGGGCGACGCCTTCCTCGAGTGGGGTTGGCGCGTTCCCTTCCTCCTTAGCTTCGTACTGGTGCTGATCGGCCACTTCATCCGCCGCTCAGTGGATGAGTCTCCGGTCTTCCGGGAGATCGCGGAACGCAAGGAGCAGGCCTCCGCCCCCGTGGCCAAGCTCTTCCGCTTCCACTGGCCGCTGATCATCGCCGCGGCCTTGCTCTTCGCCGGCAACAACGCCGGTGGCTACATGACCACCGGCGGTTTCATCACCGCGTACGCGTCGGACGCCGACGGTCCCGTCGCGCTCGGCCGCACCGAGGTGCTGCTGGCCGTCACCGTCGCCGCCGCAGTCTGGTTCCTGGCCACGCTGGCAGCCGGCTTCATCTGCGACGCGATCGGCCGCCGCCGGACCTTCCTCATCGGCTACGCCTGGCTGGTGATCATGGCATTCCCGCTGTTCCTGCTGGTCAACACCGGTGACATCATGATGCTGACCCTGGGTCTCAGCCTGTTCTCCGTGGGCCTGGGGCTGACCTACGGCCCTCAGGCCTCCTGGTACGCCGAACTGTTTCCGGCCAATGTCCGCTTCTCGGGCGTGTCCATCTCCTACGCCCTCGGCGCCATTGTCGGCGGCGCGTTCGCCCCGACGATCGCCCAGGCACTGCTCGGCGCCACCGGCACGAGGCTGGCGGTCTCGGCCTACCTGGTGATCATGTTCCTCGTCGGCTCCGTGGCGGCTCTGGTGCTGCAGGACAAGCCGGGACGACCACTCGGCATCGACAGCCAGGAGGATCAGGAGAAGTACGCCGTCCTCCGAGTCTCACCGCGCTACCAGCAACAGGAGAAGGAAGTGGTCGAGGCCTGACCGACGACCGACCTTCTCACGGGCCGCGGCACCTGCACGGTGCCGCGGCCCGTCGGCGTTAACCCGTCAGCCGCACCATCCGCTCGTGGTACATCTGCGGCAGGCACCGCGCCTCGACGATCCGGCGCGCCGCCTCCTTGTCCCCCAGCGCGCCACGGAAGACGGTGAGCATGTCGACGTCGTGGCCCGGGGCGTCGACAAGCACCAGTTCATCGCCGGCCGTGATGGTACCGGGCACGACGACGCGGAAGTAGGCGCCCGTTCGCTCACGGGCGCTGAACCGCTTGACCCAACCGGCTTCGTCCAGCCAGCCGGCGAAGGTGCGGCAGGGCGTGCGCGAGACCGAGACCTCCAGCTCCGCGGTGCCGATCCGGATGCGCTGGTTGATCAGCAGGCGTGACAGGTCGACGCCGCGGGTGGTGAGGTTCTCCCCGAAGGAGCCGTTCGGGAGCGTGCGGCCGAGCTCGCGTTCCCAGTGGTCGAGTTCCTCCCGGGCGAAGGCGTAGACGGCCTTCTGGGCGCCGCCGTGGTGGGCCGAGTCCCCGACGGTATCGCCCACGACGCCGGGACCATCGCCGTAGGACGGCCCGGGCGCGAAGACCTCGAGGGAGGGCGCCGGGCGCTTGTCGATACCACTGACCCGGTCCGCCCCGCCCGGATCGGTCCGGGGGTGGGCGAGGTTGGTGGAGAGGACGAAGGCGGTCACGGAACCCAAGCTTAGACCGGAGTCATTCCTCCGTGGCCTGATCCGCCCGGATCGGGACAGGCCCGGTCCTCCCCGGCTTCGCGAACACCACGACGCCCCGGCCCGGAATCACATCCGGATCGGGGCGCCGTGGTTGAGGCCGGGTCAATACCGCGGCATCAGGGGTTGCGCGGGCCGCGCGGGCCGTAGTCGAAGTCCGCGGTCATCGGACCGAAGGACTGCAGGCCCGCGGGAGCGTCCTCGGGGTCCAGGTGGACCTCCAGGAATGCCCCGGCATCCGAGGCCTCGATGCTGGCCAGCGCCTCCTCCAGCTCGCCCTCGGTGGACGCGGAGTAGGAGACCATGGTGGTGTCGGGGCGGAACACCTTCGGCAGGTCACCGTAGCTCCAGTTCGCCACATCGTTGTACCCGGAGTTCATGCCCAGGATGAAACGCTCGATGGTGTAGCCGCGGTTGTTCACGAGCACGATGATCGGGGCCTGGTCCTCGCGCAGGATCGTCGAGAGCTCCTGGGCGGTCAGCTGGAAGGAGCCGTCACCGATGAACAGGATGTGGCGGCGCTCCGGGGCGGCGAGCTGGCTGCCCAGCAGGGCCGGGAGGGTGAAGCCGATGGATCCCCAGATCGACGAGTTGATGTACCTGCTGTTCGCGGGGAAGGTCTGCGCACCCAGGCCGATATTGGAGGTGCCCGCCTCGGCGATCACCACGTCGTCGGAACGCAGGAAGCGGGAGAACCGCGGCCACATCCGCTCCTGGGTCAGCGGGGAGTCCTCCTGCACGATCCACTCGGGCTGTTCCGGGGCGGGCTCGAGATCTTTGCTGGTGGCCGCGGGAATCCGTTCGAGCAGGATGTCGAGGAGTTCGAGCACGGTGATGCCCACGTAGTGCTCGCCCTGGATGCTCACGTGCTGGTCACCGAAGTCGAGGAGGGCCTCCTCCGGCAGCTGGTGGGTGAACGCGCCGGAGTTGCCCTCGATGAACCGGGGCGTGGTGGTGATCAGGAAGTCCGAGTTTTCGACGGCTTCGCGCACCGCAGGGGACGAGCCTGCGCCGTTGTAGGTGCCCAGGTACAGCGGGTGCTGCTCATTGAGCGTGCCCCGGCCGGAACTCAGGTGCGCATACGGCGTGCGGGTCTTCTCCGCGATGGCCTGCAGGGCGGGGACGAAGCCGTGGCGGTCCGCGTCCAGATCGGCGAGGATCACCGGGCGCTGCGCATTGCCGAACATCTCGAGGATCCGCTCGGCGGCGGATTCCAACCGTTCCGGGTCGCTGGTGGGCAGCGTGGCGTCGAAGGGGGTGTCGGGCACCTCGATGGTCAGGTGGGAGATGTCCGAGGGCAGCTGGATGTGGACGGGGCGCTTCTCCCGGAGGCAGGTGTGCAGAGCGCGGTCGATCTCCTCGACGGCGTTCATGGGCGTGATGCGCACCGCCGCCGCGGTGAACTGCCCGATGCTGGCCAGCATGTCGCTGAAGTTGCCGTCGGCCATCGTGTGGTGCAGCGCGTAGCGGTCCTCGGTGGCGTACAGCGGCGGGGCACCTGCGATGGAGATGAGCGGGACGTGTTCCGCGGCGGCACCGGCGATGCCGTTCAGCGCGCTGAGCTCGCCCACGCCGTAGGTGGTCAGCAGTGCGGACAGCCCACGGGAACGGGCGTAGCCGTCGGCGGCGTAGGCGGCGTTGAGCTCGTTGCAGGTGCCGACGAACCGGATGCCCTCAGCCTCGTCGACCTGCTCCAGGAGGTTGAGGTTGAAATCGCCGGGGACGCCGATGATCTCGGTGATGCCGACCGTCTTGAGCCGGTCGAGCAGAAATTCGCCGATGGTGGTGCGCATTGGGTTACTCCTTGATGGTTGCGTTGGTGGGGTTGGGGTCGCGTGCCGCAGGACCGCGGCACCGGTTGCTGTTCATTATCACCGATCAAATTTCCCGTTGTGTGGTAATAAGGTTATCATCTGGTGAGAGCTTGTCATGTCCGTTGCGGCGCTGGTGGACACACTGCCCGAGCCAGATGACCGCCAGGGTGAGCACCCAGGCCGGCAGGGCGAACAACGCGATCCGGTAGTCCGGCAGGAAGGCCATCAGTGTCAGAAGCAGGGCGAAGAACGCCAGGCAACCGTAATTGGCGATCGGGAAGAACGGCGCCCGGTAGGTGGAGGTCTGGCCCGCCCGGCGCAGCTGCTTCCGGAAGCCCAGGTGGGCCAGGGCGATGGCGGACCAGGAGATGATTTCCGCCCCCAGGATGATGGCCATCAGCGCAAACAGCAGTTGGCCCTCGAAGAGGAAGTTCAGCAGCACCGCCACGCCCATCAGTCCGGAGTTGAACAGCAGGGCGCGCAGCGGCAGCCCCCGCTTGGTGGTGCGGGCGAAGAAGGGCGGGGCCTGGCCGTTGAGGGCCAGATCGCGCAGCATGCGGCCACCGGAGTAGGTCATGTTGTTGAACACCGACAGGGCCGCGGACAGCACCACCACGTTGAGGATGACGGCGGCGCCGCCGATACCCAGGCCCATCAGGATGCGGACGAAGGGGCTGGAGTCGGCGTCGATGTCATTCCAGGGCCAGAGCAGCAGCATGATGCCCACACCGCCGACGTAGAAGACGATGATGCGGTAGATGACGCTGTTGATGGCCTTCGGGATGTTGCGGGAGGGGTTTTCCACCTCGCCGGCCGCGGTGCCGATCGAGACGGTGCCGCCGAAGGTGAAGGTCACCGCGACCAGGGAGAGCATGAACCCGCCGAGGCCGGTGGGTGCGAAGCCGCCGTGCTCCCAGAGGTTGGAGAAGCCGATGGCCGGGTCGGGGCCGATGCCGAAGACCAGGCACAGGCCGAGCACGATCATGGCGACCAACGCGACGACCTTGATCATGGACATCCAGAACTCCACCTCGCCGAAGGCTCCGACGTGGATGAGGTTGATGCCGGTGATCACCACCAGCGCGACCAGCGCGGTGATCCAGTGCGGCAGGCCGGGGAACCAGAAGTCCATGAACACCCCGGCCGCGGTCAGTTCCAGCATGCCGACCACGATGCAGGTGAACCACCAGTTCCAGCCGGTGATGAACCCGGCCACCGGACCGATGAACTTGCGGGCGTAGTAGGCGAAGGAGCCGGAGACCGGGTGTATCACCGCCATCTCACCGAGCATGCGCATGATCAGGAAGATCATGGCACCGGCCACGGCGAAGGCCAGCAGCACCGCCGGGCCCGCCAGCTGGATGCTGGCGCCCGAACCCAGGAACAGGCCGGTGCCGATGGACGAACCCAGGGCGATCAGCTGCAGGTGACGGGCCTTCAGGCCGCGCTTGAGCCCGTTGTCCTGCGTGGACGGCGTCTGGAGGTGCGCTGCAGGTGCCGCCGTGTCCGCCGGTGTCCGGGCGGGAGTGGAGGTCAGCTGATCGGTCATGCGGGCACCGCAACCTCAAGCTCGGGAAACAGCAGCTCGGTGCACTGCCGGTAGGCGTTGGCCGTCGGGGTGATCCCCAGTTCGCGGGCCTGCTCCAGGTTCTCGCGGGTCTTGCGCGGCACGGTGCTCATCACGCGCTCCCGCAGGCTCTCCGGGGAGGAGTCGGCGCCGTTGAGGTATTCCTCGGCGCCACCCATCACGCCGCCGGTGTTGTGCCACCACTCGGTCTGGAAGAGAATCCCGCGGTCGGCCAGCAGCTGGGCCAGCCGCAGCTCCTCGGCCTGGTTGGTGGCTCTGATCTGGTTGTTGGCCGGACCGAAGACGTAAGCGTAACGCAGCTGATTGATGGTCTCTTCGTCGAGGATCCCGCCGATCGCGGACGGGCACAGGATATCCGCCTCGAAGCTGAGGACCTCGTCGACCCCGATCGCGTTGATCTCCACGTCCGGGTGTGCGGCGCGCAGGGCGGCGACCCGCTCTGGGTTGAGGTCGGAGACGGTGAGTGCGGCACCGGCGTCGATCAGGTGGGCGGCCAGGTACCAGCCCACCGCGCCCAGCCCCATGATCACGGCGGACTTGCCGCGTAGGTCGTCGCTGCCCTCCTGGAACCGCACCGCCTCCTTCAGGGCGAGGTAGGAACCGAGGGCCGTCGGGGTGCCGCTCTCCCCGATCGGGGAGCTGGGGCCGTTGGTGAACTGGCTCGAGAAGTGCTCGTTCATCACGTCCGCCACGGCGGTGTCGAGGCTCATGTCCGGGCTGGTCATCGTCCGGCAGCGATCGATGGCGAAGGCCAGGAAACCGAGGGTCTCCAGGTCGTCGAGCTCCGGTTCGTCCATGTGCACGGTGGTCTTGCAGCCGCCGAAGTTCAGGCCGGCCGCGATGTTCTTGAAGCTCATGGCCCGGCCCAGGTTGAGACCGTCGATGATGACGTCGATCTCCGGGGTCTCCGGGTCGTGGCGACGGGTGCCGCCGGCCATGATGGCGTGGTGCCTGTTCCGCAGCCCGAGCGTGCGGCTGTGCTGGTGACACATGAAACGGATATTCCTGCCACGGTGGAAGTAGACCTCGATGCCCTCGTGGCGGCCCTGGCGCAGCAGGTCCAGGATCTCCTCCAGGTACCCGCTGAGGCCATACTCGGCGAAGAGGGCATGGACCTGCCCGGTACCGAGGCTCACCGGGTCCGGGGTCAGCGTGGTGTGGGCGGTGAAGTCCTGGTTGTACCGCGAGAAGTCCAGTTCCTCGTCCCATTCCCGTGCCGCGTGGAGCGTCTGCTCATCAGTGCGCCAGTTGTACTGCAGTTTCAGGGTGGTCAGGCCGGCCTGCTCCAGCGGGGTGAAGATGCTGTTGTCCACGCGGACTCCTTGAGGTGGGGATGGTGGCATGACCCCGAAATAGTGTGATCGGCGTCATGATTACAGGACTTAATGGTGGTGCATCACTGTGGGGGTTGTCACTGGCCGAAAGTTGAGGATAATTTCGACGTATGTCGAAAAATCGCGGTGGCGCAGCTGAAAACCTCAGCCGGATTCAGTCACTGATGGACGACCTGGCCCACCGGCTGGGCAGGTCCGTGGAGGTGGACACCCCTTCCTTTGAGGTGGTGTGCGCCAGTGCCCAGATCGGGGCGATCGATGATCGTCGGATCGCCTCCATCATCCACCGCTCCCCGCCCCCGGAACCCGTCCCCTGGATACTGAGCCACGGAATTCAGGACGCCGTGGCGCCGGTGAGACTGCCGGCCAACCCCGAATTCGAGATGCTGCCCAGGGTGTGCTTCCCGGTACGCCGCAGCGGGAAGCTCTGTGCCTACCTGTGGTTGTTCGATGAACCCCGCATGACGGACACGGAAATTGCGCGGGTCACCGGGTTCATTGAGCCGCTGGCCCGTCTCTTCGCCCACGATGACGGCGGACTCCATGACCGCGCGGAAGAACTTGGTGCGCTGGCCGCGGAGATCCTGGGCGGCGCGGAAGACTCCGTGGTTACCGCCCTGGATGGCGGGTACCTGCCGGATGATGGCCGACTCACCGTGCATGTCGTCCGACTCGGTGAGACGGTTGCCGACGCCGCGGACCCACCGGAGGGCTCCTCGGCCCGGCGCCTCCAGCTCGAGCTGAGCAGGTTGCACCGCAGCAGGCCCTTCCTGGTCACCGCCGAGGCCGGCGCCGTGATGGTGGTCGAACGCAGCAGATCGATCGTGGACACCGACAAGGTGCTCGATGAGGTTCGCCGGGCCGCGATCGTCAGCGCGGTGGACATCGAGGCCATCGGCTCCGCAGGTATCAATGAGCTGGGCAGGGCCCGCACCGCGGTGCGCCGGGCACGTTTCCTGTCCGATGTGGCGGCACTTCCCGGTTGGCGGTCCAGGCAACTGTCCTGGGAGGACGCGGGGGCCTGGCGATTGCTCATCGGTTGGGAGTTCAACGAGGCCAGCGTGCACGCCATCAGCGATGATGCGTCCCGGTTGCTTCTGGCGGGCAACCGGAGCTACTGGTCGACGGTCCTGACCTATCTGGACAATGCGCGCAACTCCACCGTGACCAGCCGACAGCTGTTCATTCACCGCGCGACCCTGCACTACCGGCTGGAACGCGCCCGGGAGATCATCGGTGACGACGCCCTCGAGGACGGCTGGCGGGCGGCGGCCCTGCAGATCGCGCTGCGGCTGCATGCCGCGCTGGGCGAGGGCCGAGCCGAGGGTTCGACGTCCGGGGCGGGGCTGCCGGGAAGCGGTAGTATCCCGCGGCGTCGATGAGCGGTGGCTTTTCCTGCCATTCCTGGCCTCCGGCCCACCACGGCGATGTCTGCCCCACCTACTACACTGCTAAGGCATGACGACTCCGAGCGAAACCCCGGAACACCGCTACACGCCGCAGCTGGCCAACCGGATTGAACGGGACTGGCAGCAGTACTGGACCGACAACGGCACCTTCAACGCGCCGAACCCGGTCGGCGACCTCGCCCCGGAAAGCGGCGAGCTGCTGCCGGAGGACAAGCTCTTCGTCCAGGACATGTTCCCCTACCCCTCCGGGTCGGGTCTGCACGTGGGCCATCCGCTGGGTTATATCGCCACGGACGTCTTCGCCCGCTTCAACCGCATGCTCGGCAAGAACGTGCTGCACACCCTGGGCTACGACTCCTTCGGCCTGCCGGCGGAGCAGTACGCCATCCAGACGGGCACGCACCCGCGCACCACGACGATGGCGAATATCGAGAACATGCGTCGCCAGCTGGGGGCCCTGGGTCTCGGGCACGACCAGCGCCGCTCCGTGGCCACCACCGACCCGGAGTTCTACCGGTGGACCCAGTGGATCTTCCTGCAGATCTACAACGCCTGGTTCGACGAGGACCAGCAGAAGGCGCGTCGTATCGACGAGCTCATCCCGCTGCTGGAGTCCGGTGAGCTGAGCACCAAGGACGGCCGGAACTACAACGAGCTCGACCGGGTCGGCAAGGCCGAGGCCGTTGATGAGTTCCGGCTGGTCTACCGCTCCAACTCCACCGTGAACTGGTGCCCTGGCCTGGGCACCGTGCTGGCCAACGAGGAGGTCACCGCCGACGGCCGTTCGGAGCGCGGCAACTTCCCCGTCTTCCGCAAGAACCTCTCGCAGTGGATGATGCGCATCACCGCCTACTCGGACCGCCTCATCGACGACCTTGAGCTGCTCGACTGGCCGGAGAAGGTCAAGTCCATGCAGCGCAACTGGATCGGCCGCTCCCGGGGCGCCGAGGTGAACTTCCTGGCCCAGGGCGAGACCATCACCGTGTTCACCACCCGCCCGGACACCCTCTTCGGCGCGACCTACATGGTGCTGGCTCCTGAACACGAGCTGGTCGACACCCTCGTGGCCGGTGGCACCGGCACCTACGACGACGTCGATGAGCGCTGGACCTACGGCAGGGCGAACCCGGCCGAGGCCGTCGCCGCCTACCGCTCCGATATCGCCGCGAAGTCCGACCTGGAGCGTCAGGAGAACAAGGAGAAGACCGGTGTCTTTCTCGGCGCCTACGCCATCAACCCGGTCAACGGCGCGGAGATCCCGGTTTTCATCGCCGACTACGTGCTCACCGGCTACGGCACCGGCGCCATCATGGCCGTGCCCGCCCACGACACCCGCGACTACGAGTTCGCAGGCGTCTTCGGCCTGCCGATCCGCGAGGTCGTCTCCGGTGGAAACGTCGCCGAGGAGGCCTGGACCGGCGACGGCACCCTGGTCAACTCCGTCAATGACCAGAGTCTCGACATCAACGGCCTGAACAAGGCCGAGGCCATCGAGCGCACCATCGAATGGCTGATGGACAGCGAGATGGGCGTGGAGAAGATCCAGTACAAGCTGCGCGACTGGCTCTTCGCCCGCCAGCGCTACTGGGGCGAGCCCTTCCCCGTCGTCTACGACGAGGACGGCCTGGCCCATGCCCTGCCGGATTCCATGCTGCCCGTGGAGCTGCCCGAGGTGGAGGACTACAAGCCGGTCTCCTTCGATCCGGACGACGCCGACTCCGAGCCGCAGCCTCCGTTGGCCAAGGCCCGCGAGTGGGTCGAGGTCGAACTCGACCTGGGTGAGGGCAGGCAGAAGTACTACCGCGACACCAACGTCATGCCGCAGTGGGCCGGTTCCTCCTGGTACCAGCTGCGCTACATCGACCCGACCAATGACGATCAGCTCTGCAACCTGGAGAACGAGCGCTACTGGACCGGCCCGCGCCCGGAGAAGCACGGCGCCAACGACCCTGGCGGCGTCGACCTGTACGTCGGCGGTGTCGAGCACGCCGTACTGCACCTGCTGTACTCGCGCTTCTGGCATAAGGTGCTCTTCGATCTGGGGCACGTGACCTCGAAGGAGCCCTACCGCCGCCTGTACAACCAGGGCTATATCCAGGCCTACGCCTACACGGACGCCCGCGGCGTCTACGTTCCGGCCGCCGAGGTCGAGGAGCGTGACGGCAGGTTCTACTTCGAGGGCGAGGAGGTCAATCAGGAGTACGGCAAGATGGGCAAGTCCCTGAAGAATGCCGTGGCCCCGGACGAGATCGCCGAGAACTTCGGCGCCGACACCCTGCGCGTCTACGAAATGTCCATGGGCCCGCTGGACACCTCCCGGCCCTGGGCGACGAAGGATGTCATCGGCGCGCAGCGCTTCCTGCAGCGACTGTGGCGCCTGATCGTCGATGAGAACACCGGTGAGGTGCTCACCACCGACGCCGCGCTGACCGACGAGGACAGCAAGCAGCTGCACCGCACCGTCGCGGGCGTGCGCGACGACTACACGCACCTGCGCGTCAACACGGTGGTGGCCAAGCTCATCGAGTACGTCAACTACCTGACCAAGACCTACCCGGATGCCATCCCGGCCGCCGCCGTCGAGCCCCTGGTGATCATGGTCGCCCCGGTCGCCCCGCACATTGCCGAGGAACTGTGGAAGCGCCTCGGCCACGAGGAGACCATCACCTTCGCCGAGTTCCCCACCTTTGACGAGAAGTGGCTGGTCGACGATGAGATCGAGCTGCCCGTGCAGGTCAACGGCAAGGTCCGCGGCCGCGTGACCGTGCCTGCCGACGCCGCACAGGACGATATCGTCGCCGCCGCCCTGGCCGACGAGAAGGTCGCCGCCCATATCGAGGGTAAGAACGTGGTCAAGCAGATCGTCGTGCCCGGGCGCATGGTCAACCTGGTGGTGAAGTAGGCCGATCGGTTCCCGGAGTGCGCAGCTGCGCACTTTTGGGGTGTTATCCGGTGCCTCGGCCGTTGTCGGTGTCGGGGTCGTCGAAGGAGTCGGTGCTGTCCCAGACCTGGCGGTGGTGCTCGTCGCCGCGGGGGACGGGGCCGTCGGTGTAGTCGTCTGCCCAGATTCCCATCTGCTCGTTGCGGACGGGCAGTTCCCGGGCGGTGGAGGTGTGGGACTGGCCTCCGGGGAGGCGGAAGCGCAGTAGCTGGGGGTTGATCTCGTCGGCGTGGATGGTCATTTTCCCTGCGGTGACCAGGGCGTGGCAGCCGGAACACAGTGGGATGAGGTTGTCGAGATCGGTGGTGCCGCCGGAGGCCCAGTCGGTGATGTGGTGGAATTCCAGGAACCGTGAGTGGCAGCATCCCGGGGTGGCGCAGCGGTAGCCCCAGCGGGTGAGCAGGGCTTTTTCCAGTGCCGGGGAGGCCAGGCGGGCGGATCGGCTGAGTTTGAGGTGCAGGCCGTTGTTGTCCAGCAGGTGGTAGCGGATGTCGCCGTTGAGGATGCTGCGCAGCAGTGCGGCGGTCTCTGCTCCGAAGCGGTCGGGGATCACGACCCTTCCGTCGAGGGTCACCAGGACGTTGACCTGCGCGCCTGGGGCGCGGACCGTGCTCACCGGGTGGGTGCGCACCATGTTGATCACCGCGAGGAACGCCGATAACAGGCTGGTGCTCAGTGGCGCTCCGAAGCGGGTGCGTGCCCCGTCCTTCTGGTCGCCCGCGGTGTCCGTCCCGTCCTGCCCGGTCATCTGTTCGGAGGTGATCTGTTGTTCGGTGTCTTGTCGGGCGGTCGTGATCTCCGCGTCGAGTGCCTCCGGGTTGTTGAGTACCTCGGGGTCGATGTTGGTCAGGTCGCGTAGGTAGGCCAGTTCGCCGGTTTTCAGGGCGGCGAGGAATTCGGCTCCGTGGTCGGCGTCCAGGGATCCCCAGAAGTTCAGGCCCCCGGTGTCCTCGTCGATGACCACGCGGAGGCAATTACCCCGGGCCTTTTTGCCGCCGCTGCGGGGTCGGCCGGCCAGGGCCTGCTCCAACTCGGTCAGGCAGTGCTGGAGGGCCAACTCGACCAGCTCATCTTCGTTGGAGTGGGTGAGGTAGCGCAGGAGCAGGCGGATTTTGGAGTAGGACAGTCGGCCGGTGAGGAATTCGGCGGTGACCTGGTGGAAGGCCCGTAGTTTTGTGCCGATTCCGAGGTATTCGTAGGCGGTGCGGCGGGCGAGGTCGTGGTGGCGCATCAGCCAGGTGACGGTGTTGGGTGCTCCGTGTTTTTTGGCGAGGTTGCGGTCGTGGAATTCGGCCAGTGACACGATGAAGCGGGCCTGGTGGCGGGTCAGGGTGTGGTGGGTGGTGTGGATGGCATCGATCAGGTCGGTGTCGGGTAGGTCGGTGATCTCGGTGAGCATCGGCTTCTCCCCCATGGAGTCGAATTACTGTTCGATCATCTGGAAGCTAGCACCCGCTCTGGACACAACTGTCCCGCCTACCCCCGAACGGGTAAAGCTGCACGTCAACGAGCTGGGGAGTGCGCAGCTGCGCACTCTGTCAGCGCTTTCCGACGCCTTGCGCCCCCAGACGCTGATCGGCCGTTCCTACTCTTCACACAGGAGTGCGTTCTCCAGGAAGTAGGCCGGCGCCCCGTTGTCGATCAGCCGTTCCCGGTCGTAGCACTCGAAACCGGTGTGGGACGTGCCGTCCGCCTCGTAGGGGGTCCAGGTGCCGTCGAGCCAGCGGAAGATCACCACGTGGTCGGATTGCGCGGCTCCTGCACGGGCCCACTGGGTGTCGCAGTAGAGCACTATGTCCACGAACTCCGAGCCGGACCGTTGGAAAGCCGCGGAATCGCAGACGTCCACGGGCTGTGTCGTCGGAGATCCGCTGGTCGTCGGAGACTCGCTCGTCGGCGTCGTCGAGTTCGTCACCGGGCCAGAGGTCTCTGGGCTTTCGGCGGCCACGGTGGACGTCACCACGGACGTCACCGTCCCAGGCTCCGGTTCCCCCGGCTGCGTGCAGGCCGCGAGCGCCACGGCCGCACCTCCGACGCCGAGACTGGCCACCATCCGTTTCACTGTCCAGGACATTTCAGTCACCAGTCCTTGTGTTCAGGTGAGTGCCAGTAGACCAGAATCGCTGTCCCGTCGCAGCGGATTACGGAACCTGTTCTCAGCCCCGCACATCCACGACGGTGCGCCCGTGGCTTCGTCCCGCCATCAGATCCGCGCCGGCGGCCGCGACGTCGGCAAGCGTCACCGTGGAGGTCATGGCCTCCAGCACATCGGTGTCGAGGTGTTCGGCTAGCGTCGCCCAGGCGCGTTCGCGCAGTTCGAGCGGGGCGTCGACCGAGTTGATGCCCACCAACTTCACGCCGCGGAGGATGAAGGGCAGCACCGTGCCCTGCAGATCGGGGCCCTGGGCCAGGCCACAGGCGGTCACCGTACCGCCCCACCGGGTCTGCGCGAGCGCGTTGACCAGTGTGTGGGAGCCGACGGCGTCGACCACGCCCGCCCACCGGGACTTCTGCAGCGGCTTGCCCTGCTCGGAGAGCTCGGCGCGGTCGATGACCTCCGCCGCGCCCAGCTCGCGCAGGTAGTCGCCGTGCTCCTCGACACGGCCGGTGGAGGCGGCGGCCGTGTAGCCCAGCCGTTTGAGCAGGTGGATGGCCACGGAGCCGACGCCGCCGGTGGCGCCGGTGACCAGGATGTCCCCGTCCCCGGGTTCGACGCCCTGCTCACGCAGCGCGTCCACGCTCAGCGCCGCGGTGAACCCGGCGGTGCCGATCGCGGCTGCCTGCCGCGCGGAGAACGCGGCCGGCAACGCGACCGTCGATTCGGAGGGGATGCGCTGCTGTGTGGCGTAGCCACCGTGGCGGAACTCGCCGAGACCGGCGCCGTTGATGACGACCTCGTCACCGGTATTGAAGCGCTCCGAGTCGGACTCCACGACGGTGCCCACGGCGTCGATGCCCGGCACGAGCGGGAGTGTGCGAGCCACGCCTTTGTCGCCCCGCAGGGCCATGGCGTCCTTGTAGTTCAGGGAGGAGTAGGTGACATCGATGAGCAGGTCCCCCTCGCCGAGGTGGAGTTCATCGGTCAGGGTGGTGTTCACGGAATCGTCGGTGTCGTCGGACTTGTTCACAATGAGGCTGCGGTTCATGCCCCCACGATAGATGCACCCGGCGGGTTGAGGGTGGTGGTCGAGTGTTGCCGCAGGATATCGACGACCGCCCGGTGCGCCGGTCCCACCGGCACGTCCTCCGCGACGCAGGCGACGACGGCCTGTGGGGGAAGGTCGCCGGTCAGTGGTACCGCCGCCAGGGGGCGCCCCTCGCTGGAGATGAAGGACAGCCCGGGGCTGACCACCGGGCTGACCGCCAGATTCCGGCCGATGAGGTTCTTGATCACATCCGTGCTGGTGGTGCGCCAGCGGATGGCGTGCGCCACGCCGTGGCGCTCCAGGAGCTCGGTGAGCAGTTCGGAGACCGGGTACAGCGCGTTGATGATGATGTCCTCGTCCGCCAGTTCCGCGAGACGGGCGCTCCGGCGATCGGCCAGACGGTGCTCCGTGGACACGATCGCCCGCAGTTGAACTGGGGCGATGGGGATCATCTGGACACCCGGCTTCACGTGGTTCTGGAAACCGATGAGGATGTCGAGGGTGCCGTGGCGTAGCCCTTCGTGGAGGGTCTCGTAGTCGGATTCGAGCAACTCGATCGTGACTCCGGGATGGTGGCGGGAGAACTCGGCGATGATCGGGGGCACCGCCCACCCGGACAAGGTGGGGAATGAACCGATCCGCAGGGTCGGCTTCATCCGCTCGGCTGCGGCGTCGATGAGCAGCGGAAGACGGTCGACCGAATGCAGCACCTCCCGCGCGTGCCGGACGATCTCCCCGCCGATGACCGTGAGGGCGACGCCTTTCGACCGTTGTCGGCGGGTCAGGGTCGCCCCCAGGGTCCGTTCGAGATCGTCCAGCGCCTGCCCCACGGCCACCGGGGAGACGTGGCAGCGGGCGGCCCCTCTGCTGATGGAGCCCTCCTCGGCCACGGCCACCAGGTACTCGAGCTGGCGGAGCGTCACGTCCTTCATAAGCGGAACTGTACAACTTCCACACTAAAAACAAGCTCGCTTTTGTTAACTGGCGTTGCATTCCGTCCTAAGGTGCTGTGTGTCACAAAAGCTTTCATGGCAAACGGAAAGGCGGGACACCATGAGTCCAGACCCCACTCCACGAGTCATCACCCTCGGCACCGGGGGTGGCCCGAGAATCTGGTTGAACGCGGACCAGGCCACCGCTCCACGCTGCGGCATCGCCACCGCCGTCGTGGTCGGCGACCGCTGGTACCTCATCGACGCCGGCCACGGGACCTTCACGCAGATCAAACGCGCCGGGCTCGACATCTCGGACCTGGCAGGCATCTTCATCACCCACCTGCACTCCGACCACATCATCGACCTCAACTCGGTCACCATCTTCGGCATGTTCGACCTCGCCGGACAGCTCCCGGAAATCCCGATCTACGGCCCCGGGGACCGTCAGGTGCTCCCGCAGATCTCTCCCCGCGCCCAGGTTCCCGTGGAGCCGATCTTCCCGGGTAACCCCACCCCGGGAATCGCTGGCCTGTTCACCGCGCTCATGCAGGCGCACGCCACGGACCTCAACGACCGCATCATCGACGCCCTGCGGCCCTCCCCACTCGACGTCTGGCAGCCCCGGAACATCGTCATCCCGCCGGAGGTGGGCTTTCACGCCAACGACAACCCCTTCCCCGACGTGGCCCCCTGGGTCATCCACGAGGACGACCGCGTCCGCGTCAGCGCCACCCTGGTCGTCCACCCGCCGATCGCCCCGGCCTTCGCCTTCCGCTTCGATACCGAGGCGGGCAGCGTGACGATCTCCGGCGACACCCGTCCCAGCGACAACCTCGTCACTCTCGCGGAGAACACCGACCTGCTTCTGCACGAGGCCATCGACTTCGACTGGGTGCACGCCGCCTACCCGGGCCGCAACGAGATGGAGCGCGCCTCCGTCGACCATCACCGCAAGTCGCACACCAGCCCGACGGAGGCCGGCGAGATCGCCACCCGCGCGAACGCCCGACGTCTCGCCCTGCACCACGTCGTCCCCGGCAACACCCCGCGGGCCGTCCTCGAGACGGCCGGCACCACCTTCGACGGTGGCGTCCTCGTCCCCGACGACCTCGACGACATCGCGCTCAGCGTGCTCGGCGTCCACTGACCGGCACCAGAGAGGAGAACACCCGTGGAAAACACCAGGCAACGCACACCGATGGTCCGGGCCGTTGTGGCCGTCATCGCCCTCGCCGGCCTGCTGCTCAGTGGCTGCCAGGCCGCCGCCAACACCGCGGACTACCCGAACAAACGGGTCCAGCTGCTCGTCGGATACGGGGCAGGTGGAGCGAACGACACCACCGCCCGATCCTTCGGCCAGGCCTTCGAGGAGGTCAGCGGCGGGACCATGCTCGTGGTCAACCGCCCGGGCGCCGGCGGCATCATCGCCGCGACGGAGGCCATGGTCGAGGCCGCCGACGGCCACCGCCTCTTCCTTGCCCCGATTGCCGCCTTCACCTCTGCCCCGCTGATGCAGGAGGTGCGCTACGGCGACGATGACTTCCGTTCCTTCGCCGTACTCACCGAACAGCCGCTGGTCCTGGTGGCCCCGGCGGATTCGCCCTACGAGACGATCGAGGATCTCGCGGGGGCCACCGGCACCGTCACCCACACCTCCTTCGGCGAGGGGCACATGACCCAGCTGGTCGCCGGCGAGGTGCTCAACGCGCTCGGGGTGGACTCCCAGGCCATCCCCTTCGACGGTTCCCCCGCCGCGGTCCAGTCGGTGGCCAACGGCGAGTCCGATCTCGGCGTCATCGACATCACCAGTGCCCGGCCCCGGGTCCAGGCCGGCGACCTGAAGGCGTTGGCCGTCACCGGACCGGTCCGGGTGAAAGGGCTCGAGGACGTGCCCACCATCACCGAGGCGGGTTTCCCGGAGGCCGACTACGTCGTCTCCCAGGCGCTGGTCGGTCCCGCCGACATCCCCGACGACGTCGCCGCGCAGATCGAGGCCCTGGCGGCGGAGGCTGTGAAGCAACCCGTCTTCCAGGACTATCTGGAGACCACCGGCAGCCACCTGCCCAAACAGCCCGGGCCGGAATGGATGACCGGCTACGTGCCCATGGAGAGGGCCCGCACCGAAGATTCCTACGACAAGTTGGGAGTGGAACGATGACCCGCCTGGACAACGCCACCGAGACCGCCGTCGACCCGACGGACGGGATTACTCAGCCGCCCACCGAAGAGCCCATCCCGCACCCCGACGACCCGTCCCTGGACGAATCCGTCACCGGATCCGCCGAGCACGCCGGGAAACGTGCCCCGGTCGTCGCCGAGTGGGTCACCTGCGCGGCGATCGCCGTGGTCGCCGTGATCGTGATGGTCCAGATGCTCAGTCTCGGACTCGGCACGATCTCCCAGCCCGAGGCCGGTCTGTGGCCCATGATCATCGCCGCGGTCATCCTCACCGCGGTTCCCTTCGCGGTGCTGGACAAGACGACCTCGGAGCCGTACCGCATGAGTTCCGTGGGGCGGCCCGCCCTCATGGCGGTCGCTCTGCTGGCCTTCGTCCCCCTCTACCCGCTCCTCGGATTCCTCCCGGCCACCTTCCTCATGATGTTCGTCATCATCCGGTGGGTCTGCCACGAGAGCATGCGGGCCTGTCTCATCGTCAGTACCGCCACCCCGCTCATCGCCTACCTGCTCTTCGGCGTCATCTTCCAGGTCGCCATCAACCCGCTCCCCGCCTGGCTCGGCCTGTGACCCCGCCGATCCGGTCCCGACGCTGAAAGAAGAAGCCATGGACATCATTTCCAGTCTCGCAACCGGCTTTGAGGTGGCGTTCAGCCCGATCAACCTGTTCTACGTCACCCTCGGGGTGGTCGTCGGCACCGTCATCGGGCTCATCCCGGGTCTCGGCCCGGTCACCGCCATCGCGCTGCTGCTGCCGCTGACCTTCAACCTCGACGCCGCCACCGCCATCATGCTGCTCGCGGGCATCTACTACGGCTCCATGTACGGCGGCCGCATTCCCGCCATCCTGCTGCGTCTGCCCGGTGACGCCTCCTCGGTGGTCACGACCTTCGACGGCTATCCACTGGCGAAACAGGGTAAGGCGGGTTCCGCGCTCGGCCTGACCGCGATCGCCTCCTTCATCGGCGGCACCGTCGCCATCATCGGCCTGACCTTCCTCGCCCCCACCCTCGCCACGTTCGCCGCGGGCATCGGTGCCCCGGACCTGTTCGCCCTGGCGTTGATCGGCCTGCTCATGATCATCTTCATCGGGCAGGGATCCAAGGCCAAGGCGATGATCACCGGTGGCCTCGGCATCCTCGTCGCCTCCATCGGCCTCGATCCGATCAGCGGTGCGGAGCGGCTGACGTTCGGCTCACTCGACCTGCTCTCCGGCATCGACATCGTGGCCGTCGCCGTGGGGCTGTTCGGCATCGGTGAGACGCTGTACAACGCCGAGCACGGTTTCCATGCCGGCATGAAGAAGATGAAGCTCGACCGCACGCTTCCGTCGCGGGCGGACTGGCTGCTGTCCCGGATGGCCATCCTGCGCTCCTCCATTCTGGGATTCTTCGTCGGCGTCATTCCGGGCGGCGGCGGAACCGTTTCCTCGGTGCTGGCCTACGGCGTGGAGCGCAAGATCTCCAAGCGCCCGGAGAAGTTCGGCAAGGGCGCCATCGAGGGTCTGGCCGCCACCGAGACCGCGGACAACGCCTCCTCGAATTCAGCATTCATCCCGTTGCTGACCCTGGGTGTGCCCCCGAACCCGGTCCTCGCGCTGATCTTCGGTGCCCTGCTGCTGCAGAACATCACCCCGGGTCCCACGATGATCAACGAGCACCCGGAGGTCTTCTGGGGTGTGATCGCCTCGATGTACATCGGCAACATCCTGCTGCTGGCCCTCAACCTGCCGCTCATCCGGATCTTCGTCCAGGTGCTGCGCCTGCGGGGTTCCGTCATGGCCCCGATCATTCTCGTGGTCGCCATCTGCGGCGTGTTCAGCGTGCGCAACTCCCTGTTCGACGTCGCCGTGGCCATTGTGTTCGGCATCATCGGTTACCTGCTGCGCAAGGCCTCCTTCGATCTGGGGCCCTTCATCCTCGGATTCATCCTGGGCCCCATCCTCGAGGTGCAGTTCCGCCGCTCCATGCTCGTCTCCGACGGTGACTTCGGTGTCTTCCTCGACCGCCCGCTGTCGCTCGCGGTGATCCTGATCATCATGGCCGTCATCGTCCAGGGGGTGCTCACCAAGGTCCGTGCCCGACAGCGGAAGCTGCGCGAAGAGGCACACCCCGAGTCCGTCTACGTCTAGGCCCGGTCAACCATGAACGTACGTCTCACTGATTCCCACGCAAAGGACGTCGGCACCGGGCACGGTGCCGGAGCCGACGACGCCCGGCGGTCCTGGCTCGCCCGAACCCTCCTGCCGGAGGGCACCGAGCCGGATCCCCGCTTCACGCTGGCCAACGAGCGCACCTTCCTGGCCTGGACCCGTACCTCGCTGGCCTTCCTGGCCGGCGGCATCGCCCTGGAGGCCTTTCCCCTGCCGGAGGTCTCCGCCACGGCGCAGTCGGTCATCGCGGTGCTGGTCATCGCGGTCGGTCTGCTGATCTCGCTGGGGGCGGCGCTGCGTTGGCTCAAGGTCGAACGCGCCATGCGCACCGGCGAGCCCCTCCCGGTGCCCGCCATCGTCCCGTTGCTCTCCCTCGCGGCCGTCTGCGCCTGCGGGTTGACCATCTGGAGTCTGCTCTCATGACGTCCTTCGCCCGCCTCCACGATGATCCCGGTCTGCAGCCGGAGCGCACATCGCTCAGCTGGGCCAGGACCACCGTTGCCCTGGCCGTGGCCAGCGCCGTCCTGCTGCGCTGGGCGAATCACTTCCCCGTCGCGATCCACGCGCTCGTCGTCGTGATGGGGACCATGGCTCTGGCCATCTACCTGACACAACGCCGCCGCTACCGGCGGGCGGGCCTCGGTCTCGCCCATGGTCGGGTCGAGGCCAATGTCGGTTCCGTGGTCGCCGTGACTGTCGGCATGGTGTTGCTGGGTGTGGCGGGACTGGGGCTCATCTTGGTCGATGCCGTCCGTTAGGTCGGTCTCTGTTGTTTCGCGTGAGCGCGAGACAGGACGAGGACAAGCTGACACGAACCCGGTTCGGAGGTTGTCCACAGAAATGCTGGGTAGTCTCAGCCGGGTGAACAAGGGCATACCGCAGACAATCCCCGCCCGGCTGGTCTATCTCGTGACCGCCGGGCTCGTCGCCCTGACCATCCTGTTCCTGACCCTGCTCAAGAGCAGCTTCTCCATCGGCGGCCTCTGGAACGCGGCCGCCCACAACCGTCGCAGCATCGACCTCATCCCCTTCAACGGATTCATCGATCCGCCGGTCTGGTACGGGCCGATCACCAACACACTGGGCAATGCCGCCATGTTCGTCCCGGTCGGCGTCCTCGTGGTGCTGTTGTGGGGGACGGTCGCGCGCACCGACATCACCGCCCGCGCTTCCCGACGCCGCGTCCTCCTCCGCGTCGCGCTCATCGGTGGCATGGGCAGCCTCGCCATCGAGGTCGCCCAGTTCGTGTTCGCGCGGGGATACTCGGACGTCGACGACCTCATCCTCAACACCGCCGGTGCGACCCTGGGGGCGTGGCTGACGCTGCGCCTGAACGCGGAGGGGCGCCGCTACGTGCTCGGGCTGATCTGGGCGTCCTGCCTGGTGATCCTGGTGATGATGTTCGCCGGGGCGCTGTTCGACTGAGGTGACGGGCGCGATGTTTCACGTGAAACATCGCCAGTGATCATGCCCCGGTAATCTCGGCGGGCATGCCGACCCGCAGATCCCAACCCGCCCCCATCCTCATCGCCCTGGCCCTGGTGGTCTATTCAGCGGTGATGGTGGCGCTGACGATGCTCAAGGCCTTCTATGTCATCGGCCTGCTCTGGGACCCCGCCGAACAACGCAACCGCTCGCTCTCGCTGCTCCCGTTCAATGACTTCGTCGAGGCGGGCAGCTGGTTCGGCCCGCTCTTCGACTACCTGGGCAACCTCGCCTTCTTCGTCCCCTTCGGCGTGCTCGTCTACGTGCTGCTTGCCGACGCCCGCCGGCCCCTGCTGTGGGCGACCGGCTGCGGCCTCGTCTTCAGCTTGGGCGTGGAGACCGCGCAGTACGTTTTCGCACTGGGCTACTCCGACATCGACGACGTCATCATGAACACCCTCGGCGCGTTCCTGGGGGCGTTGGTGGCCCGGCTGCTCGGACCCCGGTTCTATCCCGTCTGGATCTGGCTGGCCCTGCTGCTGGGTGTGGTGTTCGCGGTGCTCGTCGGCCTGGGCGACCGGCTGGGGGATCCGGACCGGGTCGTGCAGGTGTAGCGGCGGCCGCAGGGGACGGCGGGGCCGATCAACCTCAGAATCTCCGGAGGATCTCCCCCACCAGCGCCTTTCCCCCCTCGGTCAGACGGGTGGGGGCGAAGACATCCCAGAAATCCGTTGAGTGGTCCAGGGCGCCCATCGCCAGAAAGAGCTGGTGGTTGTCCACGTGTGTCGCGGCCATCAGCAGGCCGGGTTCGGGATCGCTGTCGATTTCGTTGGCCCAGGCCCACATCTGCGTGATCGACGGGGCCAGGTCGTCAGGGTCAGAGAGCAACGGCAGGTAGGCGGCGACATGACGGGCCAGCTCCAGCGGCCGGTTCTTCAGTCGCTGGCCGGCCTCGGTGACGTGGATGCGGCCGCCGCGCCTTTCGAGTAGTTCGAAATGCTCCATCGCCTGGCGCAGAATCAATACCGGGAGGGTGGAGTTCTCGCGGTTCGCCTTTCCCCGCCAGCGCTCGTCCAGGCCGATGCGTTCGGCGATGGCGGTGACGTCGACCGGCTTGAGGTAGCCCGAGGGGGTCAGCGGACGCCCCTCGCCCACCAGATCCAGCACCCACCGAATGTGCTCCGTGGCGGTCTCCGCGGACTTCTCGTCCAGCTCCGGCAGATTCTCCCTGATATCGCCGTCGTGCGCCGCCATGCCGGGTGCAACCGCGTCGGGTTCGAGTCCATCGAAGAACTTCTCGATCGCCTGCCGGAGAACCGAGTTCTGTACCGGATCCGGGGTGTTTTCCGGCCCGGGCGGAAGAGGTGCGTCCTCGTCGTCGAAACTCAGGGGCGCCTCATTCCCGGACCGCACGCGCTGGGCCAGCCGCTCCGCGACCACCACGTCGTCGACGGTGGTCAATCGGCGCAGCATCTGATTCGGCGACAGGTGCGGGAAGCGGTCGTTCAGCTCGGCACTGTTCGCGGGGCTCCGGTCGATGCCGGCCAGGAAATCCCGGGCGGCATCGCGCAGCCGCATCATCTCCTCCGGTCCGTTGCACGCCTCGACGACGTCGGGGCCCGCCACCTCGATGAGCAGCGGGGTGGGCATGTCCACACCCGCGTATCCGAGGAGCTCGATACCCACGTGCCAGTTCCGGGGCGGGTGGTAGCGGAACACGGCGAAGGCCCGGTCCTCCCTGAACAGGTCCGCCACGGTCCCGGTCGTCTCATCCTCCCAGACCTGCCGGGAACCACCGGTGCTGGTCATCAGCAGGTGCGGGGACCGGCCCGAGAAACCGAGGACGGCCTCCACCGCCTCGGCCAGGTCGGTCAGCGGCATGTCTGTGCGGACAGTGATGGTCCGGGTGATCCCCGGCAATGAACCGGTGACGGACAGCAGTAGTGCGGCGATCGGCATGCCCGCAGGTTACGGCAGTTGGACGGGGAGTGCCGACGCGGACGGGCGCCCCTCGGGGAAGGCTTTCCGCAGTGACGGTTTAAATTGTCCCTATGGCAAGTTTCTGCCGGGGTCTTACTGTCCTCACCACCGCTGTGTTCGCCGTTGCGGGCATCGTCACGTCCGCCCATGCCCAGAGCCATCAGGTGCGGACCCTCGTCTCCAGTGGCTCGAGTGTCAGTCACTCCAGCGGCGCCGCGGTGGAGCTCTCGAGTGGTCCGGTTGTGGAGCTGTCCAGCGGCTCCAGTCTCGCTCGGAGTGCGGGATCCACGGTGCACCTTTCCGCGGATCCGGAGATACACCACGTCTTCAACGACGAGTACTGTTCACCGTCCCCCGGACACCGCAATCCGGTGGTCTTTCTCCACGGCACCGGAACAGGTTCCCAGCAGTTCATCGCTACGGCACAGTACCTGCGGGGTGAGGGATTTTGCCCGTGGGCGATCGACTACGGTTCCGGGCATTTCAACCTCCTGAATGCCGTGCCCGGCCAGCATGGCTACGCCGAACTTGACGAAAGTCTCGACGAGATCGCCGAGTTCATCGACGACGTCCTGACGGTCACCGGCGCGCAGAAGGTGGATCTGGTCGGGCACTCCCAGGGCGGGACGTTGACCAAGGCCTATATTCAGGGCCGGGATGGTGCCGCGAAAGTTGATCGAGTGGTGTCCCTGGGGGCCACATTCCACGGCACGACCGTCGACGACCGCGGCGAGCTCCTGGGATCGGTCGTTGACACCATGCCGGGTTCATCGGCCTTCGCCGCCGGGGCGGCCGCCACCCAGCAATTGGTTGGCTCCGAGACCGTCACCGCGCTCGAGCAGCTGCCCGACACCGCCCCGGATGTCATCTACACCGCGTTGTACACCCCCTCGGACACCGTGGCCACCCCCAACAGCACCTCGATGCTTGAATCCGTCGATGGTGCGGATGTCGTCAATGTCGACGTCGAAGCCGCCTGCGATATCACTGTCTCGCACCAGGACATGGTGCGTAGCCCGGAGGTCGCGGGCCTCATTCACTGGGGGCTTACCCGTGCGGAGGGCGATCACGCCGTGGGGGCGGAGCAGTGTGAGCTGAAGGCCTAGCCCGACGTCGATCAGCGGTGTTCCCTGCCGGACCCCGGCACTGACGGATCCCCATGGGTGGGCGGAGAATCCCGCCGGCAGGGCCGTGCCTGTCCTGCCCCTGGTGTGACGGGAGTGTTCATGGATTGTGACCTGAACTTCCCCCGCGACGACGTCGGCCTGACCTAGATTCTGGGCATGACGAGCCTCCGCCGCGGTCTCCCCGCCGTCGCCGCCGCAGCCGCCGGCGTCGTCCTGGCGGCCACAGTCCCCACAGTGGCCACAGTGGCCATCTCCCCCGCCCACGCCCAGAGTCACCAGGTCAACACCCTGCTCTCCAGCGGTTCGAGCGTGAGCCGGGAGCACGGCTCCGCCGCCGAACTGTCCAGCGGGCCGATCGTGGATCTGGCGGGTGGCTCCAGCCTCGCGCGGGAGACCGGTTCGACCGTGCACCTGTCCTCGGATCCGGCCGTCGACGCCGTGTTCAACGACCCGTCCTGCGTCCCCTCCCCCGACCACCCGAATCCGGTGGTCTACCTCCACGGGACGGGCACCAGCTCGGCCCAGTTCCTCGAAACCGCGCGCTGGCTGCGCGCGCAGGGGTTCTGCTTGTGGGCAATCCACTACGGCTCCGGTCATCCTAACCTGCGGAACGTGGTGCCCGGCGAGCACGGCTGGGCGGACATCGACGCCAGCGCCGCCGAGATCGCCGTCTTCGTCGACGGTGCCCTGGCGGCCACCGGCGCGGAGAAGGTGGATCTGGTCGGGCACTCCCAGGGTGGGACACTGACCAAGGTCTACGTCCAGCGTTACGGCGGCGCAGGCAAGGTTGGCCGGGTGGTCGCCCTGGGTGCCACGTTCCGGGGTACGACGCTCGACGGCCGCGACACCTGGGCGCGTTCGGCGGTCGACACGGCCCCCAGTTCCTCGGCGGCGATCGTCGGTGAATCGGCGCTCCAGCAGCTGGCCGGGTCCGAGTACATCACGGGTGTCGGGGAACTGCCGGACACCACCCCGGGCATCATCTACACCGCCCTGTACACCCCCTCGGACACCACGGCGACGCCGTACACCACCTCGCTGCTGGAGTCCGTCGACGGTGCCGACGTGGCCAATATCGACGTCGAGGCCACCTGCGGCGTCCCCGTCTCCCACGGTGACCTGGCCCGCAGCCCCGTCGTCGCCGGGCTCGTCCGCTGGGGCCTGACCCGCGCGGAGGGCGAGCACGCCGCCGACGCGGAGCAGTGCGGCGTCGATTAGCGCCGCGGGCTACCCCTTGCCCTGCGCGCGGTCGATGGTCTCCTTGGCCGCGCGGAGGCCGGCGCCGGTCAACTCGCGGTAGCGCTTGATCGCGGCGATCTCCCTGCCACGGTCCAGCAGTGCGCGCACCTCGTCCGGGAGGGTGTCCTCCGGTGTCAGATCGCGGGGCTCCAGCGGGGGTAGATCCGCCCGCCGCGCCAGTTCGGCGATGATCTGCTGCTGGCGGGACACGGTCGCCTCGAGGCGGTGGATGCGCCCCTCCAGGTGGGCGAGGTGGTCACGGTCATGGGCGTTATGGAAGAACATGTCGGCTCCTTCTCGTGTCCGGGGCGAGGGTACCTGACCGCGCCACTGGTGCGACGTGCGTGGGGCACCCATGATGAAAGATGAAGCATGTATGTATGAAGCATGTATGTATGAAGCATGTATGTATGAAAGAGGCTCCCGCTGACCAGCGGGTTTATTCTTGCATCATCATCATTGCTGGTTGCGGTGTTCCTTCCACATATGTTCTCCGGCCCGCAGACGGCGCCCCTGACTCCGGGCTTCGGGTCGGAGAGCGGTAGCACCCACTATCCTGGCACCACACACCGCGCAGGCCAGCCGAGGAGAGAAACAAGGGCGATGTCGAGCACCTCAGGTACCAAGAAGATCCCCACCATGTCGGTGAAGCTGAGTGAATCGGTGGGGCCGTACGTGCTGGCGCTCGACGTCGGCTCGACGGCCTCCCGCGGCGGGCTCTACGACGCCACGGGGCGCCCGGTGAAGGGCTCCAAGGAGCGTATCGCGCACGCGTTCACCACCGCCGGCGACGGCACCAGCACCATCGACGCCGGGCAGGTCGTCGACGAGTGCGCGCAGATCGTCGACGCCGTCGTGGCCTTCGCGGAGGAGAACCGGCTCGTCGGCGAGGTCACGGGCGTGGCCATGGACTCCTTCGCCTCCTCGCTGATCCTCGTCGACGCCGACGGAGACGCGTTGACCCCCTGCCTCACCTACGCCGACTCCCGCTCCCACCGGCAGGTCCGCTTCCTGCAGGAGCGGGTCGATGAAGCCGACTACCACGCCCGCACCGGCGTGCGGCTGCACACCTCCTACCACCCCTCCCGCCTGCTGTGGCTCCAGCAGGAGGACCCGGAGACGTTCGCGCGCACGCACGCTGCGATGACCATCGGCGAATACGTCTACCTGCGGCTGGCCGGCATCCGCGGCATCGCCACCTCCATGGCGGCCTGGTCGGGGATCCTGGACCTGCACACCGGTGAACTCGACCTGCCGATCCTGCAGGCCTGCGGCACTGACCCGGATCTGTTCGCCGCCGTCCACGACCCCGACCAGCCCGCTCGCCCCGCCGCGGACGCGCTGCCGGAGAAGTGGCGGATGCTCGCCGACGCGGACTGGTTCCACGCCATCCCCGACGGCTGGCCCTCCAATATCGGTCCCGGCGCGGTCGACTCCAGCACCGCGGCCGTCGCCGCCGCCACCTCCGGCGCGATGCGGGTGATCGTCTCGCAGCGTCCCGGGACCATCCCCGACGGGCTGTGGTGCTACCGCCTCTCCCGTGCGGCGTGGATTCTCGGCGGCGCGCTCAACGACGTCGGCCGCGCCGTCGAGTGGCTGGAGAACACCGTCGCGCCCGTCGACGGGGAGCTGGGCGAGGTCCTCGCCGGTCCCCCGCGTGACGACGCCCCCGCGGTCCTGCCCTTCTTCAGCGGCGAGCGTGCCACCGGCTGGGCCTCGGACGCCCGCGCCAGCCTCGTCGGGCTGACCACCGCCACCGGCCCCGCCGACCTGTGGCGCGGCGTCGTCGAGGGGCTCGCCCTGTCCTACCGGCGCGTCTGGGACGCTCTGGGTGAGGCCGGGGCGCAGCCGGAGCGGGTCATCGCCTCCGGGCGGGTGACCATCGACCACCCCGCGTGGCTGCAGCCGTTGGCCGACTCCCTCGAGGTGCCCGTCGTCCCGCTGGCGATGAAGCGTGCCACCCTGCGCGGCACTGCGTTGATCGCCCTCGACGTCCTCGCCCCGGACGTCGGGCGCGCCACCCCGCCCTTCGACGAGGCCTGGTCCCCCGTCGCCGGCCATGCCGGGCACTACCGGCACGCGCGCGGGGATTTCGAGCGGCTGTACACGGCGCTCGTGGCGGACTGACCCGCTACCGCAGCAGCGGCCGCGACCAGGCGGCGAGCGTGGCGGTGGCCGCGGCGGCGAGCACCAGCATCAGCCACATCGTGGCGGGGAGCTGCCCGGCGTCCACTGCGGTGGCGCCGGCCGCCGAGCCGGAGGCGATGCCCACCTGGAAGGTCACCACGTACAGCGACGAGGCGACGTCCTGGTTGTTGCGCCCGGCGTGCAGGAAGAGGGTCGTCGCCACCGTCGGCAGCGCGCCGTAGCCGACGCCGCAGACCGCGAGGCCGAGGAAGATCAGGGCCGTGGACCCGAGTGTCGGACCACCGTCGAGCTGGGAGAACGCTGCGATGCCGAGCACCGCGGCGACCATGAACAGGACCGTGGCCGAGAAGTTGAAGCGGATCATGCGCCGGTCCACGAGCCGGGTGGCCAGCAGCACCCCGACCAGTCCGAACACACCGAACGCGGTCAGGCCCGTGGGCACCAGCTCCGCACCGGCGGTGTGCGACACGATCAGTCCCAGGTAGGTGTAGGTGACGAACGAGGCCGTGACCGCCAGGAGCAGGAAGACGATGAGCGAGGGCACCCCCCACTTCGACACCGCCTCGATGCTGGGGTGGTCATCCTTCGCCAACGGCGGCAGCTTCGGCAGCGTCGGCACCAGCACGGCCACCGAGGCGACCGCGAGCAGTCCGAGCGCCCAGGTCGCACCCCGCCAGCCGATCACCCCGCCCAACCAGGTGGCGGCCGGTGAACCGAGGACCAGGGCCATTGTCGAACCGAGGGACACCAGACCGACCGCGGTGCCGGTCCTCCCGGCGGGGGCCAGCCGGGCGGCCATCGGGCCCACCAGCGACCAGAAGACGCCGTGGGTCAGGGCTGCGGCGATGCGGGCGATGACGAGCTGCCCGTAGCCGGTGGCGGTGGCCTGCAGGATGGTGCCGACCAGCAGGAATCCCAGCGTGGCCAGGAAGAGGGTGCGCCGGTCGAGGCGTCGGCACGCGAGCATGGCGGGGATGGTCACCACGGCGACCACACCCGCGTACATGCTCATGAGCAGGCCGATATGGGACTCGGGCACGCCCAGATCCGCGGCCATCGGGGTGATCAGGCCGACGGTGAAGATCTCGAATGTCACGTACACGAAAGCCGCGAAACCCATCGCGGTCAACGGGACATAGGGTACGGCGGTGGTACGTACTTCGGTGGTGGTCAATGCGCTTCCTTCCGCGCAGGATGCCCCATCGTGGGCAAGAACGAGAGGGGACTTTAGTGCTATCAATGCGCGGACGCACGCCACGCGTGATGAGTAGGCTCGAAATCACAGTCGTCGAATGCGTCTCCAAGGAGGTCCGACATGTCCATCGTCGAAGAAAAGGCCCGTCAGCTGCTCGAACAGGCCCGGGAGAATGAGCACGGCCGGATGGCCAAGCTACTGATCAATGACGGTCCGCTGCGCCAGACCGTCATCGCCCTGCGTGAGGGAACCGAGCTGGCCGAGCACAACTCCCCGCCGGCAGCCTCCCTGTTCCTGTTCAGGGGGAACGTCAAGGTCACCGGCCAGGAGGAGACCGAGGTCAACGAGGGCGAGCTGGTCACCCTGACCCACTACCGCCACTCCGTGACCGCCCTGGCGGACTCCGTCTTCCTCCTGACCACCGTCACCAGCATCGAGGGCACCGGCGCCCACGGCGCTGACCGGGGGTAGGGTCCCGAGGGCTCAGTCAGGCTGGTCCGGCGGCACGTGTGAGTGACGGTCCGCCACGCCAGTCGGAGGGCACTCCTGAAAACAGCGGCAATCCATCATTGGCCCGCCGCCGCCAGGCCCGAAAACCTGAATTCGGGCCCTTTTTCATGATCGGGCGGCAGGACCCCGCCCCCGAGTCAGTTCATTTCCGCGGCTTGCCCAGCGATTCCGCGATCCGTGCGGCGGTGTCCCGTGCGTAAGGGGACACGCCCACGATCGTCGCCGAACCCGGCCCCGTCCAGTCGCCGTAGCCGACCAGGTACAGGCCCGGCTGTCTCGGCTCGCGGCCGTCGAGAAGATCCTCGAAGGGCCCCAGCGCCGGCAGGTAGCCGGTGCACCAGATGAGGTGGTCGGCGTCGATCTCGTCGAGGGAGCCGACCATCGGTGTGGCCTTCAGCCGTCCTTCGTCACGGGCCCGCCGGACCTCCGGCACCATGACGATATCCCCGAGCTCCGAATCGGCGCCCGGGTCCTCCTCGCCGCGCTGGATGGCGAGGGCGCGCTGCCGATTGCGGCGGAAGAGCTCGCGGCCGTCGACGTCGTCGGGCATCCATCGCGGCTCCCTGAGCGTGTACCAGGTGACGTCGGCGACCTCGGAGAGCTCGGCGCTGATCTGCGCGCCCGAGTTCCCACCGCCGATCACGGCGACTTTCTGGCCCCGGAACGTCTCGGGCCCCGGGTAGTTGGCGCTGTGCCAGAATGCGCCGGTGATGGTGCCGGGGTAGCTGGGCACATAGGGTGAGGACCAGATGCCGGTGGCGGCGACGATATTATCGGCCGTCCAGAACCGGTCCCCGGCACGCACGATGTACCTCTCACCGTCGTGCTCCACGGCGGTGACGTCCACGGGGCGCTCGACGGGCAGGTCGTAGCGCTGCTCATAGCGGGTGAAGTAGTCGACCACGTGGGAGGCCGGCGGATAACCCTCATGAGGGGGCATCTGCCGGCCCGGCAGGCTGGAGAAGTCCGAGGTGGAGAACAGTGCCAGGCTCGGCCAGTACTGCTGCCACGCCCCACCGGGGGCGGTCTGATTGTCCAGAATCAGGAAGTCCACGCCCGCCCGCCGCAGGTAGTAGGCGGTGGCTAGACCCGCCTGGCCGGCACCGATGATGATGGCCTCGTGATGGCCGGCGGGCGTCGACTCGCTCATGTGCTCTCCTCGGATCCTGGACGACGGCGCCTTTCAGGCTACCCCTCAGATCAGCCGCCGCTCCCGGGCGGCGGTGATCGCCGCGGTGCGGTTCTCCACGCCGAGCTTCTGGTAGATGTGCACCAGATGCGTCTTGACGGTCGCCTCGGAGATGAACAGCTGCCGGGCCAGATCCCGGTTGCCCGCCCCGGACTCGAGCGCGCGGAGAATCTCGATCTCGCGGGTCGACAGGGCCTGCCGGGGACGGCTCACCCGCTCCGCCAGGGCTGCGGCGACCTCCGGTGAGAGCGTGCGCCGGCCCTGCGCGGTGGTCACGACGGCGTCGTGGAGCGCCTGCTCGGGTGCGTCCTTGAGCAGATATCCCAGCGCCCCGGCCTCGACGGCGGCGACGATGTCGGCCTCCGTGTCGTAGGTGGTGAGGATGAGCACCGGCGGCCCACCCGTCTCCGCGAGCCGCCGGGTGGCGGTGATGCCGTCCATGCCGGGCATCTGGATATCGCAGACCACCACGTCCACGCTGGCGGTCGTCGCCGTCAGCGCCGCCGAGCCCTCGGCGCCCTCGGCGACGACTTCGATGTCGTCGAAGGCGTCGAGTATGGTGCGTAGCCCGGCGCGCACGACCGGGTGGTCGTCGATGAGCATGACACGGATCATGGGGTGTCCTCCCGTTGCGAGGTCAGGGGTAGGTGCACGGCGAGCGCGGTGCCGTCGCCGGTCTCGATGACGAGGTCGCCGTGGAGCGCGCTCACGCGGGCCTCAAGCCCGCGCAGCCCGTAACCGTACCCACCGTCGAAGCTGCGGCCGTCGTCGAAGACGTCCAGGGTGACGGAGTCGTCCCACACCTCGAGGGTGACCACCGCCATCGACGCCTGCGCATGCTTGACGACGTTCGCGAGCGCCTCCTGCGCCGCCCGCAGCACGGTGCGGTTGACCGGCTCAGGCAGGGGCCGGCCGGTATCGCCGGCCAGGTGCAGGGAGATGTCCAGGGACTCTCCGAGGGCCTCCTGCCGGGCGCGGGTGCGCTCGATGACCTGCCGCAGTGCCTCCGGGAGGGACTCTCCCAGCGCTGGGGAGGCGAGGTCGCGGACGAAGCGGCGGGCCTCGGCGAGGTTGTCGGCGGCCGCTTCCTCGATGGTGCCCAGCTGCCGGGCGGCCGTTTCGGCATCACCGCGGTCCAGGGTGCCGCGGGCGGCACGCGCGACGAGCAGAATGGAGCTGAGTCCCTGGGCTACGGTGTCGTGGATCTCCCGGGAGAGTCGTTCACGCTCCTCCAGGCGGCCGGCCTGATGCTCGGAGTCGGCCAGCTCCGCCCGCGTCGCCCGCAGCTGCTCCGCCACCCTCCGGTGGTGGGTCACCTCCGCGTGCAGGGCGCGGTAGGCGTAGTAGATCGCCACCGCGAACACCGCACCGATGGCCGGTCCCACGGCCGCCCCGGCCGTCCATGCCTCCGGGTGCAGCCAGGCCGGGGCGAACGCCGCCACCGCCCACAGCAGCACCGTGGCCGGGATGCCAACGACGGGCCAGGTCAGGTGGAGAAACAGGAAGACCAGGGGGAACAGCAGCCACACGAAGTCGATCGAGAGCACCACCAGCCCCACCCACAGAGCCGTGACCGACGCCAGCCACGCCGGCGCGAAGGGGGTGGGGTCGAGTCCGGTGGCACCCCGGGCGTGGCGGTTCTCCCACAGGGTGCCCGTCAGGTAGATCCCGCCGAGGGCCAGAACCAGCGGCAGCACCGGTGACGAGACAGCGTGGCGGGGATCGTCGAGCAGGTGGCGCAGGAGGCCGAAGACCAGCAGGAACGCGAACATCATGTGCAGTCCGAGGCGCAGCAACTTCAGCACGTGGGGCAGCGGGGTCGGCGTCGGCTGTGGCGTCGGCGAGGGGGTCATATTCACCGACGGTAGACCTCGCGGAGGGGTAGGGCACGGGGCCACCGATGACAGGCCGCCAGGAGCAGTTCGGTTAAGGTTGATTGTTGCTTCATTGAATAATCGAACTGAAAGGATCTCGAATGCGCTCTCTGCGTAACGCGACCGTTGCCCTGGCCGCCGCCGGTGCCCTGGCCCTCTCCGTCACCCCGGCCATGGCTCAGGAGTCCTCCACCTCCTCCGAGGGCCTCTCCTCGAACTCCCTCTCCTCCACCGTGGGCGATAACCTGAACGCCACCGAGGAGCAGCGCAACATCTTCGGCTCCTCCAAGAACGCTGACGAAACCAGCGAGTTCACCCAGGCCTGGTACGGCTACACCATCGCCGCCACCGTCGCGGCCGTCGCCGGTGGTGTCGCCCTCGCGTACCCGCAGATCCAGGAGGTCGCCGCGCAGAACGGCATCGAGCTGCCGGAGCTGCCGCTGTAGGCCTTCACGCCTTTCCGTCACCCCGTGCCCTGGAGAACGATCCGGGACGCGGGGTGTCGTCGTTTCCGGGGCGGATCGGCCGGCCGGTCGAGGGGCAGTCAACCGGATGATTGATCCGGGATTCAGGCGCTCAGCCGATGTTTGCGTGGCCTGCGGAAGCAACAATCGAGGACAGTCACGTCACCTCACTGAAAGGTCCTCATGTTCCTCGGAATCCGCGACATCGCCCACGCCCGGGGCCGGTTCGCGCTCATCGGATCCGTCGTCGGGCTGATCACGCTGCTGCTCGTCATGCTCACCGGGCTGACCGGCGGCCTCGGGGCGCAGAACATCTCTGCCCTGCAGGCGCTCGATCCGGACCGCTACGTCTTCGCCCCCGCCACCGCCGGAGAGTCGCCGGAAGTCTCCTTCACCGACTCGGCCATCACCGCCGGCGACGTCGCGGCCTGGGAGGGCATCGACGGGGTCACCGGCGTGGCCCCGGTCGGCTTCACCCAGACCCGCCTGGAGGCCGACAGTGCCGTCTCCGTCGCGGTCGTGGGCCTGCCCGCCGGCACCGGCCTGCCCGGCGGCGGCACCGTTCCCGACGACGGCGCGGTGGTCTCCGCGTCCCTGGCCGAGGAGGTCGGCGCGCACGAGGGCGAGGTCGTCACCCTCTCGGGCCGTGACGCCGAGGTCACCGGCACCGCCCCGGATGAATTCCACTCCCACTCCGCGGTCGTCTGGGTCGACTCCGGCACCTGGCAGTCGGTCGCGCACGTGGGCGATGACGTCCTCGGCACCGTCCTGGCCGTCGACGGCACGCTTGACGATGCCGCGTGGGAGGCGGCGTCGGAAAGCACCGGCACCCTGGCCGAGACCGTCTCCGGTTCCTTCGCCGGCCTGGCCGCCTACCAGTCCGAGCGCGGCTCGCTGGTGACCATGCAGGGCTTCCTCTACGGCATCTCCGCCCTGGTGACCATCTCCTTCCTCACCGTCTGGACCATCCAGCGCACCCGCGACCTGTCGATCCTGCGCGCCCTGGGTGCCGACGCGGGGTACCTGATGAAGGACGCCCTCGGCCAGGCGGCGCTGATCCTCGGCGTCGGAGTCGTTACCGGGGCCCTGCTCGGCTGGGCCCTCGGCTCACTCGCCGGCGGGGCCGTCCCCTTCCTGCTCACCACCTCGACCGTCCTCGCCCCCGCCCTGGGCATCTGGTTCCTGGGGCTGCTGGGCGCACTCATCGCCACCCGCCGCGTCGCCCGGATCGACCCGCTGCTCGCACTCGGAGGAAACGCATGACCACCCTCACTGACCGTCTGACCCGCCTGGCCATCGACGACGTCTCCGTCATCTACCCCGACGGTGACTCCACCGTCACCGCGCTCGACCGGGTCTCGCTGCAGGCGCGCGCCGGGGAGATGACCGCGATCGTCGGCGAATCCGGTTCCGGCAAGTCCTCCCTGCTGTCCGTCGCCGCGGCGCTGGTGGTGCCCGACTCCGGCACCGTGTCCGTGGCCGGGGTGGCGCTGGACGGTGTGCCGGAGGCCGAGCGGGCCCGGGTGCGTCGCGAGCACATCGGCATCATCTTCCAGCAGGCCAACCTCATCGGCTCGCTCACCGCCCGCGACCAACTGCTGCTCACCGACCACATTCGCGGCCTGCGCGGGAAGGCGCTGCGCGGGCGGGCCGACCGGGCGACGGAACTGCTCGAGCGCGTCGGACTGGACGGGCTCGGCGACCGGCGCATGCACCAGCTCTCCGGCGGCCAGCGCCAACGCGTCAATATCGCCCGGGCGCTGATGGGCTCCCCCGGACTGCTGCTCGCCGACGAGCCGACCTCCGCACTGGACGCGTCGCGTTCACGCGGGATCGTCGAACTGCTGCGGGAGCTGACGGAGGAGACCGGTGCCGCCTGCGTCATGGTCACCCACGACCGCTCATTGCTCGACGTCTTCGACGCCGCCGTCGAGGTCCGCGACGGCCGGGTGATCCGGCGCTACGATCGCGGATATGGACCACTCCCCTGACCTCGTCGAACTCAGGGCCCGCCGCCTCATCGCCCAGGGGCTCGCACCCACTGCCGCCCGTGACGCCCTGACCGGCCCCGTCGACGTCGCCCGCCACCTGCTCGCCCTGCAGGGGCAGACCTATCCGGCGGGTATCCGGGCGATCGCCCTGCGCGCGGATGTGGACGATGCCGAGGTCCTCGCGGCCGTCGACCGGTACGAGATCGTGCGCGCCTGGCCCCAGCGGGGCACGCTGCACTTCCTCCCGCCCGAGGACGCGCGCTGGATGATGCGCCTGCTCTCACCCCGGGTGGAGAAGGCCGCCGCCGGCCGACGCCCGGCGCTGGGGCTGAGCCCCGAGGACGTGGGGGTAGCACGCGAGGCGCTCCACGCGGAGCTGCGGGAACGCGGCCTGGAGGATCCACTGTCCCGGAAGGGGGCCTACCGGGTCTTTGCCGCGGCGGGCGTCGACCCCGGGGACGGGCGCGGACCCCACCTGCTGCGCGCTCTCGGCGGTGAGGGGGACGTCGTGCAGGGGCCGAAGAAGGGCTCGGAGGAGACGTTCGTGCACGTCGACGACCTGCTGGTGGAGCAGCGGGAGATGCCCCGGGAGGAATCGCTGGCCGAGCTGGCCACCCGCTACCTGCACTCCCATGGGCCGGCGACGGCGAAGGATCTGGTGTGGTGGTCGAAGCTGACGGTGGCCGAGGCGCGGAAGGCCATCGCCGCCGCCCGCGACGTCGTCGAGATCGACCTGGGCGGGGTGAGCTACTGGATGGGCGCCTGGCAGGCGGACGTCACCGGCGCGGAGATCGCCGCCGCCCTGGCCGCCGACCACACGCTGCCCGCCTTCGACGAGTATCTGCTCGGCTACCACGACAAGTCCTATATCCTCGCCGATGAGCTGCGTCCCCGGGTATTGACGATGAATGGTTTGAGCTGGTCTTTTGAGGTTTCACGGGGCGTGGTGACCGGGCGGGCGGAGTGAGCCCGTTCAGCCGGAGGCCGGTCGAAAAGCGGCTGGCATCCGCCCGCCCGGCGGGCAACCGAAAGGCCCGGAGTGCGCAGCTGCGCACTCCGGGCCTTCTCGGATTCAACTGAAGGATCAGCCGGCGTAGAGCGTGTCCACTTTCTCCACGAGGGTGAGCACGTCGTAGCTGGCGACGATCTCGTCGTTCTGGTTGTACAGGACGGTGTCCCAGCAGACCTCGCCGTACTCGTCGGTCACGCGCGGGGTGATGCGCTTGGCCGTGAGCTCGACGCGGACGGAGTCGTCGTAGGTGACCGGGGTGATGAAGCGCAGGTTCTCCAGGCCGTAGTTCGCCAGGACCGGGCCCGGGGCCGGCTCGACGAACAGGCCGGCGGCCCAGGCCACGAGCAGGTAGCCGTGGGCGACGCGCCGCGGGAAGAACGGGTTGGCGGTGGCGGCCTCCTCGTTGACGTGGGCGTAGAAGGTGTCGCCGGTCTCCTCCGCGAACTCGAGGATCTCCTCGAGGGTGACCTTGCGCAGGTCGGATGCGAACTGGTCGCCGATGCGCAGGGTGGCCAGGTCCTTGCGGAACGGGTGGACGCCGGTACCGGCCTCGACTTCCGCGCGGGTGACGCGCTGGATCCGGGCGCCGCGGTGCCACTGGCCGGTGATGGCGGTCAGGTGGTCCGGGGAGCCCTGGATGGCGGTGCGCTGCATGTAGTGTTTGACGCCGCGGATACCGCCGAGCTCCTCTCCCCCGCCGGCGCGGCCCGGGCCACCGTGGATGAGGTGCGGCAGCGGGGAGCCGTGGCCGGTGGAGGTCTTCGCGTCATCGCGGTCGAGGAAGTGCAGGCGGCCGTGGTGGGCGGCGATGCCGGCGGCGAAGCGGGCGGTCAGTTCCGGATCGTGGGTGATCACGGAGGCGACCAGGGAGCCGCGGCCGCGGGCGGCCAGGCGGACGGCGTCGTCGGTGTCGGCGTAGCCCAGGATGGAGACCACGGGTCCGAAGGCCTCGGTGTCGTGGACGGCATCGGCGTCCGCGTCGGCGAAGGTCAGGATGGTCGGGGCGAAGAAGGCGCCGTCGAGCTCCTCGGGTCCGCCGTGCACGATCTTTCCGCCGGCCTCCACCAGCTTGGCGACGGCCGCGGCGACGTCGTCGCGCTGCTCGCGGGAGACCAGCGGACCCATGGTGGCCTCCTTGTCACGCGGGTCGCCGGGGACGACCTTGGCGCTGATGCGCTCGGACAGGGCGGTGGCGACTGCGTCGACCAGCGGGGCCGGGACGATGGCGCGGCGCACGGCGGTGCACTTCTGGCCGGCCTTGGAGGTCATCTCGGCGAACAGCGTCTTGATGAAGGCGTCGAATTCCGGGGTGCCCGGGGTGGCGTCCTCGCCGAGGATGGCGGCATTGAGCGAGTCCGCCTCGGAGGTGAAGCGCAGGCCGTGCAGCTGGACGTTGTCATGGGAGCGCAGCTTGGCGGCGGTGGCGGCGGAGCCGGTGAAGGCGACGTGGTCGCGGTAGTCGAGGTGGTCGAGCAGATCGCGGGCGGAGCCGGAGATCAGCTGGATGGAGCCGGCAGGCAGGATGCCGGAGTCGACCATCAGCTCCACGCAGGCGGCGGTGATGTAGCCGGTCGGGGTGGCGGGCTTGACGATGCTGGGCACCCCGGCGATGAAGGCCGGGGCGAACTTCTCGAGCATGCCCCAGACCGGGAAGTTGAAGGCGTTGATCTGCGCGGCTACACCGGGCAGCGAGGTGTGGATGTGGGTGCCCAGGAAGCTGTTGTCCTTGGACAGCACCTCAGTGGGGCCGTCGACGATGACCTTCGAGTTCGGCAGCTCGCGGCGGCCCTTGGAGGAGAAGGTGAACAGCGTGGAGATGCCGCCGTCGACGTCGACGAAGTTGTCGCGCTTGTTGGCGCCGGACTTGTGCGCCAGCTCGTAGAGGACCTGCTTGTGCTCCTGCAGGTACAGCGCCAGCTCCTTGAGCTTGATCGCGCGCTCGTGGATGGTCAGCGCCTGCAGGCCGGCCTGGCCGACCGTGCGGGCGTGGTCGACGGCGCCGGCGATGTCGAGGCCGTCGGTGGAGACCCGGGCGACGAGCTCGCCGGTGGAGGCGTCCTCCACGTCCACCACGCGGGTGGGGGCCTCGGGGGTGACCCACTCGCCGGAGAGGAAACTCGGGACGAGCGCGACGTCGGTGCGGGTCTCGTCGATGGTGGCCGTGGCGGTGCCGCCGGTAGCCTCGGAGATCAGGGAGACGGGGGTGCTGTTACGGGTGCTCATCAGGTGTTCCTTTCATTGGAGCGGGGTCCGTATCCAATTAGTGACCGACCGGACGGTTAGTATTTGAGGCCAGTATAATCGGCATCACATTTTTTGCAGGACATTCGGAAAGGTGGAGGGGCATGGAACCCTGGACGATCGAACTCGGGGAACTCGACCGCAAGATGGGGGTGGAGGTGGTTGAACAGTCCGCCGAGCGGGTCGTGGCCACCATGCCGATCGACGGCAACCGCCAGTCGCTCGGGCTGCTCCACGGCGGCGGGATGGTCGCACTCGCCGAGGCGGTGGGCAGCTGGGCCGCGGTCATCCACGCCTCCACAATGGGGAAGGTGGCCGTCGGTGTGGACATCAACGCCACGCACCACGCCTCCGGCCGGGACGGCACTGTCACCGCGACGGCCACCGCCATCCGGCTGGGGCGGACGCTGACCAGCCACGAGGTGGTGCTCGTCGACGACCGCGGGCGGCGGCTGTGCACCGCGCGGATCACCAACGCGATCGTCGAGAAGCGTTAGCTGTAGTCGTAGAAGCCCTGGCCGGACTTTCGCCCCAGCTCGCCGCGGGCGACCATGTCGCGCATGAGCTGCGGCGGGGCGAAACGCTCACCGAGGGTGGAGGCGAGGTACTCGGCGATGCCGAGGCGCACATCCAGGCCGACGATGTCCGTGAGCTTCAGCGGGCCGACGGGGAACTTGTAGCCCAGCACCATGGCGTTGTCGATGTCCTCGGGGCTGGCCACGCCTTCCTCGACCATCCGGATGGCCTCGAGCGCGATGGCCACGCCCAGCCGCGAGGAGGCGAAGCCGGGGGCGTCGGCGACCACGATCGGGGTCTTGCCCAGGCCCTCCACCCACGCGCGGGCCTCGCCCACCAGGTCGGCCGGGGTGGTGTCGGCGACGACGATCTCCACCAGCTTCGAGGCCGGGACCGGGTTGAAGAAGTGCAGGCCGATGACCGGGTTGTCCACGGTGACCGCCAGGTCGGACACCGACAGCGAGGAGGTGTTGGTGGCGATGACCGCCTCGGGTGCGACCTCGGCGATCCGGCGGAAGGAATCGGTCTTGAGCTCGATGGACTCCGGCACGGCCTCGACGACCAGCGGCAGGTCGGCGAAGGCGGACGCGTCGGTGGTCACGGTCAGGCGGTCGAGCCACCCGTCGACGGTGCCCGGCGCGCCGCGCCTGATCGAGCCCTCGATGTCGTGGGTGATGCGCCCGCGGGCGGCGGCGACGGCGTCGTCGTTGATGTCGACCACGGTGACGTGTGCGCCTGCGGCGAGGAAGGAGTGGGCGATGCCGGCGCCCATGCGCCCGCCGCCGAGTACGCCGACGAGCGCTGGGACGCGCAGGTCCGTGGTGGTTGCGTCGAGGACTGCTTGCTGAACGGTCATTTTTCGGCTCCTGTTACTTGTTGTTCTTGCGGTCGAGGAACGCCTGCATGCGGTCGAACTTGGCGTCGGATTCGAAGAGGATGGCCTGGGCGATGTTGTCCACGCCCGGGTGCGCTCCGGCGGGCATCGCCATGACCTGCTTGCTGATGCGCACCGCCAGCGGGTCGAGCGCACTGATGCGGTCGGCGAGCGCCTGGGCGGCGTCGAGCAGGTCCTCGGGTGCGTGGACCCCGGTGACCAGGTGCACGGCGAGTGCCTCCTCGCCGGTGAGGATCCGCCCGGCGAGCAGGATTTCCTTGGCCACGGCCTCGCCGATGAGATTCTTCAGCCGCCACAACCCACCGGCGGCGGCGATGATGCCCAGACCCGCCTCGGGCTGGCCGAACTTCGCGTGCGGGGTGGCCACCCGGAAATCGGCGGCCAGGGCCAGCTCCAGGCCACCGCCCAGGGCGTACCCGTCGACGGCCGCGATGACCGGGGACGGCAGCTGTGCGATGCGGTGGAAGATGGTGTTGTTGATCCCGCGCAGAGCGTCGTCGCGGCGGCGTTCGCGCAGCTGACCGATGTCGGCGCCGGAGGCGAAGATGCCGCGGCCCTTGTGCTGCGTGCCGGTGATGACCAGGATCTTCGGGTGGTTCTCCAGGTGGGTGCACACGGCGTGCAGCTCGGCGACCATCGTCTCGTCGATGGCGTTGCGCACCTCGGGGCGGGTCAGCTCGACGAGCATCCGGTCGTCGTGTTCTGCGACGGTCAGGGCGGCGAAGTCCCGGGTGTCCAGGGTGTTCGGGATGGTGGTGGCGGTTGTCATGACTGTCAGACCCTCTCGATGGCGATGGCGGAACCCTGGCCGACACCCACACACATCGTGGCGATGCCGCGGGTGCCCCCCTCCTGTTCCAGGCGGTTGAGGAGGGTGATGGTGATGCGGGAACCCGAGGAACCCAGCGGGTGGCCGAGTGCGATGGCCCCGCCCCAGGTGTTGACCCTGTCCCGGTCGAGGCCGAGCTCGCGGATGCAGGCCAGGGACTGGGTGGCGAAGGCCTCGTTGAGCTCCACGGCGTCGACGCCGTCGATCTCCCAGCCGGTGCGTTCGAGCACCTTCCGGGTGGCCGGGATGGGGCCCAGGCCCATGATCTCGGGGGCCACCCCGGCGTTGGCGCCGGCGATGACCTTCGCGCGGGCCTGCAGGTGGTACTTCTCGACGGCCGCCTCAGAGCACACGAGGATGGCGGAGGCGCCGTCGTTGAGCGAGGAGGAGTTGCCGGCGGTGACCACGGAGCCGCCGCCGACCACCGGCCGCAGCTTCGCCAGCACCTCGGCCGTGGTGCCCGGGCGCGGTCCCTCGTCGGTGTCGACGACCGTGACCCTGCCCTTGCGGTCGGTGACCTCGACCGGGACGATCTCGGCGTCGAAACGCCCGGCCTCCATCGCGGCGACCGCGCGGGCCTGGGACTCGACGGCGAAGGCGTCGGCGTCCTCGCGGCTGATGTCCCTCACCCGGGCGACCTCCTCCGCGGTCTCCGGCATGGAGAAGGCGGCCTTCTCCTGCCGCTGGAAGACCGGGTTGGTGAAGCGCCAGCCGATGGAGGTGTCGAAGATCTCGCCGGGCCTGGCGAACGGGGTGGTCGGCTTCTCGAGCACCCACGGTGCCCGGGACATCGACTCCACGCCGCCGGCGATGACGACGTCGGCCTCCCCGGCCTTGACCATGTTGGCGGCCATCGTGATGGCGGACATGCCCGAGGCGCACAGGCGGTTGACGGTGATGCCCGGCACGGTGTCCGGGAAGCCGGCCAGCAGCCAGGCCATACGGGCGACGTTGCGGTTCTCCTCGCCGGCGCCGTTGGCGTTGCCGAGGATGACCTCGTCGACGACCGACGGGTCGATGCCGGATTCCTCGACGACCGACCGGACCGTTAGCGCGGCGAGATCATCGGGGCGGACGGATGACAGGGCGCCGCCGTAGCGGCCCACCGGGGTGCGGCGGCCGGAGACGAGGTAGGCGTTCGGGGTGCTCATGCAGTCTTTTCTCCTGGGTGGTGGCTTCGGTGGTGTCAGCGGCCGGCGAAGACCGGGGTGCGCTTCTCGTTGAAGGCGGCGAAGCCCTCGGCGTAGTCCTCGGAGGAGCACAGCTGTCCCTGGGCGGCGTTCTCCGCGTCGACGGAGGCCCACAGGCCGGTGCCGTTGTCGCGGATGTCGTGGACGAGGCGTCGGCTGGTCAGGAAGGCCTGCGTCGCACCGTTGGCGGCCTTTCGGGCACGCTCGCGGGTGAAGTCGAGGAGCTGATCGGCCGGGACGGCGCGGGAGAACAGGCCCGCGTTGACGGCCTCGGTGCCGGAGATCAGCTCGCCGGTGACGATGAGATCCATCGCCCGGTGGGCGCCGAGGCGCTCGACGAACAGGGCGTGGCCGCCGGAGTCGAGGGTGGCACCCAGGTTGGCGAACGGGGAACCGAATTTCGCGTCCTCGGCGACGTAGACGATGTCGGTGGCGATGGCCAGGCCCAGGCCCACACCCAGGCACGCGCCGTGGACGGCGGCGAAGGTCGGCGCCGGGAACTGGCTCATCTGCCTCAGCACCGGGGTGACCTGGCGGGCCAGGTAGTCGGTGGCGTCGTCATCGGCCGGGTTCAGGCCCTTGATGTTGCGGCCGGCGGAGAAGCCCTTGCCCTCACCGCGCAGAAGCAGTGCCCGCACGCCGCGGGCCTCGGCCTCGGCGTAGGCGTCGGAGAGCTCCCGGAGGTCGGCCTCTCCCAGTGCGTTGAGGGCCTTCGGGTTGTTGAGCACCACTTCGGCGGTGTTGTCGTCGATGATGAGGTCGATCATGGCGGCTGCGTCCTTCCTTCTGGTCGGGGGCTGGTCGGCGGGTCGGTCAGGCGTCGTAGTCGACGGTGAGGCAGTCGCCCTTCGGGCGGGTCTGGCAGGTCAGGACGTAACCGTCGGCCACCTCGTCGGGCTCGAGGGCGTAGTTCTCGTCCATCTCGTACTCGCCCTCGACGACCTTGGCGCGGCAGGTGCCGCACACGCCGCCGGCGCAGGCGAACGGGACGTCGGGACGCGCGCGCAGGGCGGCGTTGAGGATGGTCTCCTTCGCGCTGACCGGGGAGTCGACCGAGCCCGACAGGCCGTCCAGGGTGAAGGAGATGGTGATGTTCCTGCCCTTGGGGTCGGCGACGACCGGGCGGCCGGTGTTGCCCTGCTGCGGCCCGTCGGAGGGCTTGCCGGTGGAGAACAGCTCGAAGCGGATGTCCTGGCTGTCGACGCCCTTGCCCGCCAGCTCATCGCGGCACAGCTGCACCAGCTCGAAGGGGCCGCACAGGAACCACTCGCGCACCCGGTCGGTCTGGACGACGTGCTCGAGCAGGAGGGAGAGCTTCTCGTCGTCGATGCGGCCGGAGAACAGCGGATTGACGCGCTGCTCGCGGGACAGGACGTGGTGGACGGCGAAGCGGGTCGGGTACTTGTCCTTCAGGTCGCCGATCTCCTCGGCGAACATGACGTCGCCGCCGCCCTTGTTGGCGTAGACCAGCTCGAAGGTGGCCTGCGGGCTGCCCGCGAGCACCGCCTGGGCGATGGACATGATCGGGGTGATGCCGGAGCCGGCGGCGATGGCCACCAGGTGCGGGGCCTCGGCGTCGGCCAGGTCGTGGTCGAGGATCTCCTCGGCGTCGTTGAGAGAGGTCACGTGGGTGCGGGGGGTGAACGCGCCCTGCGGGTTCATCACCTCGATGGTGGTGCCCACGGTCAGTTCCTCGTTGGCCCAGGTGGAGAACAGCCCGCCGAGGTTCTTCTTGATGGCCACCCGGATCAGGCCGGGGCGGGGGATGTCGCAGATCGAGTAGGAGCGCCGGATCTCCTGGCCGTCGATGGTGGCGCGCAGGGCCACGTACTGTCCGGGGACGTAGTCGTAATCGTCACGCAGCTCCTCCGGAACCTGGAAGCTGACCTCGACCGCTTCATCGGTCAGGCGGCGGATCTCGGAGACCGCCAGCGCGTTGAACTTTGCCTTGTGCTTGGTGGGAGTGGTCATCAGTGCACCTTGAAGTAGTCGAAGGGCTCGAGGCAGTCCTGGCAGCTGTAGAGCGACTTGCAGGATGTTGAGCCGAAGTGGCTGAGCTTGCGGGTGTTGGTGGAGGAGCAGCGGGGGCAGGCCACGGGCTCCGGGCGCAGGAGGGTCAGGCGGACCGGGCCCTGACTCGTCCCGGCGGTGGAGTGGGCCGGGGGTGCGATGCCGTACTCGCGCAGCTCGTCGCGCCCCTTCTCCGTGATCCAGTCCGTGCTCCAGGCCGGCTGGAGCACCAGCTCTACGCGGGCGTCGTCGTGACCGGCGGCGGTGAGGGCCTCCCGGACGTCGCTGGTGATCCGGTCCATCGCGGGGCAGCCGGAGTACGTCGGGGTGATGGTGACGACCGGGGTGCCGTCCTCGATCCGGGCGTCGCGCAGGATACCCAGGTCGGCGATGGAGATCACCGGGATCTCCGGGTCGGGGACGGTGGCGGCCAGGTCCCAGATCTGCGCCGCCCCGGGGTCGGCGGGGCGCAGGGGATGGGGGGAGGTGTCGGTGACGGACACGGGAGCCTCCTTCGGGCGGGGCGCTGAGCGCGCGGCGGGTACGGCGGCGGGGTGTGCGGGTGGCTACCTGGCGGTCACCAGGTGACGCCGGGGTGGCGGCGGGCCAGCGACTGCATCTCCGCGAGGATGAAGCCGCGGTACTCGCTGAAGCAGCCGGTGCGCTGACCCGAACGGGCCTGCGGAACGGCGGGGACCTCCAGGCCGGACTGCTGCAGGACGTGGGCGATACGCTCGTCGAACCCGGCGCGCAGGCGGGAGGGCAGCACGCCCGCGCCGGCGGCGGCGAGCCGCTCGTGGACCGGCAGGTCCTCGAAGAGCTCGGCCAGGTAGGGCCACATGTTCTCCAGGCCGGCGGTCATGCGGCGGTGGGACTCCTCCGTGCCGAGACCGAGACGCAGCACCCACTGGTTGGCGTGGTCGACGTGGTACTCGACCTCCTTGACCGCCTTGGCCGCGATGGCGGCCAGCGTCGGGTCGGTCGACTCGCACAGCGCCGTGTAGAGCCCCAGCTGGTAGTGGGCGAACAGGAGCTGGCGGGCGATGGTGTGGCCGAAGTCGCCGTTCTCCTGCTCGACGAGGCGGGCGGAGCGGAACTCCTCCTCGTCGCGGAAGTAGGCGAGGTCGTCCTCGGACCTCCCCCAGGCGGTGCCGGCGTAGCTGTAGAGGAAGCGGGCGTGGCCCACGAGGTCGAGGGCGATGTTCCCGAGCGCGATGTCCTCCTCCATCTCCGGCGCGCGGGAGACCCACCAGCCCAGACGCTGGGCGAGGATGAGGGCGTCGTCGGCGAGCATCAGCGCGTAGGTGGCGGCGTCCTCGGTGGCGGTGGCGCCGGAGGCCTGGATGTCTTCTGCGGTGATGGCGTCACCCTGGGTGTGGCGGGTGGCGGAATCCGCGGTGGCGAAGCTGCTCACAGGTGAGGCACCCCCTCGGTCTTGGCGTAGTAGGTGGCGTGGCGGTAGCTCTTGCCCTGCGGGGACTCGAAGAACCCGCCCTTGGAGTCCGGGTCGGAGGAGACCACGGTCTCGGAGGGGACGACCCACACGGAGGTGCCCTCGTTGCGGCGCGTGTAGAGGTCGCGGGCGTGGCGCAGGGCCATGGTGGCGTCGGCGGCGTGCAGTGAACCGGCGTGGACGTGGGACAGGCCGCGGGAGGAGCGGACGAAGACCTCCCACATGGGCCAGGACTGGTTGGACATGGCGTTTCTCCTTGGTTTCCGGTGCTTCGGGCTGGGTCGGGCGGCTTTAGGCGGTCAGCCGGGTGTCGGCGGACTCGTGCCTGGTGGCGAAGGCGGCGGCCGCCTCGCGCACCCAGGCGCCCTCGTCGAATGCCTGACGGCGCCGCTGCATGCGCTGGGCGTTGCAGGGGCCGTTGCCCTTGATGACGGACTTGAACTCGTCCCAGTCGAGCTCGCCGTAGTCGTAGTGGCCGCGCTCCTCGTTCCACTTCAGGTCCGGGTCCTCGAAGTGGAGGCCGAGGGCCTCGGCCTGGGGCACGATCATGTCGACGAAGCGCTGGCGCAGCTCATCGTTGCTGAAGCGCTTGATGTTCCAGGCCATCGACTGCCGGGAGTTCGGGGAGTCCTCGTCCGGCGGGCCGAACATCTGCAGCGCCGGGCCGTAGAAGCGGTTGATCGCCTCCTGCGCCATCTGCTTCTGCTCCGCGGTGCCGTGGGCGAGCTCGTGGAGGATCTCCCAGCCCTGGCGCTGGTGGAAGGACTCCTCCTTGCAGATACGCACCATCGCCCGGCCGTAGGGGGCGTAGGAGGCACGGCACAGCGGCACCTGGTTGGCGATGGCGGCGCCGTCGACGAGCCAACCGATCGCGCCGATGTCGGCCCAGGTGCGCGCCGGGTAGTTGAAGATCGACGAGTACTTCGCCTTGCCGCTCAGCAGCTGGTCGACCAGCTCGTCGCGGGAGGTGCCGAGGGTCTCGGCGGCGGAGTACAGGTAGAGGCCGTGGCCGGCCTCGTCCTGGACCTTGGCCATCAGGATGGCCTTGCGCTTGAGCGAGGGGGCGCGGGTGATCCAGTTGGCCTCGGGCTGCATGCCGATGATCTCCGAGTGGGCGTGCTGGGAGATCTGGCGGGTCAGCGTCTTGCGGTAGGCCGCGGGCATCCAGTCGGTGGGCTCGATGCGGGAGTCCTCGGCGATCAACTGGTCGAAACGCTGCTGGCCCGCCTCGTCCTCGGTGGAGTGAAGGGGGGTCGTGGCTGTGGCGGTGGTCATGGGTCCTCCTCGGGTCGTCGCGGTGCCCGCGGTCTGGCCGGGCGTGAGGCGAAGGAAGTCGCTGTCGGCATTTACTAACCGATCGCTCGGTCAGTATATGGAGAAAATGTGATCCACGTCAATGGAATGGGTCACTGACGGGACGGGTGGGGATGGGGCGGGTGTGGTTTTCCCCTGTTTCCGCAGGTTGTTTCCCGGCGGCAGGGGGTGGCCGGTCAGATGCTGCGGACGGTACGGGAGGTGCCGCGGAACTCCGCGACCACCCGTCCGTTGCTGGTCAGCGTCACATCGGTGATGCCGTTGCGTCCCCAGGCCTGCCGGGTCACGGCAACTCCCTCGACGACGTCGCTCTCCCGGGCCGGCGAGATGAAGTGGATGTTCACCTGGGCGGCGACGGCTGGCTGGCCCGGGGCGTTGCAGGCGCCGGCGAACAGTGAGTCGGCGAAGGTGAAGAGGATCCCGCCCTGGGCGGTGCCGTGGCCGTTGCACATCTCGGGTCGGATGGTGAAGTGACCACGGACCTCCTCCGTGTTGAGGGCGGTGATGGTCATTCCCAGGCTCCGGGAGGCGGCGTCATTGGCGAACATGGTGCGGACGTGGTCGAATTCGGCACCCTCGGCCACTCCGGGGGCGAGGATCTGGGGCACGGTCTGGGTCATGGCTGGCTCCCTCGGTTCGTCTGGAAAACGGTTACCGACCGTTCGGGCGGTAATGTGTGGTGAGTGTACGTGGTATCCGCACCTCTCGGATGGGAAACTGGGGGCAGATGCTGGTCCAGGCCCGCTGACGAGGGTGGCCCGAAACGAAGGAACAGATATGACTCAGGCAGCAACGACGGGCCGGAAGGCCGCGCCGACCACCCACTCCGGACGGGGACGTCCGGGCTACGGCCGGGGCGACGTCATCCGGATCGCCGTCGACGAATTCAACACCCGGGGCTACGAGGCCACCTCCATGGGGGCGTTGGCGACCCGGCTCGGTGTGAGCAAATCCGCCATCTACCACCACGTCACCTCGAAGGAGGAGATCCTCGTCGAGGCCACCGACCGGGCCCTTGAGGCGCTCAACGGTGTGGTGCAGGAGGCGGAGGAACTGGAGGGCACGGCCCGGGACCGGCTCGCGGTGGTCATCGGCGGATCGACACGCGTGCTGTGCGAGAACCCCGGCTACGTCACCCTGCTGCTGCGGCTGCGGGGCAACACCGAGGTGGAGCTCGAGATCATGGAGCGCCGTCGTCAGGTCACCCGCAAGCTCATCGATTATGTCCGTGAGGCGCAGGAGGAGGGGGTGGTGCGCCCCGATCTCGACGCCGGACTCGTGGGTCGCCTGGTCTTCGGCATGATCAACTCCATCGTGGAGTGGTACCGGCCGGACGGCGAGCTGACGCCGGAGGCCTTCAGCGAGATCACCCCGAGCCTGGTTTTCCGGGGGCTCGAGGCGAAATAGCTGGCGAGGACATCCGCCCCATCTTCCGCAGGCCGGAAGACGGGGCGGATTTTTCCCGTATGGGGGTAGTTCGCGGGGTGGAAAAGTGTTCTGTGTGCGACTCTTTTTGTTGTGACTCTGGCGATCCGCCGGAATGCGATGTAATCTCTGCCACATATCAGCTGACCGACTGGTCAGTCGGTATTTCAACCAGGGGAAGCTTCACACGATCCTCAGACACCTTGCCTCGACACGTGACCGGACCGAGCGACAGCAGCACGGAGCCCCGGGACCCACGGCCCCGGCGATAAGAGGCACCGGCGCTGAATGCCAGGATCAGCCAGAAAGGAATGCCCGATGACTTCTGTCACCGAAATCACCTCCACCCACAATGGCCCGCAGACGGGAATTGAGTACGCCTCCCGTGACGAGATCACGGCATTGCAGACCGAACGCGCCAAGAACACCCTGCGTCACGCCTACTTCAACGTGCCGCACTACCGGAAGGCCTTCGACGAGAAGGGGGTGCACCCGGATGACTTCCGCGAGCTGTCGGATCTGGCGAAGTTCCCCTTCACCGACAAGGAGACCCTGCGCGAGGAGTACCCCTTCGGCATGTTCGCGGTGCCCAAGCACCAGATCGTGCGCATCCACGCCTCGTCCGGAACGACCGGACGCCCCACCGTGGTCGGCTACACCCGCCGTGACATCGAGAACTGGTCGGACCTGGTGGCCCGCTCGCTGCGGGCCGGCGGGGTGCGCGCCGGGGACAAAGTGCAGGTGACCTTCGGCTACGGCCTGTTCACCGGCGGCCTCGGCGCCCACTACGGCGTCGAGAAGCTGGGTGCGACGGTCATCCCCACCTCCGGTGGCCAGACCGAGCGCCAGCTGCAGATCATGCAGGACTTCCAGCCCGACGCCATCATGGGCACCCCCTCCTACATGCTCACCATCCTCGACCGCCTGCGCGCCGAGGGCCGGGATCCCCGCGACACCTCGCTGCGCGTGGGCGTTTTCGGGGCCGAGCCCTGGACCGAGGGCATGCGCCGGGACCTGGAGGACGGGCTGGGCATCGACGCCACCGACATCTACGGTCTCTCCGAGGTCATGGGGCCGGGCGTCGCCCAGGAGAGCGTCGAGACGAAGGACGGACTGACGATCTGGGAGGACCACTTCTATCCCGAGATCGTCGACCCGGTGACCGGTGAGCCGCTGCCGGACGGCGAGTACGGCGAGCTGGTGATCAGCTCCCTGACCAAGGAGGCCTTCCCGGTCATCCGCTACCGCACCCACGACCTGACGCGCATCCTGCCGGGAACCGCATTCTCCATGCGTCGCCTCGAGAAGATCGGCGCCCGCAACGACGACATGATCATCCTCCGCGGCGTCAACTGTTTCCCGAGCCAGTTCGAGGAGATCATCGTCGAGGACAAGAACCTCCGTCCCCGTTACCAGTGCGTGCTCAGCAAGAAGGGCCGGATGGACCACCTCACCCTGGTCGTCGAGCACGCCCCCGGCCGCACCGCCGACGAGATCGACGCCTCCCGCCTGCAGCTGCGCAAGCTGATCAAGGACCGGATCGGTGTCTCCGTCGACGTCGACATCCGCGAGCAGGTCGACTGCGGTGAGGGCAAGGCCAAGCGCCTCCTCGACAACCGCCCGCAGGCCTGATCACCCGCCGGTTCACGCCGCACCCCACAGTCACCCCGACGCCGCCAGGGCGACCGCTGAGCCGGTTGCCCGGTTCGTCGACCCCCGGGACGGTCCCCTCCACCGTCCCGGCCCCTCACTTTGCCTGCCTGCGCGCTTTTTCCGGGTGCGCCGCACAGAAAGTTCACACCGATGACCAATGACACCCTTGCCTCTGGCCACCGTGTAACAACCGCCCCCACCCCGGCCCCGCTGACGAAGGAGCACCGCAAGGTGCTGTCCGGCGCCATGGTCGGCACCACCATCGAATGGTTCGACTTCTTCATCTACGCCCAGGCCGCGGGACTGATCTTCGCCACCCAGTACTTCAACCCGGTCAGCAACGACAGCCCCGCACTCGCGCAGGTCATCGCCTGGGCGTCGCTCGGCATCAGCTTCCTCTTCCGCCCGCTCGGTGCCGTCCTCGCCGGCCACCTCGGCGACCGGCTGGGCCGCAAGCCCGTCCTCGTCCTCACCCTGATCGGCATGGGTGGCGCGACCGTCGCCATCGGCCTGCTGCCGAACTACGCGGCCATCGGTATCGCCGCGCCGCTCCTCCTCGTCCTCCTGCGCATCCTGCAGGGAATCTCCGCCGGCGGCGAGTGGGGCGGCGCGGCGCTGATCGCCGTCGAGCACGCCCCCACCAACCGGCGCGGGTACTTCGGCGCCTTCCCGCAGGTGGGTGTCCCGGCCGGCATGCTGCTGGCCACGTTGTTCATGCTCGTCGTGACCACCGTGCTCACCCCGGAGCAGTTCGAGGCCTGGGGCTGGCGCGTCCCCTTCGTCTCCAGCCTGGTGCTGATCTTCATCGGCTTCTTCATCCGCCGCCTGGTCGAGGAGTCCCCCGTCTTCTCCGAGATGGAGGAACTCAAGCAGAAGTCCTCGGCCCCGCTGTCCGAACTGTTCCGCGGCCACTCGAAGACCGTCCTGCTCGCCGCCCTCATCTTCGCCGGCGTCAACGCCGCCGGTTACCTCGCCATCGCGTTCTTCGTCTCCTACGGCACGAACGTTCTCGGCATGGGCCGACCGGTCGTGCTCGGGCTGACCTCCGTGACCGCCATCGCCTGGATTGTCGCCACCCTGTACTTCGGCGCCGTGTCCGACCGCCTGGGGCGCAGGCGCACCTTCGCCTTCGGCTACCTCGCGATGATTCTGTGGGCCATTCCGACCTGGCTGCTGATCGACACCGCGAACCCGCTCCTGTTCGGCATCGCCGTCGTGGTCCTCGGCGCGCTCCTGGGCGTGACCTACGGCCCGCAGCCGGCCCTCTACGCGGAGATGTTCCCCGCCAGCGTCCGGCTGTCCGGTGTCTCCATCGGCTACGCGATCGGTTCCATCATCGGCGGCGCCTTCGCCCCCATGATCGCCGAGCTGCTGCTGGACAACACCGGCAACTCACTGAGCATCGGCGTCTACATCGCCGTCATCTCGGCCATCTCCCTGGCCGCCGTGCTCCTGGTGCCCAAGGGCATCCAGGGCAAGAACCTGCACGAGTGACCAAGCATCTGTGACGCCGTCCCGGAGGTGGGGAGTGCGCAGTTGTGCTCTCCCTACCTCCGGTTCGTCATCCTTGCCGTCGCCTGCGGAACCGCCTCCGCGATCCGCGATGCAGTCGTCGGCGCTGGCCCATCGGGAGTCTGGGCCGCCAGCCATGCGGCAGCGGAGTGCACCTGCACCGCCTCACCGGTCGAATAGAGTGCGGGGTGGAAGCTGCCGGTGTGCTGGATCTTTGGATGGGCGGCGTCGAAACGTTGCGCTTTCGCCGCCCCGCGGGCCAGCCAGGCGCCGGCGATACCGGACAGCACATCCCCTGAGCCGGGTGTAGCTGCCCACGAGGAGCCGGCGTCGACGACCGTGAGGTCCTTGCCCGGTCCCCGGGCGATCACCGTGTGTCGGCCCTTCAGCAGTACGCCGCAGCGCAGATCTTCCGACAGCGCGCGGACGGCGCCGAGACGGTCTTCATCGGGGTCCGGGATATCGAGGTCGAGTGGTTCGGCGAGGCGCCGGAACTCCCCGGCGTGCGGGGTGAGCAACGTCGTCCCCTCCCGCTCCCGCAGTTGAGTGCGCAGCTGCGCACTCTCGCTGAGCAGGGTGAGTCCGTCGGCGTCGATGAGCAGTGGCTCGGGACGGGCCAACAGCTCCGCCAGCTCCTCTACAGCGTCGTCATCCGTACCACGGCCGGGACCGACCACCCACGCCTGCACGCGCCCGGTCTCGCCGATTGAGTCGGAGATGACGACCTCCGGTAGGGCACGCACGACCTCCAGGCCCTGCGGTCCGATATAACGGACCATTGAACTGGTCGCGCGCACCGCACCCATCGTCGTCAGCACGGCGGCACCCGGATACTGGCCCGAACCGGCGCAGATGCCGACCACCCCACCGGAGTACTTGTCCTCGTCCGCGCCGGGTTCCATTGACTCGCTGTTCGGGAAAGGATTGATCGGCCGCAGTGGTTCGGGCCATTCAATGCCTGAGGCGGCCGGTACCGCTCGGCTGACCAGGGTGCCGGGGTCGCCGCCCTGCCGGACCGAGGCGGATATCAGCCGACGGGACAGCTCGTCGCCGTCGATACCGATGTCGGTGAGCAGTACCTCGCCGCAGTCGGCGGCGACCGCGTGCGCCGGGCGCAGCGCGCCGAAGGTCACCGTGACCTCGGCCCGTATGTGCTGGCGCAGGACGCGCTTGCGCCGCTCATCCCGTCCGGCAGCCGGGTCTACCCCCAGGGCCAGGTTCGGTAGATCGGTGGTGACCTCCGGCGGGAGGGCGCCGGTGTCCGCGTTGATGCCCGAGGGCACGTCGACGGCCAGGACCGGGATCCAGAACATCGTGACAAGTTCCAGCCAGGTGGCCGTCTTCTCCCCGAGTCCTCCAGCGCCGCCGAGACCGAGTATCCCGTCGATGATCAAGCGGTAGGGCCGCACATCCATAGGCAGTCCCTCGAGCACCTCCCCGTCGGCCTCCTTGAAGGCCGTCAGCGCGCGCTCGTGCACGCGGCCGTCGCGGCCCAGCAGCACGGCGTCCACTCCCCTGCCCCCGGCGGCGAGTTCCGCGCCGGCGTAGAGGGCGTCACCACCATTGCCGCCGGCGCCCACGAGCAACAGGATGCGGTCGTCGGTGGCCTGCAGCTGCTGGATCAGATCGGGCTCGGCGGCGCACATGGCTTTCGCGGCCAACGCCACCGCATGGGCGGCCTGCCGCATGAGCTCGTCGGGCTCCGACTGGGCGTCGAGAAGCACCTGCTCGGCGGCTCGGATATCGGCGACGGGGTACGCATAGCTCATGCGCCCCAGGCTAACGTCAATCCGCCTGACAGGTCGGGCACCAGAAGAGGTTGCGGCCCTCCATCACCTGCTCGGTGATCGGGGTGCCGCAGAGATAACAGGGCTGCCCGGCGCGGCGGTAGACGTAGACCTCGCCGCCGTGGTCGTCCTTGCGAGGTGCGCGGCCCATGGCCTCCGGGGTGTGCTCGTCGCGGACGGTGTCGATGCGACCGCGCTCCACGCCGATGGCCATCAGGCCGACCAGATCCGCCCAGATCGAGTCGAACTCGGCGTCGGTCAGCTGATTCCCGGGCCGGAAGGGCGAGATGCCGAGGCGGAAGAGGGTCTCCGCGCGGTAGATGTTTCCCACCCCGGCGTAGAGCTTCTGGTCCATGAGCAGGGAGCCGATGCTGCGGCGGCTGCGCGCGATCCTCGGCCGGAGCTGCTCCGGGTCGGCGTCGGCGCGGATGGGATCCTCGCCCGCCTTGGCGACGACCGCGTCCCGCTCGGCGTCGGTGACCAGGCGGCACCATTGCGGCCCCCGCAGGTTCGCGGCCGTGGCCCCGTTGTCGATGCGCAGGCGGATCTGCCCCCACACGTCTTCGCTCGGTTCGAAGCGCAGCGAGCCGATCAGGCCCAGGTGGATGTAGACGATGTGCTCAGGGTGGTCGATGTCGAAGTCGACGAACAGATGCTTGCCGACGGCCTCGGCGTGCGCGATGCGGTGACCGTCCAGGAGGGCCGCTTCCGCGGCGAACCGGCCCTGCGGGGAGGTCACGGTCAGATCCTGTCCGGTGAAATCGCTGTTGAGTTCGGCGGCGAGACGGTGGATGACGTGACCTTCGGGCATGGGGGATCAGTGTAGTTGGTGACCGAACGAGGGTCCGCGCGAGTGAGCGGTACCTAACTTCTGCCAGGGTGGGAGATTTCCGGTCCTCCTGCCGTCATCTGGTCTAACCGGGTTATCGATGAGCTCGCGAGTGTTTCCTGAACATCTGTTGCCACTACTGCACAAGGCTTGATCGGCTAGAGGTTTCTTTACCGGGAACCAAGATATTTCTTATGGTTGAAGCCACTTTCCACTGCTTAATGTTAAGTAGTTCACACCTCGATCTGTGTGATTGTTGTTGCTCGAATGTCGCGTATTCACGCGCCAACCTGGGAGAAACATGAGGAAACTGCAGAAGGTCTTAATTCCTGCACTGCTCGCTAGTGCTTTATTATTTACAGGCTGTTCAGCCACTCTTGAAGACGAGACCACTTCCGAAGGGCCCGATCCGGTCACGCTGACTTTGGCAAGTTCTTTCGCCACGACTCATACAAATAATGACGGGCTGTGGATGTTTCTCGAGAACCTCGAGAAAAATGCTCCGTGGATCACCGTCGACTTCAAGGGTGGTCCGGAGGTCATTCATCCGAATCTACTCATTGAAGCTACCTCGGCCGGTGTAGTTGATATGGCACACCTGCCAGGCGACTATTACGTGAATCAACTTCCTGCGATGGACGTTCCGCGCTTTAGTCCCTTCACTCCGATGGAAGAGCGTGAGAATGGGGTTCGGGAAATTTACGACGAAATTCACCGGGATCAGCTGGGCCTGACTTATCTTGGTCACACAGTCTCAGGGATGCCGCAGGTCATCCTAGTGGACACTTCGCTCGATGGAGCTGACCTGGAGGGAAAGTCGGTACGAACATCCCCGGCCACCTCATATATCGTCGAGCAATTGGGTGGTATTCCCGTCGATCTGCCTGGGGGCGAGGTCTATACAGCGCTCGAACGCGGCGTGGTGGATGGAGCGACTTGGGCTTCTGTGGGGCCTGCAAGCCTCGGCCTGGAAGAGGTCGTCAATTATGACGTGAGCCCTCGCTTCTATGAGTCAGTCGCCAACCTCGTAATATACGAGCAGACCTGGGAGAACCTGGAAGAAGAAACTCGGGAAGCGCTCACTCGGACGATAGCGGAGACCGAACCGGACATTTTCCAGCACTACCTCAAGACCAACATCGAAGAGACCGCGGTTTGGAATGAAGCGGGCGTCGAGGAGAATCCACTCTCTGACGAGGCCGCCGAGCGGCTTCTCCAGTTGGCTTACCGTGATGCCTGGCAGGACCTGGACTGGGACTCGATCATCTCAGCCACTCCGGCCGCCGAACGACTCAAGACCGCCTACGAGACTCAATTCACTGGGGAACTGACTGAAGTGGTGCCCGGTGGCTATAACTCCGAAGCCACACAGGGCATTCTCGAGGAGATGGGACAATGATCGACAAAACTAGCGGGGTCGACGGAGGCGTCGATGTCGGAGAATTTGTGGAAACGGAGCACTCCGCAGGACAACTACAGGGCAGGGTGTGGGCTCCTGTACGTGTCTTGGGTCAGATTGCGGGACTGCTCACGCTCGTCCTTGCCCTCTTCGTTACAGCCACTGTCCTGCTTCGTGTCGTGGATCTCGGAGTGGTGGGTGCCGTCGAGCTGGCTTCGCTGAGCATGGTGGTCCTCACCGTCCTCATTATTCCTGCCGTTACCGCGGCGGACGACAATTTCCGGGTCGAGATCGTTGACTTCCTCGTAGGCCCTCGGTCCCTCCACTGGCTCAACGTGTTCGGGCTGCTCGTGCAGCTCTTCGTGACTGCCTTCATCACCTTCGCCGTGCTCGAACTCTTCATCCACGACATCGACACAGGCACGACAATGGCCGGCGAACTCTATCTGCGGCGTTGGTGGCTCACAGCAGTCGTGTTCATTGGTTTTGTCGGTGCACTGTACGCCACAGTCATCAATCTCGTCCGGGTCTTCCGCAGCACCTTAACTAACGAGAGCGAGGCCTAGGCCATGGAATGGTATCTTTTTCTCCCCCTGTTCATCGTCGCGCTTCTCATTGTTCTTTTTCTCCGGGTTCCGGTGGCCTGGGGTCTCTTCGCCATCGGCATCGTCTCATCCCTCATTATCTTCGACACTTTTGAGGCGACGACAACACTGGTGAGTCTGAGCGTGATCAGCTCAGTGAACAGCTTCACTTTCTCCGCTATTCCCCTGTTCATTCTGATGGGCGAGATTCTCTTCCGCTCCCGAATAGCTCAGGATGCATTGGCCGAGATATCGCTCCTCATGCGTCGGGTCCCAGGCCGCCTCCCGATGGTCACTGTTGCCGGCGGCGCCGCCTTCGGACTTCTCTCTGGCTCCTCACTCGCAAACACCGCCTTGTTCAGCCGTACCCTTTTACCTCAGATGCGGGAGGCGGGATACGCCACCAAACTCTCCGCTGGGTCAATCCTCGCTTCCAGTGGCCTGGCGATGGTTCTTCCTCCCACCGCTCTCGGCATCCTGTGGGGAGGTATTGCCCAGGTTCCAATCGGTCCGCTGTTGATGGCGGGTATCATTCCCGGTCTTTTGATGGCCGTCGGGTACGTGTTCATCGTGTTGTATCAGTCCCGCGGCGGAAAGGCTCGCGACAGCGAAGGGATGCCGAGCCGTAGCGCCGGTGAGGTCGTTCAGGGTTTCATGCGCAATCTGCTGATTCCCGGTGTTCTGGCCCTTGTCATTCTCGGCATCATCTTCTTCGGTATCGCTACTCCAACAGAGTCTGCAGCGATCGGGGCAACCGCCAGCCTCGTCGTCGCGATGGTCATTGGGCGTCTGCCCCTGCGGGAGTTGTTGAACGCCTGCATCTCCTCGGCGCGTATCACCGGCTCCATTTTTATCCTCGTCATGGCCTCGACACTGTACGCCCAGATCATGGCCTACATGGGCGCCACGCAGAGCTTGGTTGTCTGGGTCTCGGAGTCCATCACCAACGGAGCGTTGATGCTGTTCCTGATCATCGTGCTCTTGGTTCTCCTGAGCGCGTTCATCGACCAGGCATCCATCATGCTCATCACGGCACCGTTGCTCATGCCCATTGCCACTGGCTTCGGGTGGGATGGGGTCTGGTTCTCGATTCTGGTCCTGGTCACCCTCCAGATCGGCAATATTTCTCCACCGTTCGGTATGAGTCTCTTCGTCATGAAGGGTGTCGCCCCTTGGCTTCCACTGCCGACCCTCTACCGTTCGGCCATCCCGTGGATCATCTCGGACCTCGTGGTGATTCTCATCCTCGCGATCTTCCCGTGGCTGGTTCTCGTTATTCCATCCCTGATGGGCTGACATCAGGGTTCATTCTGGGAGGGACGACAACCAGTTCAGTATCCCCGGTCTCTGATTCGATGGTTGTGAGCGGCCGCCCGCGGAGAGTCCGAGGACCACGGAGATCTGCATGGTTATTCCCGCTAACGCTCGGTTAGATGTCGGCTCGGGGCCCGGATGATGGTGGACACGGTGATTGGGTAGGTAGTGCGATCAACGTCACGTTATGGTCTGCTACTTCGCGGTCACCCGGGTTCGGGCCTACTGCCACGCCTAATCGGCCAGCATTGTTTCTATCTCCCCGCCCCGTTCGGCTCCTGTTTCGACTTCAACGGCAGAGACAACGTCGCGATCGTTCCCTGCGGTTGATTCGGGGTAAACAGGATCGTCCCGCCGTGACGCTGGGCGATGTGCTCCGAAATGATCAGGCCGATGCCGGAGCCGTCCTTCTTCGAACTGAAGGCGCCGGCGGCCAGTTGCTCGTCTGGAACGGCACGCATGCCCCGTCCCTGATCTGCGATTGAAAGCGAAGCGAGGCCACCGAATTCGGTCAGTTTGATGTCCAGTTCCTTCACCTTGGTCTCCGGTCGCTTGATCTCATCGATCGCATTCATGCACAGGTTGATGATCACCTGGCCGATGAGCACGCTCTCGCCTTCCATCATCAGTTCGTCGGTTCCTAGGTCGGTGTTAACCGCCACCCCCTCCTCTTCGGCGCGGAGACGAACGAAGTAGAGGGACTCCTCAATGGTGGACGGGAAGCTGAATTCAGCGGCGGTGCTCTCGATGCGCCGAACATATCGTTTGGCGGAGGCGACGATATCGGAGGCGCGCCTGAGCTGCTTTTCCACCATCTCGATCCCGTAGTTCAGCTGGGTGAAATTCGGGGTGGGCGTATTGAGACGGGTCTTGAGTCCGCTGAGGAAATTGAGGGATGCGGCGAGCGGCTGGCCGAGATCGTGGGCCAGGACCATCGCCATGTCCCCCATCGCGTTGTAGCGGCTCAGGTATTGCAACTGGGTACGTTGTGCCTCCTCACGTTTTTCCGCCTCCACGCGGTCCGTGATGTCGCGCATAGTCAGCACTCGATAAGTCGTTGTTTCGATCCGCACGTTCTCCAGATAGCAGGCCAGCCAGCGTATATTGCTGTCGTCCACCCTCACCTTCATGCGAAAGTTCACCCGCCCCTCGGGCTGCTGGGCCGGCTCCCGGAGTTGCTCCTCGCTGATCCCGGGGTCCGTTGACCCCAGAGACTCCAGCTCCTGCCCAATGATTCCGGCGGCGGTGAAGCCGAAGAGCCCGGCGGCATAGGGGGAGGCTCGTTCGACCTGGTTATCGGTGTCGAGGACCAGGACGCCGGAGGCGGTGTGTGACATGATGCGTTCGAGTGAGGCCGAGACCCATTCCGGGGAATCTGGCACCTGCCCACTCTCCTCGATCAATCTCATTTCCACCATGATCACCTCGTCCTGTTTGAATGGAACGACGGTCGCTGTGGCGTCGGTGAGGAATTCAGTGCCGTCTGCGGCCTGGTATTTCCACTGCCTCCGACTGGAGCCGTAGAGGGCGGCCGAGTGGAGCCAGGCTACACCGTCCTCGCGCCGGTACCGCTCATCCTGCGAACTCATGTGATGCGCTTTGAGGGAGCGCAATTCGGCGAGACTGTACTGGAAGAGCGTGCAGGCCCGGTTGTTGGCCCAGAGGATGCGCAAAGAACCCTTCTCATGCAGCAGAACTGCGTTCTGCGAGTATTGCGCCATGGCCTGAAGGTCCTCACTGCCGGGAATCATGCTCATGATCCTAGATCCCCCATCTCCGCTGGCGAATCGGGAAAATTTCACTCTCTGCTAAAGAATTCCTTAGTGACCTGCCGGTTTTCTCCAATACCGCGACTGTGAGGGGCGCCATAGCATCGCCATTACAGCAATCGAAGTCGCAGGAATTGGAGCAAGGCGATGGGACTAGCAATGAAGGATGAAAGCGCGGCCGCGATCATCGCGGACACCGCTGACGCCGCCACGGCGGCCGGAAAGCTCGCGGCTGAGGTAGCTGCGGAGCCCGCGGGGCCAGCCCGTGAGGCCGCATTTGACCACGCTCTGGAGGTCCTGCGGGACCGTCGTGACGAGTTCAACGAGAAGGGCCACGTCCCTCGCGACTACATCGCCCTGCTCAAGAAAGCCGGCCTGTTCGGCGTGGCCATCCCCGAGCAGTTCGGGGGGCAGCCGCAGTCTCCGGCGAAGTTCATGAAGCAGGTCGAGAAGATCTCCGCCGTCGACCCCGCCACGGGGTGGGTAGCGAGTTTCGGCTCTGCTCCGGTGTACTTTGCCTCCCTTCCAGTGGAGACCCAGCGCAAGATCTACGCGGAAAGCACGGACATCGTCTTTGCCGCCGGTATGTTCCCGATGTTCGAGGCCGAGCGGGTCGAGGGTGGGTACATCTGCTCCGGCGAGTGGCAGTTCGCCAGCGGTTGCAAGGGGGCGGATCTGCTCGGCATGGGGCTCCGCGGCGGAGAGGGCACCAACGGTAAGCCGCTGACGGCGCTGGTGGATCCGGCGAAGGTCGAGATCGTCGACAACTGGTCCGTCGCTGGCATGAAAGCCACGGGATCCCATAACGTCCGTGCCGACCGGGTATTCATCCCCGAGGAGATGACCTTCGTCCGAGGCGGAGAGCCCACGATCGACGAGCCCATCAGCCGGTACCCGGTCATCGCCTACGCGGCACAGGTGCTGGCGGTCGTGGCCCTGGGTGCAGCCCGTGGCGCACTGGACTACGTCACCGAGGTCGGTTCCGCCAAGGCCTCCATCACAGGCGGCCCGGCCAAAGGTAACCGTCCGGTCTACAAGTCCGGTCTGGCCAAGGCGGAGGCGGATCTGCGTTCCGCCCGGGCGTTCTTCTACGAGACCACCGAGGAAGTCTGGGCCAAGGCGGTCGCCGACGAGGAGATCACTGACCGGGACAAAGCCCTGCTGCGGATGGCCTCGACCCAGGCTGCTCACGTGGGCCGAGAGGTGGTGCTTGCGGCGTTCAATCTCGCCGGAACCGGTGCCATTTTTGAGCGGCACCCGATGCAGCGCTTTCTACAGGACGGTCTGGTTCCCGCCCAGCACGCGATGCTCCAAGAACACACTTTCGAGGCCTCCGGTGCATTGCTGCTCGGTCTCAACGCCGGTATCCCCAGCTTCCCCTGATATCCCGGGCCACCTTCATCCTTGAACCGTTAGGAGAACTCCATGGCGCAAGACCAACTGCGCACCCTGTTCTGTGTCGGCAACAACCAGAACTTCTTCGATCTGCCGAAGGCCGACATCGGCCCGGTATGGGTCGCCACCCAGACCTTTCTGACCAGCCTGCGGGACATGGACGGTGTGGAGGTCATCGGCACCTTCGACGATGACTCCCACATGGTCGGTCCCTCCGACGGCTGGCCCTGGACGTTCTATGTGCTGGCCGACGTGAAGGATCAGGCCACCGTCAAGGAGGCGTGCAACCTGATGCGCACCATCATGGTCGGCGAGTTCGCCCTGTGGAAGTACTTCAAGATCGAGGCGCGGATGGGCCGGGAGCTGGTCATCCGCGACGACGTCGAACTCTGATCCGGCCTACAGCTCACTTTGACTCACCACAACAACTGGAGGAAAACGATGACCACCACGCAGGAACCCATGGGCGGATTCGCCACCCTGGTCGAGGGCGACCGGGTCGCCGGCGCGCTCTACACCGATCCAGAGATCTTCCAGGAGGAAATGGAGAAGATCTTCTACAAGACCTGGGTGTGGGTTGCCCATGAGAGCGAGGTCCCCGAGGCCGGTTCGTTCAAGACCACGCATGTCGGTGACCAGCCGGTGATCGTGAACCGCGACCGCAAGGGCAACTTCAACACCCTGCTCAACCGCTGTCGCCACCGGGGCGCCACGGTCTGCGACCAGCGCAACGGCAAGGCGAACGGCTTCACCTGCCCGTACCACAACTGGTCCTACACCCTGGATGGCCGGTTGCGCGGCATCCCCTACCCCGATGGGTACGAAGGTGTGGTGGACAAGAAGAACTTCCCGCTGCAGAAGCTGCGCACCGAGTCCTACCTGGGCATGATCTTCGCGACCTTCAACGAGGACGCCCCGCCGCTGGAGGAGCACCTGGGTGACGCGAAGATCTGGATGGAGCGCTTCCTGAAGCAGTCCAACGGTTTTCCGACGAAGGTCATCGGCATCCACAAGTTCCGCTTCAAGGGCAACTGGAAGATCCAGCTGGAGAATACCACGGACGGTTACCACTTCCCGATGGTGCACAAGTCGTGGATGGCATCGGTGGACGAGGAGACCGCCGACATGATGTCGTTTATGGACGACCCGGCGGCCGAGACCCACGCCCTGGGCAATGGCCACAGCGTGGGCATCATGGCGGCGGCTCACGTGGACCTGGACATCGACGACGGCACTGAGGAGATCCAGCCGCGGTTCCAGCACCTCGTCGATGAGCTGGAGGCGGCGGGTGAGAGCCCGGAGCGCATCCGCCGCTACATGCGTTCGATGCATGGGTGTGGCTTCAACCTCAACATGTTCCCGAACATCGGCATGTCCTCCGCCTTCTTCCGGGTGCTGATCCCGATCTCGGTGAATGAGACAGAGATCTGGCACATGGCCATTGGCATGGACGGCGGCCCCGAGAGCGTCAACCGTGAGCGGCTGCGCATCCACGAGCACTTCCAGGGGCCCTTCGGCTTCGGGTCACCGGACGACGCAGAGGGCTGGGACCGGGTGCAGATTGGCGCCGGCGGCAACCCGAACATGCCGATTCTGGTCAACCGTGGTCTGAACCGCGAATACAAGAACGACGAAGGCTGGCCCACCTCGCATGTCACCGACGAGACCGGCATGCGTGAGGCCTACTACATGTGGAAGAAGATGATGAGCGATGACTAATTCCCTGCTGAACCTCCAGTCGACCAGCCTCTCCGATGAGCGGGTGCTCTGCGCCATCGAGTTGATCTGGAAGGAGGCCGCGATCCTGGATGCCAAGGATTACCCGGCCTGGGAAGAGTTGTTCACGGACGAGGCCTACTACGTGGTGCCGATCGATCCTGACACCGAAGATTTCGCAGCCTCGTTGAACATGATCTACGACGACAAGCGGATGCGTCACCTGCGCGTCGAGCGCATGATGCAGGGCTATGCACCCTCCGCTGTCGCTGCAGCCCGAACCGCGCGGGTGGTGTCCACATTCGTGGTCAAGTCGGTCTCGGACGACGAGGTGATCATCCGTTCCACGCAGGTGCTCACCGCGTTCAAGCGCAACAGCCACCAGACCCTCGGAGCGGAACTGACGCACACTATCGCATTGTCCGACGACGGTGGCCGCATCGCCCAGAAGGTCGCCCGCCTCATCAACAGTGAAGACGCCGTCAGTGCCGCCGGCTTCCTCATCTAGGAGAGGCATCATGACAGAAACAGCACATATCCCGGGTGTCGCGGTCGTCACCGGCGCCGCCGGAGGCATGGGACAGGAAATAGTCCGTAAGCTGCACGCCGATGGTAACCGCGTCGGCCTCGCCGACATCGCGGTGGATAAGGCGGAGGAGCTGGCCAAGGAGCTCTCCACCGACGGTTCCACAGCCCGGGCTCTCCGGCTCGACGTGTCGAAGCGGGAGGATTTTGTCCGGGCTCTGAAAGACATCACCGCAGAATGGGCGACTCCCACGATCCTCGTCAACAACGCCGCAGTGACCCGTGCCGCCGACCTGATGACCCTCTTGGAGGAGGATTTCAATCAGGTGCTCACCACCAATGTGGACAGCATCTTCTTCGGGTGCCAGGTCTTCGGCGCAGCCATGGCCGATCAGGGTTACGGCCGGATCATCAACATGGCCTCGCTGGCGGGGCAGAACGGCGGCACGGCGACGGGCGGTCACTACGCGGTCTCTAAGGGTGCGATCCTGACCACCACCAAGATCTTCGCCCGCGAGCTGGCGGGACGTGGCGTGACAGTCAACGCTATCTCACCTGGCCCACACGATCTGCCGATCGTCCACCAGACCGTCCCCGCCGACAAACTCGACAAGGTGATCGAGGGCATCCCGGTTCAGCGCCTGGGCGACCCCGCCTTCATCGCCAAGACGGTGTCGCTGCTCGCTGACGAGGATGCCGCCTTCGTCACAGGTGCCTGCTGGGACATCAACGGCGGCCTCTACGTCCGCTGATCCAACCACCATCGCCGGTCACCGGTCGGTATTGACCGAACAGTCAAGGAAAGGGGAGTGCAGAGATGTCTCTCATCGACGTTGTGGTTTCGGACATTGTCCAGGAGACCCCCACCATCAAGTCGTTCTATCTGACGCTGCCCGACGGTAAGCCGGTCGGGCACTACTCCCCCGGCGCGCACATCGACGTCGTGGGTCCTAATTCACTGACCAGACAGTACTCGTTGTGCGGTCGACCCGACGGTGAGGATGCGTATCTTTTCGCGGTCAAGCGCGAGGAGGGTGGCCGGGGTGGCTCGGAGGCACTGCACGAGCTGAAAATCGGGGACCAGCTGCAGGTCTCCGCCCCCCGTAACCTGCTGCAGATCGCTGAGGATGCCGAGCACCATATTCTCGTTGCCGGCGGCATCGGTATCACCCCGATGCTCAGCCTCGCCCGGTACATGGATGTGCGTGACATCAGCTTCGAACTGCACTACTACGCCCGCAGCGAGGAGGAGGCCGCCTTCCTGCCGCTCCTCACCGAGAAGTGCCCGGACAAGCTCCACGCGCATCTCGGAGTCGGCCGCGAAGAGCAGAAGCAGCGGCTGACGGAGACCGTCGAGGCCACTCCCGAGAACACTCATCTGTACGTCTGCGGTCCCGAGGGATTCATGGACAATGTGAGGACCATCGCCGGGAAGAAGCTGTCGGAGGAGTCCATCCACTTCGAGAACTTCAAGCCAACGGAGCCGGAGGAGGCCTACGAGAACACCGAGTTCGACGTCGAGCTCGACGGGGAGACCTACCACGTGCCCGCCGACCGCTCGATTGTCGAGGTGCTCAACGACGCTGGCTGCGGCATTGACACGTCCTGTGAGGAGGGCATTTGCGGCACCTGCATCATGGAGGTGCTGGAGGGTACTCCGGAGCACCGTGACAACGTGCTGACGAAGTCGGATCGCGAGGCCGGCGAGACCATGGCAGTGTGCGTCTCCCGGACGAAGGATCCGAAACTGGTGCTGGAGTACTTCTGACACGTGACACCGAATCCGGTCCCGTTCCAGTGTAGAACGGGGCCGTTCTGGGATGGTCGGAAAATTGGACGCCCACCCTCTTCGAGCAATCTGATGTCGCTGAGGCCCTGCATCCTGCACGGGTTTCCACCAGGTCTGCGAAAAGCGGAGGGGTGGAGCTGTTGTTTTCCACCTAGTCCCGTTGCTGCGCAGAGGAAAATAACCATCCCTGTCACTCAAGCGAAGAAGGGGCTTTCCTTGCGGTACAGATTGAGGTGGATATTGTACTCCCCTCAATCTAGGACCCCCGACCGCCTCCACCTCATCCCGGACCTCCTGTTGATCTGGGCGGATGGATGGGCTCCTCTTCTTCCTCGCGCCGCAGGATCTCTTCCCAGTTATAAAGGAGAGTCTGCATACCTGGGCGTCCGTCATCCTCTCGATGCTCATGATGGGCGGGGTCTTCAGCGGGGGCAGTGTCCCTGGCCTTCTCTGCGTTTTTCGACGCGGGTAAGCGGTGGATCCAGGTCTCGCTGATCGCCGGCCGACGTTTACAGCCTCCATTGGGCTTCCTGGGAATACGCGCTAATCACTCCACACAAGCCCGTGCGGCCCCGATGCTTCCCCCTGGATCAGGACACGCTGACGTTGTACCGCAGAATATCGCGTACCAACGTGCCGATACTGTCCGCGCCTGTCTTCATCTTGATGCGGGTGCGATGCACGTCTACGGTCTTGACACTCATCCCCAGCTGGCGGGCGATGGTCTGACTGGGTAGCCCCTCGATGACTAGGACCAGCACCTCCCGTTCCCGGGGAGTCAGCAGGGCGATCTTCTCGGACAGCTCGCGAGCCTGAGAATAGGTCAGGAAGCGCTGCGCCGCGTTGTCCACCCCAAGCTGCACGGCGTCGATCAGCCGCTGGGGCTCGTAAGGCTTTTCCAGGAAATCCTGCGCGCCGGCCTTCATCGTGGACACAGACATATTGATGTCACCGTGCGCGGAGACGAAGATGATGGCCACGTGCGGGGCAATCTCGTTGAGACGTTCCTGAAGACGTGTACCGCTCATTCGCGGCATGCGCACATCGAGGACCAGACAAGCCGGACTGCCCGGATCGAACTGGTTGAGGAACTCATCGGCGCTGTTGCAGATGGTGCAGGAGATGGCCGCACTGTCGAGTAGCCATTCGACAGATTCGCAGAGTTCCGGGTCATCGTCGATGACGTAGACCTTGGTGGGCGGAACGGAGTCGATGTCCTGGGGCACGGCGTTCCTGCTCTTGGGCCCAGAGGAGATGAGTGAGCTGGTCATGGTTGTTTCAGTCCCAGGCTGCGTCAGCGGTCCAGTAGTTCATCCCGAAAGCACTTACCTGGTGCTTCCAGGCGGTGGTGCGGCGAAGGTCCGGCTCCTCTCGGCGAACAGACGTGTCCGCGGCCTCCGGACCGTCCGCCTCCACGGTCCAGTGGACCCAGTTCACTTCCCGGCCGTGTTCGTCATGCACGAACAGGTCAACATGATGCCAGCCATAGTTGAAGGTGTCCTCGTAACAGGTGAGGAACATGTGGTGGTGATTGGTCGGTCGGGGCTTGATTACCATGTCAGGTCCTTCAGCGTCGGTTGGGAGGTGTGTTCAGAGAACGAGGGCAGACGCCGCAGTTGCTTCTCGAGGTCTTGCCCGAGCGCGAGCAGGCGTTGCTCCGAGCCGGGCAGCCCGATCAGCTGCAACCCCAGCGGCATTCCGGTGGTGGACCGGGCACCAGGGACAACAACCACGGGCAGACCGAGCAGTTGCCAGGCGCGGCTGAGATCCGGCGACCCGGTACCTTTGTCTCGGTTGAGGGCCGGACCTTGGGCGGCGGGGCCGATGATCACTCCGCCGGGGCCGAGCAGCCGTTCAAGGGCGCGCCGGGAGATGTCTCGACGGGTCAGCGCCTCCCGGTAATCCTGCTCCTTGATCCCGGCACCGCCGCGCAACAGTTCCTGTAGCTGGGGGCTGAGCTCTGTCTCGTGCTCGGTCATGACAGCTGCCATCGTCTGTGCGGCTTCGTACCCCATCACCATGCGGTGGTCGTCGGCGAGGGTCGTCACGTGGTCGTTCCAGTCAAGGTCTTCGTGGTCGACTCCGAGATCAGTGGCGAGCCGCGGGATCTCCCGCAGCAGGTCTTGCATTTGCGGGGCCAGCGGCAGCAGATCGGAGCCGTGCCAGATGTGCAGTGTGGACTTTGGGGACGGGTCCGCGATGCCCTCGAGGTCTTGACCAGTGAACGTGGAGTAGACGTAGGCCAGATCGGTCACCGAGCGGGTCAGCAGACCGAGGGCATCCAGTGTTTCGCTCAGCCCGGACACACCGGCCATCGGGGTCGACCCGACAGCCAGCACCATGCCTGCAGCGCCGCAAAAGGACGCGGGGCGGGTCAGTGAACCCGCTGTCTGCGTGCCGAGGGCGACGGCGATGGTATTGGCGCCGATGGCGGCTGCTGAACCACTGGAGGATCCCCCCGGTGTGCGCCCGTGGTCCCAGGGATTGACGGTCGGTCCCGGAGAAAAGTAGCCGAACTCGGTGGTCACCGTCTTTCCCTGGATTACTGCACCGAGCTCGCGGAAGCGGGCGACGCACGCGGCGTCGGTGGTGGCTGGGGCATCGGATGTCACCGGCGAACCTGAGCGGGTCGGCAGGCCCGCGACGTCGATAATGTCCTTTACCCCGATCGACACCCCTTCCAGCGGGCGGAATTCGGTGGGCGTAAGAGCACCACCGGAGAGATCTGGGAGTGGATTGTTCACCTCGGCGAGGGCGATCCAGGCGTTGAGCTGGTTCTCGTAGCGGCTGATGTCGGTTCGGACCGCGGTGGCGAGTTCAGCGGCGGTGATGTCGCCGTTGTGGACGGCCGTCACCTGTTCGCTGATGCCCCGGTTCCGGTAGGTCGAAGTCATCGATTCTCCTGCACGGCTGGTGAAGTCTGCCGGTGTGGGGTTATTCACGTCAACAAATTGTGAAACTCACCCTACGTGAGGTCTTTTTCCTATAGGAGAGATCCGGAGTAAAGGTTTCCCCACTATCTGTGTAAGGCGGATCACAGTTACTTTTCTGTCACATCCATAGAGAGACACCGGAACTCGTCCGGGGATCGGAGAGATGATGACAGTCACAAAGCAGTCGGTGGAGGGGTTAGCACCGGCAGAATCGGAAAGCATCAGCCGGGACAGGCATCGTCCCACGGCCCGCGCCTGGATCATCGTCGGACTGCTGGTGGTTTTTCAGGTCATCGCGTTCGCGGACAAGGCGGTCCTGGGTTTGGTCGCTCCACAGGCGATGCCGGAGCTCGGGCTGACCCCGACACAATTCGGTTTCATCGGGAGTGCTTTCTTCTTCCTCTACGCCATTGTCTCGGTCATTACCGGCATCCTGGCGTCCAAATTTTCCGTCCGTTGGATCATCCTCGCTCTCGGTGTCACGTGGGCGGTCATGCAGTTCCCGATGTTGCTCGGAGGTGGCGCGGCGGTGCTGCTGGCCACCCGCATCATCCTCGGCGGTGCTGAGGGACCTGCCACCGCGATGTCGTTGACCTCCGCACACACCTGGTTCCACCCCTCGCGCCGGGCGCTGCCCTCGAATCTGATCGCCATCGGTTCCACATTGGGTCCCGTATTCGCCGCTCCCTTCATCGCCTGGGTGATCGGCATGTGGGGCTGGCGCTGGGCGTTCGGTGCACTCGGCATCATCGGCCTGGTCTGGATCACTGTCTGGCTGATCTTCGGCGGCGATGGTCCCTACAGTGCCGGCGGCGCGAAGACCGCCCCGGCGCGTGATGACGCCCCGGTGGCCTCCCCTGCGGCTACCGACCCCGAAACCGATACCGACACGGTGGACCTGCAGAAGCCGGTTAACATCTGGTACGCGCTGTTCAGCCTCGCGTTCCTGGCGGCGCTGCTCGGCGGCGCCTCCAACTTCTGGGTCCAGGGGTTCCTGACCACCTGGCTCCCGCAGTACCTGGACACCGTCATCGGGCTCTCACTCTCTGAGGTCGGCGTCTACACCACCTTCCCGTGGGTGCTGGGTGCGCTGGTTCTGCTAGTGCTGGGATGGCTCGGCCAGCGACTGCTCAAGAGCGGACGCTCCGCGCACGTGGCCATCGCGGTCCCCTTCGGCTTGTCGACGGCCGTTGCCGGTCTCGCCTTCCTGCTGGTGCCCGTCGCTCCGGACGCTCTGTCCGTGCTCCTGCTGACAATCGCAGGTGGATGCAGCCTGGTATTCCCGATGGCCGCTTCCGCCATCGGTTACGCGGTCGGGCCGAAGCAGCGCCCCATCATGATGGCCACCCTGGGTGGATTCGCCGCTTTCGGCGCCATCATCTCCCCGATCCTGGTGGGCTGGCTGATGACCGCCGCAGGATACCAGGCCCCGGCCAGCGGTACCGAGCCGACGGTGGCGATGGCCGTGGCGATGGCTGACGGCGTTCACTCCGCTTTCCTGATCACCGGCGTTTTCCTGGTTGTCGCCGGCCTGGTGGCCGCCCTCCTGCTCCGTCCAGAGCGGCTGGGTCGGCGCCTGCAGGAACACCACGCCAGGACCGATGCCTGAGACCGGGATCCGGCTCCCGTATCCCTCAAACAGAAAGGACTTTCACCATGACCGCCACCGTTCCCGAAACATTTGATCCCAGGGTCTTTCGTGAAGTGATGGGCCACTACCCCACCGGCGTCGCCGTCGTCACGGGGCGCAGCGCGGAAGGTGAGGTTTTGGCGCTCGTCGTGGGCACCTTCGCCTCGGTCTCCCTGGATCCGCCGCTGGTGTCCTTCATGCCGATGAAGACCTCGCGGACCTTCCAGAAGCTGCGCAACTGCGATTCGCTGTGCATCAACATCCTCGGTGGCGAACAGCAGGCCGAGATGCTGGCCATAGCGCAGCGTTGGGAGAACAAGCTCGACGGCATCGACTGGTACCCCTCGCCTTCCGGAGACCCGATCCTGAAGAACTCGATTGCCTGGGTCGACACCACCATCGCGGATGTCGTCGAGGCCGGGGACCACTGGATCGTGCTCTGCTCGGTCGCTGATCTCCAGGTGACCAACTCGGTGGCACCGCTGCTGTTCTTCCAGGGTGGGTACGGTAGCTTCGCCGGCGCTGAGCAGGTGTCCCGGATGAGCCACGAGATTCTCCCCGCGATCCACGCCGCCCACAGCACCAGCGAGAAGCTGGAGGATCTGGCGCATTCGATCGGCTGTGAGGTCTCGGTGTTCGCCGCCATCAGCGATGACGAATTCGCCACCGTCTTCTCGGAGCTGTCAGCCGATGCCACCCGTGAAGGTGGTCTGGCAAGCCGGTTCCCCCTGGTTCCCCCGATCGGTGACAGCTACATGTTCGATAAGCCCGCCGAGCTTCAGGAACGGTGGATGAACAAGCTGAAGAACGTCTCCGACGAGGTGCGCGAACGGCACCTGAAGCGTCTGGCGTTCATCCGGGAGCACGGCTACCTGCTGGCGCTCCTGCCTGAAGCCGGATCGAATGCCTACGACCAGATGATCCGCGCCACCCGGGAGTACAAGAAAGCGAACCTGACCCCGCTGGAGGAGCGCAGCATCCGGGAAGCGATCGGTGCCACCCGGCTGGACTACGACCCCCGCGAAGTCGAGGACGACGAAATCTACAATGTCGGCTCCATGGTGCTGCCGGTCCGTGATCCCTCCGGCATGTACACGATGACGCTACGACTCGCACAGCTGCCGCACGGGGTGACCGGTGCGGACGTCCGCGGCTGGGTGGAGCGGGCCAAGGCGGTCGTGCGGGATATCGAGACAGCCGGGAGCACCGAAAGCACGGAGGGGAACTGAGGATGACCGAAGATATGATCACCAGGCTGGAACGTCGGATCGATGTCCTGGAGGCGGAAGCCGAAATCCGCCGTATCCAGGCGAAGTACATGTTCCTCTGCGATACCCCGTTCCCCGGGTTCCCCCCGGTCAGCGACGAGGAACGCATCGAGCAGATCCTGGAGCTCTATTCCGAGGACGCCGTGTGGGAAGGCGTCGGCGAATACTACACCGGGCAGTTCGGCAAGGCGGAGGGCAAGGACGCCATCCGCGCCCACTTCAACCGATTCTGGCCAGCGGATCAGGATCCGAAGCTCATCCTCAATGCCCACTACCTCACCTCGGAGCAGATCTACGTGGACGGGGATGAGGCACAGGGTTACTGGATCCACATGCAGCCCTGGCTGTACTCGGACGGTACGGCGCTGTTGCGCTCCAGCAGGCTCAACAACAAATTCCGGCGGATCGCCGGTGAGTGGAAGGTCACCCGCACCCGCACGGAGAACGTCTTCATCGCCCCGCTGCCGGACAATTTCGCTGAGAGCTACCCGAGCACATCGGTGCTTCTCAAGGAGTCCTGACCGCAGCCTCGCGTCTCGAAGCCCCAACCACGTGGTGGGGGTCTTCGTTGGGCCTAGTCGCCAGGGATTTTCCGAAGATGAAAGGATCTCCGCCAGACAGTGGCCCGGGAGGAGTACCCAGCATCCACGCGGGTAGCGGGTAACGAGTGATGGCACGTCAATCCGTCACTCTTTAAGAGTTATCCAACGATGATCCCTCAATTTACCATTGGATAACTCTTATCCAATGCCGTTTCCGGGAACCGCGCACGGATAACCGCTACCCACACGAGCGTCGACAAGCGCTCACACCGCACTCCACCCGCCGCTCACCTGCGCACTCAGCGCGCCCACTCCCAGAGGGTAGAGTCGTTCCAGTCATACCCGGGAGACGTCGGAGAGGCTGACAAGCGCATGCCACACACGCAAGGATTCGATCCAGACCGCTATATCGAGTTGCAGTCGGAGCACATCAACGCCCGGCGCCGGGAGATCGGCGGCAGGCTCTACCTGGAGATGGGCGGCAAGCTCTTCGACGATCTCCACGCCTCCCGCGTCCTGCCCGGGTTCACCCCGGACAACAAGATCAGGATGCTCGAGCGCATCAGGGACGATCTCGAGATCGTCGTGTGCCTCAACGCCAAGGACCTGGAACGCCAGAAGGTCCGCGCCGACCTGGGTATCCCCTACGAGGAGGACGCCCTGCGGCTGATCGACGTGTTCCGGGAGCGCGGCTTCCTGGTCGAGCACGTCGTCATGACGCAGCTGACCGACGACAACCCGATGGCCCAGGCCTTCGCGGAGCGGCTGACCCGCCTGGGGCTGAAGGTCTCCCGCCACCGCGTGATCCCCGGCTACCCCACCGACACCCGCCGCATCGTCTCCGAGGAGGGCTTCGGCGCCAACGATTACGTGGACGTCTCCCGCGACCTCGTGGTGGTCACCGCCCCGGGCCCCGGCTCCGGCAAGCTGGCCACCTGCCTGTCGCAGGTCTACCACGAGTACCAGCGCGGCCAGGCCGCCGGCTACGCCAAGTTCGAGACCTTCCCCATCTGGAATCTCTCGCTCGAGCACCCGGTCAACCTCGCCTACGAGGCCGCCACCGCCGACCTCGACGACATCAACGTCATCGACCCCTTCCACCTGTCCGCCTACGACAGGCAGGTCACCAGCTACAACCGCGACGTCGAGGTCTTCCCGCTGCTGAAGACCATGCTGGAGCGGCTCGCCGGCTCCTCGCCGTACCAGTCGCCCACCGACATGGGCGTGAACATGGCCGGTCACTGCATCTCCGACGACGAGGCGTGCCGGGAGGCCGCCCGCCAGGAGATCATCCGCCGCTACTACAAGGCCCTGGTGGACGAGCGGCGCGAGGAGCTCGACGACATCGTCTCCTCCCGTGTCGCCATGGTCATGAGCAAGGCCGGCTGCGCCATCGAGGACCGGCGCGTCGTCGCCCCCGCCCTGGCCGTGGCCGAGCGCACCGAACTGCCGGGCTCCGCCATCGAACTCGCCGACGGCACCATCATCACGGGCAAGACCTCTCCCCTGCTCGGCTGCTCCGCCGCCATGCTGCTCAACGCACTCAAGCACCTGGCGGACATCGACCCCGAGCTGCACCTGCTCTCCCCGGAGTCGATCGAGCCCATCCAGACGCTCAAGACCACCCACCTCGGCTCCCGCAACCCGCGCCTGCACACCGACGAGGTGCTCATCGCCCTGTCGGTCTCCGCGGCCGGTAACAACGAGGCGCGCCGGGCCCTGGCCGAGCTGAAGAACCTGCAGGGCTGTGACGTGCACACCACCACCATCCTCGGTTCCGTGGACGAGGACATCTTCCGCAACCTGGGCGTGCTGGTCACCTCCGAGCCGGAGTACTGGCGCAAGTCGCTGTACCGGAAGCGGTAGAGCACCCGGGGGTTGACGGACGGCCAGGTTCGGAGGCCGCTCAGTCACCCACTACACTTCCCCGGGTGTCGATCAGCAAGATCCTTCTGTACTACCGCTTCACCCCGATCCCGGACCCGACGGCCGTGATGCTCTGGCAGCGCGACCTGTGCGAGTCCCTGGGACTCAAGGGGCGCATCATCGTCTCCCCCCACGGCATCAACGGCACCGTCGGCGGTGACATCGACGCCTGCAAGCGCTACATCCGCAAGACCCGCGACTACCCCGGCTTCCATGACATGGAGTTCAAGTGGTCCGAAGGCGGCGCCGACGACTTCCCCAAACTGTCGGTGAAGGCCCGCGACGAGATCGTCGCGTTCGGCGCGGCGGACGAGCTGGAGGTCGACGCGGACGGCGTCGTCGGCGGCGGCGTCCACCTCGCCCCGGAGGAGGTCAACGAGCTTGTCGACGCCCGCGGCGACGACGTCGTCTTCTTCGACGGACGCAACGCCCGCGAGGCCGAGATCGGCCGCTTCCGCAACGCCGTGGTCCCCGACGTGGACACCACCCACGACTTCATCGCGGAGATCGAGTCCGGCAAGTACGACGAGCTGAAGGACAGGCCGGTGGTCACCTACTGCACCGGCGGCATCCGGTGCGAGGTGCTGTCATCGCTGATGATCAACCGCGGGTTCAAGGAGGTCTACCAGCTCGACGGGGGCATCGTCCGCTACGGCGAGAAATACGGCAACTCCGGCCTGTGGGAGGGCTCGCTGTACGTCTTCGACAAGCGCATGCACATGGAGTTCGGCGAGGACCATCAAAGGCTCGGCCGATGCATCCACTGCGGCGGGGCGACCGAGAACTTCATCAACTGCGTCAACGAGGACACCTGCCGTAAGCAGGTGCTGGTCTGCGAGGCCTGCGCGGCGGAGACGGCGACCAGCCACTGCGGGCGGCCGGGCTGCGTGGAGGTGGCGGCACAGCTGGTGGCCCGGTAGCCAGCGGTCGGGAGCGTAGCCGCTCGCCGGTGCCCGGCCCCGCACGGCGAAGGCCCGTCACCGCAGTTCGTGGTGACGGGCCTCAAGTCTGCTCGGGGCGGCGGATCAGAAGAAGTCGCCGCCGGTCATGGCGATCGGGATCGTGGAGGTCATCCACAGCATCGTGAAGGGGACGAGGGCCCAGAACACGCCCATCCAGATCCGCCACCGGGTGTAGGTGCGCAGCTTGCGGACGATGATCACGGCGCAGCCGAGGAGGCCGGTCACCGGCACGAGGCTGGTGATGATCGGCCACCAGATCTGGGCGGAACGGGTGCACAGCCACGTGGAGTCACCGTCCTCACACAGTGGTCCGCCGAGGAGACGGAAGACGACGCCCAGCACGACGGCCAGCACGAACGTCAGGACGGGAACCCCGACCAGCCAGGCGACGGCCTGCCGGCCGGACCGGCGGTTGCGCTCCTCCTGGGCGACGGGATCGACGGAGTCGGCGAGGTCATCGAACGTCCTCGGCTCCGGCCGGGGAGGGATGCCGTACTCCTCGTCCCTCGACAGATCGTTCTCGGGATGACCGGATCTGCGGTCCCATCCGGGCGTGTCATCCCCGCTGAACTTGTCCTCACTCATGGACCCCACTCTAGCCCGTGGCTCAGGTGCGGGGTGCGGGGTGGATGACCACGGGGACGCGCACGTGGCGGAGGAAATCGGTGGCGGTGGAACCGATGAACACGCTCTCGATCGGCCCGAGCGGAGTGGAGCCCAGGCACAGGAGGTCGCCCTTCTTCCACTTCAGGGCGTCGATCGCCCCGGCCCACCCGACGCCGGTGCCGATCTCGGTCTCGACGGTGAGTTCCGGGTAGCGGTCACTGACGGCGTCGCCGGCGCGGTCGAGCATCGCCAGCGAGTGTTCGCGCCACTCGTCGGTGAGCTCACTGCTCAGATCCCGCCGGTCATGCAGGAGCGGGTCCGCGATACCGGACGGGGAGAACGCGAGGATGCGCAGCGGGACGGACCAGCGGGCGGCCAGGTGCGCGGCGAAGTGGAGGCTGGAGTCGTGCTCGGTGCCCCGGCTGTCCAGGAAGGCGAAGTTGACGCGCGTGATGCCGCGCTTGGAGAGCTTGACCGCCCGCGGGGCCAGGCCCAGTGGCTTCGGCGAGGAGTGGAGCAGCGCGTCCGCGGTGGAGCCGGCGAGGAAGCGGCCCTTGGGGGCGGTGGCCCCGGAGCCGAGGATGACCAGGTGGGCGTCGTACTCGTCGGCGGCCTCGGTCAGCAGCACCGACTCGGAGGTCCCGTCGGCGAAGACGGAGACCCGCTCATCCCAGGAGTCCTTCTCGATGCCCGCGTTGGTGAACGCCCGACGCACCTTCTGCTCGCAGGCGGCGGCCTCCTTCTCGTACCACTTGCGGTACTTGCCGCCGAGCTTGCTCAGCGACGTCGAGGGCCACGGGCGCAGGAGAGTCGTCACCGCACGCACACGCACATCGGTGGTGCGGGCCAGCCACGCCGCGAACTCGATCGCCTCGGTGCCCCGGGAGTCGGGGCGCCAGGCTACGAGCACCCGGATCGGGGTGGCGTCCGGGTCAGGGGAGGAAGAGACGTCGTTATGTGACATTCAGTAAACGGGGGTTGAGGAACATGAGGGCCGAGTGAACGCCTCCCATTATTCCCGTTTACTCGGTGTCGGAGGAAATCAGGTCGGCACCGTACTTGTCGGCGAGCTCGTTGATCACGCCGGCGAGCTCGTCGACGCGGGAGAGCTGCTCCTCATCGAGGGTGGCGATCATGTCGGCGAGATACTTCGTGCGCTCCTCGCCGACGCGCTGCAGCTCGCTCTCCCCCAGCGGGGTGAGGGTGACGCGGACACCGCGACGATCCGACTCGTCCCGGATCCGCTCGACCAGCTCCCGCTGCTCCAGCTGGTGCAGCGCGTTCGAGGCGGTGGGCATCCGGATGCCCTCCTCCCGGGCGATCTGGCTGATGCGTGAGGGGCCACGCTCCTTGAGACGGGACAGGATGGACAGCTGCGGCCCGGTCAGGTCGGACTGCTCCGCGATGCGGAAGTACATCACGTAGAGCTTGGTGAGTGCCGGACGGATACGTGCGGCGATGTCCTCGGGCCTCGGAGTTGTCATGGCCTCATCATAGGCATGTTTCCCCGAGAAACGTATAATCCCGAATCCCGTGCCCCGGGTGCCCCAATCAGTCCTCGGAGCCGATGATGAAGGCCTCGAGCTGCGCGCGGGCCTCATCGTCGCCGAGCTGGACCGGCGGGGACTTCATCAGGTAGGCCGAGGCCGGCAGGACCGGCCCGGCGACGCCGCGGTCCAGGGCGATCTTGGCGGCCCGGACGGCGTCGATGATGATGCCGGCGGAGTTCGGGGAGTCCCAGACCTCGAGCTTGTACTCCAGGTTCAGCGGCACCTCGCCGAAGGCCCTGCCCTCCAGGCGGACGTAGGCCCACTTACGGTCGTCCAGCCACTCGACATAGTCGGAGGGGCCGATGTGGACGTTACGGTCGGAGACCTTGCCGGCCAGCGGACTCTCGTGGAGGTTGGAGGTCACGGCCTGGGTCTTGGAGATCTTCTTGGACTCGAGGCGGTCGCGGTCGAGCATGTTCTTGAAGTCCATGTTGCCGCCCACGTTGAGCTGCATGGTCCGCTCCAGGCGCACGCCGCGGTCCTCGAAGAGCTTGGCCATCACGCGGTGGGTGATGGTGGCACCGACCTGGGACTTGATGTCGTCGCCGACGATCGGGAGGCCGGCGTCCACGAACTTCTGCGCCCACTCCGGGTCGGAGGCGATGAACACGGGCAGGGCGTTGACGAAGGCGACCCCCGCGTCGAGGGCGGCCCGGGCGTAGAACTTGTCGGCCTGCTCTGAGCCGACCGGCAGGTAGGAGACCAGGACGTCGACCTCGGCGTCGCGGAGCGCCTGCGCGACGTCGACGGGCTCGGCCGTCGACTCGGTGACGGTCTCCCGGTAGTGCCGGCCCAGGCCGTCGAGGGTCGGTCCGCGCTGGACGGTCACGCCGGTGGTCGGGACGTCGGCGATCTTGATGGTGCAGTTCTCGGAGGCGTCGAGCGCCTCGGCGAGATCCCTGCCGACCTTCTCGGCGTCGACGTCGAAGGCGGCGACGAACTCGACGTCGCTGACGTGGTACTCACCGAAGGCCACGTGCATCAGGCCCGGCACCTTCTCCTCGACGGGGGTGTCCCGGTAGAACTCCACGCCCTGCACCAGCGACGCGGCGCAGTTGCCCACGCCGGCGATCGCCACTCTGACCTTGCCCATGTATCGCTTCACTCCTCGGAGTCGATGTTGTTTCCGCGTCACCGCCGCCGCTTGAGCGGACGGTGACTGTGACGACGGCGCCGTGCGGCCGGTTGTCCGGCGCAGGCCCGACGCACCAGCCTCCCACCGTAAGCCGGGGGCGTCGGCAGGAGACCGGGATTGCCCACCGGATCGATCAAGAAAGCCCGCGTTGATCGATTCAGAAGCAATCCGGGCAGCCGTTTTGCGGGCGGGGATAGAATGTCCACGTGGTCGTCTATCGCAATGAAATCTCGCACCAGTGGGAGCGCCGGATGCTGCTCGCCCGCTGGCACCGCGGCTCGGTGAAGCGGGACGAGATCTGCGACGCCGACTTCCTGCTCGTGACCGCCGCCCGTTTCCACGGGGTGCCGGCGGGCGCCCCCTGCCCGATCTGTGACTCGGAGGAACTGCGGGTGGTGCAGTGGATCCACGGTGAGCAGCTCGGCCGGATGTCCGGCACGGCGCGCAGCACCGAGGAGATCGAGCAGATCGCCGGGACCGGCCGGGAAGTGACCGTCCACACCGTGGAGGTGTGCCCGGTGTGCAGGTGGAACCACCTGCTCAAGGCGGTCACCGCCACCGCGGGGTGAACCGCGTCAATTGCGGTTCCTTCCGGGGCGGTCAGGAAGTAGTGTGCACTGTGGTAACAGTGCCGTCAGTGATAACAGTGGGGACTAGAGGTGTCTGAAAAAAAGAACGCCACCGGCACCGGAGGTGCCAAAGGTGGCAACGGCGCCAACGGCGCAAAATCCGGGCGGTCACGCTCCGGCTCAACAAAGCAGAAAACGGGGCGCCCCATTCTCAAGCGCTCCATCATCGGTGCCGTCGTGCTGGCGGTGCTGATTCCCCTGGGCGCCTTTCTCTTCGCCTACATCACCGTCGACGTGCCGGAGCCGGAGGAACTGACCGCCGCACAGGTCTCCTCCATCTACGCCTCCGACGCCGAGACCGAGCTGGCGCGGGTCGTGCCACCCGAGGGCAACCGACGGCAGGTGCCGCTCGAGGAGGTGCCGGCGCACGTGCAGAACGCGGTGCTGGCCGCCGAGGACCGGGAGTTCTGGACCAACCAGGGCTTCTCCGTCACCGGTTACGGCCGGGCCATCCTCGGCCAGCTCACCGGCGACGACTCCGCCGGCGGCGGCTCCACCATCACCCAGCAGTACGTCAAGAACGCCCTGGTGGGCAACGAACACTCCTACATCCGCAAGGCGCGTGAGCTCGTCTACGCGGTGAAGATGGCCAATCAGTGGCCCAAGGAGGACGTCCTGTCCGCCTACCTCAACACCGTCTACTTCGGCCGCAACGCCTACGGCATCGAGGCCGCCGCCCACGCCTACTTCGGCAAGTCGGCCTCTGAGCTGACCGTCGAGGAGGGCGCGGTGCTGGCCGCCTCCATCCAGCGACCCAGCGAGCTGGACCCCTGGACCAACCCGGAGGGCGCGGAGGCCCGCTGGAACTACGTCCTCGACGGCATGGTCGAGATGGGCGAGCTCACCCCCGAGCAGCGGGCCGCGATGGTTTACCCGGAGACCCGCGATCCGGCCGACTACAGCGCCTACACCGAGGCCACCGGCACCAACGGCATGATCAAGAACCACGTCATGGCGGAGCTGGAGGAGATCGGCATCAGCGAGGAGGCCGTGACCACCCGGGGTCTGCGCATCACCACGACCATCGACACACGGGCGCAGGAGGCGACCGTCGACGCCGTGCAGGAGAACATGGCCTCCCTCGACCCGAACTACCGGGCCGCCGCCGTCTCCGTCGAGCCCGGCACCGGTGCCGTCCGCGCCTACTACGGCGGCGAGGACGCCACCGGCTGGGACTACGGCAACGCCCCCCTGCAGACCGGCTCCACCTTCAAGATCTTCGGACTGGCGGCCGCCCTCCAGCAGGGCATCCCGCTGTCGACGATGTACAGCTCCGCGCCGGTGACCCTGCCGGGCGGCATCACGATCAACAACGTCGCCGGCTACCAGTGCGGCTACTGCTCCATCCAGGAGGCCCTGAAGTACTCGCACAACACCAGCTTCATCCGTCTGCAGAACGACCTGGAGAACGGCACCCAGGACACCGCCGACATGGCGCACGCCCTGGGTATGGCCCGCTCCCTGCCGGGCGTCCCGGAGACCCTGACCGAGAACGGTGAGCAACCCTACGAGGGCATCATTCTCGGCCAGTACCAGTCCCGTCCGCTGGACATGGCCGTCGCCCTGGCGACCCTGGCCAACGGCGGTGTCTGGCACGAGACCCACTTCGTCGAACGCGTCGAGACGGGCAGCGGCGAGGTGCTCTACGAGCACGAGCAGGGCGAGGGCGAGCGCCGCGTGTCCGACACCGTCGCCGACAACGTCATGTACGCCATGCAGCCGATCGCGGCCTACTCCAACGGCAACGCCCTGGCGGGCGGGCGCCCCTCCGCCGCCAAGACCGGCACCACCCAGCTCGGCGACACCGGCAACAACCGGGACGCCTGGATGATCGGCGCGACCCCGCAGCTGTCGACGGCCGTGTGGGTCGGCGACGCCGACAGCGGCCCCATCTTCAACGAGTGGGGCGGCAACCTCTACGGCTCCAACACGCCCACCGACATCTGGAAGGACACGCTCGACGGTGCCCTGGAGGGCAGGGAGGTCGAGTACTTCGACGACCCGGCCCCGGTCACCTGGGGCACCGGTAACGCGGGCAGCGCCTACATCCCGCCGGCGACGACCTACGCCCCCGCTCCCCCGGCCGCTCCCGCCACGCAGCCGGAGGCGCCCGTCGAGGACGGCACCGGCGGCGAGAGCCCCGCACCGACCGGGGAACCGGAGGCGCCCGCCCCGGAGCCGGCTCCGGAGCCGGCCCCGAATCCCGCCCCGTTCGAGCTCCCGATCCCCTCCCCGGATGAGGGCATCGAGCTACCGGAGCTGGTCCTCCCCGAGGGCCTGCTCCCCGAGTAGCACCCCACCGGCCCGCACTGACCGGTTCCACACTGTTCGGCCCCGCCCCCGTGACACGGGAGCGGGGCCGCAGCCGTCCCAGCCGGCCCCCACCGCTGTGCCGCCGCCCCGCCGTGGTGCGCTGGATCGAGGGCATGGCCTACGGTCTACAGGGAAAGCGCGGGAGGCCGTCAAGACGCATCCCGCAAGACAGCCCCCACCCGTCCCGAGGAGCCACGGCGAGCGTATGAAAGCCCCCATCCGCGAGAAGGACCCCCGGCCGTCGGACGGCCGCCGCCCCACCGGCACCGGTACCGATTCGGGCCCCTCCCACCCCGCGCGCCGGGTCTCCCCCGCGACGACGGAACCGCTCGCCCGCGGATTCATCGGTTTCCTCGGCGGGCCCGTGGGCCGGTTCGCGGAGGTGGGCCGCTCGCGCTGGTGGACTCCGTTGCGCACCCTGATCTTCACCGCCCTGGTCTTCCTGTCCTTCGGTTTCCTGTCGAAGGCCAACTGCATCCAGGGCGCCCGTGGTGAGGACGGCACACTCGGCATCGACTGGTCGGGCAACCGCCAGTACGTCTCCGCCTGCTACAACGACCTCGTGCCGCTGTTCGCCGGCCGCGGCCTCGACGTGGGCGGTTTCCCCTACGCCTGGTCCTGGCAGGAGGGCGACCTGACCCGCTACCTGGAGTACCCGGTGCTCACCGGCCTGTTCCAGGGCGCGATGGGCTGGCTCACCCGGCTGACGTGGCCGCTTGTCGACGCCCTGCCGGGCAACACGCTGCCCCAGGCCGGCTGGTACTTCGCGCTCACCGCCCTGGCCCTGTCCGCGCTGTGGGTGCTGACCATCCGGATCGTCGCCGAGTTGGCGGGCAACCGCATCTGGGACACCATCCTGGTGGCCGCCTCCCCGCTGGTGATCGTCCACGCGTTCACCAACTGGGACATCCCCTCCATCGCGGCCGTCGCCGCGGCCATGCTCGCGGTCAAGCGCGGACACCCGTTGTGGGCGGGCGTGCTCATCGGCGCGGGCACCGCGTTCAAGCTCTGGCCGCTCTACATCCTCGGCGCCTACCTGGTGCTCGCGGTGCGTGGCGGAAAGCTCCGACCCTTCCTCGGCATGCTCGGCACCGCCGTCGTCACCTGGCTGGCGGTCAACCTGCCGGTGATGCTCGCCTATCCCGCGGCGTGGAACGAATTCCTGCGGCTGAACAGCGAGCGCGGCTGGGAGTGGACGACCATCTGGGCCGTGATCTCACGTGAGACCGGCTGGTCCGGCTTCGACTCCGGCCCCGGAGACCCCGTCATCCTCAATGCCGTCACCTTCCTCCTCTTCGCCGCCGCCTGCCTGGCGATCGCCGCGTTCGGGCTGTGGGTGGAGCGCCGTCCCCGTGTCGCGGAACTGGTGTTCCTGATCGTCGCCTGCTTCCTGCTGCTCAACAAGGTGTGGTCGCCCCAGTACTCCCTGTGGCTCGTCGTCCCCGCAGTTCTGGCCCTGCCCCGCTGGCGACTGCTGCTGACCTGGATGGCCGTCGACATGCTGGTCTGGCCGATGGTCATGTGGCACATGCTCGGCGCGGAGAACAACGGCATCCCGGGACAGCTTCTCGACGTCGTGATCCTCACCCGCGACGGACTCATCGTCGCGATGATCGTGCTGGTGGTCCGCCAGATGATGGGCCGCTCCCCCGACAAGGTCCGCGCCGCCCACGACGGCCGCGACCCCCTGGCCGGCCCCTTCGGCGAGGAGGACGCCTTCACGCTGCGCCCGCGCCGGGACGCGGGCGGCGGTGAGCGGAGGGAGGGCTCCCCTGCCACCCCCGTGGGCGATGATGGGTGACATGACTGCCACTTTCGTAGCCATCGTCTGCGTCTTCCTCGGCTTCCTGTGCATCGCGGGGGCCTTCGTGGGATTCATGTACGGGAAATCCGCCGTGCTCGTGGGCGGGCTGCTGGCCACCGCCCTGGTCCTGGTGACGGTCATCCCGGTGATCCTGGCGGTGGTCCTGGGCACCACCGCTGGCTGAGCGGGAGGGGCGGATGAGGATTGCTGCCGGCAGGATCCGGAAACCTACTTTTGGCCGGAAAAATCCCTACCGTGGATGGTGACGCTGAGACACTGAGGCACCGTGCAAGACGGTGGACGGAGGGAAAAGATGAAGATCCGCGCAGTATTCCGACACGCCACCCTGGCCCTGGCGGGTGCCGCCGCGCTGACGCTGACCGCCTGCTCCGACAATGGTGGCAGCCAGGCCCCGCAGGCCCCCGACGATGCGGCGACGGTGACCTCCCCCGCGGTTGAGGGCGACACCAGCATCAACCCGGACGGTGACGGTGACCGCGACCGGGCCGATGTCTCCGCCCCGGTCGGGGAGCCGACGACCCAGACCCAGACGCAGGCCGAGAATCAGGGGCAGGCTGCGGAGCCGGCCCCGCAGCCCGGTTCCCGTCCCGCCGAGGGGCCGCCCTGCGAGGTCAGCGGGTACACCGAGAACGCCGAACGTGCGCTCACCGAAGAAAACGTGGGCAAGGACGAGGTCGTCCACGTCGTCGCCGAGGGCTGCTCCGACAACGGCGAGGTCGGCTGGGAGGATGAGGGCTACTGGGAGATCGGGCTCGACGGGACCGACGTCGACATCTACCCGAACGGGGTGGTCAACGAGGTTGACCGCTGATCCACCCGGATGCTCAACCCCTCAAAAGTTCCTACCGCACGGAAATTTCCCCTTTTCCCGCAGGTGGGGTACTTTTGAGGGGTTGCTTGACGCAACGACCCTCCTGCTGCATCCACAAGGGATGCGGCCGAACAAACTACTAGACCACAGGAGGTGATGAGGTCCGTGCGTCACTACGAAATCATGATCATCCTGGATCCTAGCCAGGATGAGCGCACTGCAGCCCCGTCCCTGGACAAGTTCCTCGAGATCGTCCGCAAGGACAACGGCAAGGTTGTGAAGGTTGACGTGTGGGGCAAGCGTCGTCTTGCCTACCCGATCAACAAGAAGGAAGAGGGCATCTACGCCGTCGTCGAGCTCGAGTGTGAGTCCGCGACCGTGCAGGAGCTCGACCGCGTGCTGAACCTGAACGACACCGTTATGCGCACCAAGGTGCTGCGCACCGACGCCTAAGAGCGGATACTGGAGGGCGAGCGAGAGCCCGTACCTTCAGGGTGCAGGCCCGTCGGTTCAGACAGGCTAATTCAGAAACGGCACACTCCACCGCAGATCAGGAAGGCTGGACACGCACATGGCAATCGGAGATACCCCCATCACGGTCGTCGGTAACGTCGTCAACGACCCCGAGCTCCGCTTCACCCCCTCGGGTGCGGCGGTGGCAAATTTCCGGGTCGCCTCCACCCCGCGCCGGTTCAACAAGCAGACGAACCAGTACGAGGATGGCGAGGCGCTGTTCCTGACCTGCAACGTGTGGCGCCAGGCCGCGGAGAACGTCGCTGAGACGCTCTCCAAGGGCATGCGTGTCATCGTCAACGGCAATCTCCGTCAGCGTTCCTACCAGAACAAGGACGGCGAGAACCGCACCGTCTACGAGATCGAGGTCGACGAGGTCGGCCCGTCCCTGCGCTTCGCCAGTGCCCAGGTCAACCGCAACCCGCGTGAGGGGGGCGGCAACTTCGGCGGCGGCGGAAACCAGGGTGGCGGTTTCGGCGGCGGTAACCCCGGCCAGCAGGGTGGATTCGGCGGCAACGCCGGCCAACAGGGTGGCTTCGGTGGCAACCAGGGTGGTTTCGGTGGTGGGAACACCGGCAACCAGGGTGGCTTCGGCGGCAACGCCGGCAACCAGGGCGGCTTCGGTGGTGGCAACACCAACCAGCAGCGGCCCTCCCAGGCCCCGGACAATGACCCGTGGAACTCCGCCCCGCCCGCCGGAGGTTTCGGCGGCGCGGCCGACGATGAGCCTCCGTTCTGATCGAGCAGACCCACCAACAACTTCTTTGTAAAACTTCCCCGCCCCTGACCGCCCGGCTCCGCGCCGGTGCCGGCTCCGGGGCGGGACACACAACGAAAGGCAGGGATCATGAAGCTGATCCTCACCGCAGCCGTTGACAAGCTCGGCGTCCCTGGTGACATCGTCGAGGTCAAGGACGGCTACGGACGTAACTACCTGCTTCCCCGCGGTCTGGCCATCGTGGCCACCCGCGGTGCGGAGAAGCAGATTGAGGGCATCCGGCGTGCCCAGGAGGCCCGCGCGATCCGCGACCTCGACCACGCCCGTGAGGTCCGTGAGCAGCTGGAGGAGCTGACCGGTGTCACCGTCGCCGTGCGCACCTCCGACAAGGGCAAGCTCTTCGGCTCCGTGAAGGCCGACGATATCGCCGCTGCGGTCAAGCAGGCCGGCGGCCCGAACCTGGACAAGCGCACCATCGAGGTGCCGAAGGGTCTCGTCAAGAAGACCGGCAAGTACCAGGTCAAGGTCCAGCTGCACCCCGACATCGCAGCAAAGATCAACTTCGAGGTCGTCGCCGCGTAATTCACGCGTCAGACGGCGGCTAGTTCAGCTAGCCCAACGACAACAGCAGGCCGGCGGCCCCGCCGGGAAGTCCAGGTTCATGTGAGCCGGGACTCCCGCCGGGGCCGTCGGTCTTTCTTCCCACAGGGGTGGCTCTCCCGTGGGCCCGGGACCTGTGGACAGTTGTGGATAACTTGTGGATAAACTTTGCACGGTTAACCTGAGGGCCACCAAATTCACCTGGAGTTTTGGGGTGGGTCATCGATTAGCGGCTTTTCGGAGGGCTGTCAAACCAGCTGGTGGCTCCGTTATTCACTGCTCGGGCGCGGTTATTCACAAGCTGAACAATGGTCCTGAACTGCGGTTATCCTTTTCCCTCGCCATTGTGTCCCCCGGTTGTCCACAAGTTGTCCACAGGGCGGGCTGCCTCTGCCGGTCCGTTGACGGTGGAAGACGGAAGTTATCCACAGGATCTGTGGACAATTCTGTGCCGGGGGTGTGTATTCTCAGCCTGTTTCCCCGCCCGACGGGGGTCCCCGGGAACGGGTAGAAAAGGAGGCATGGCTGACGCGACTCCGACGATCAAGACCCCGCCCCGTCGCTCCACTCCACTGGAGGACTACGCGCTGCTCTCGGATCTGCGCACCGGCCCACTGGTCTCCCGCACCGGCTCGATCGACTGGTTGTGCCTGCCCCGTTTCGACTCTCCGGCGGTGTTCGCGGCCCTGCTCGGGGACCCGGACAACGGCCGCTGGCGGTTGTCCGTCGTGGGCGGCGCGGTCGTCGAGCGCAGCTACCGGGGCGACACCTTCATCCTCGAGACCATCTGGCGCTCGGCCACCGGCACCGCGAAGGTCCTCGACTTTCTCCCGCCGTCGAACCGCCGCGCCGACATCATCCGGCGGGTGGAATGCCTTGAGGGCTTCGTGGAGGTCGAGCACGATCTGCGGGTGCGCTTCTCCTACGCGCGCGTCCTGCCCTGGTTCCGCCCCGTCACGGTGCCCGGTTCCGGGGACGAGACCGGGCTGCTGTGCACCGCCGGTCCCGAGGGGCTGCTGATCTCGGGGCCGCTGCTGCAGGACACCACCACCCCGACCCAGGACGACGAGCTGCCCGGCACCGATCTCCCCGCGGCCTCCGGCGGCATCGCCCCGCGGCTGACCGGCACCTTCCGCATCGACGCCGGAGAACACCGGGACTGGGAGATGACCTGGTTCCGCCCCTGGCGCAAGTGGCCCAGGCCCGACGACGTGGATGTGGCGCTGGCGGACACGGAGGAATTCTGGACCAACTGGCTCGCGCAGCTCGACCTGGACCCGCTGTACCGTCCCCAGGTCGCCCGCTCCCTGCTCGTCCTGCGTGCGCTGACCCACGTCGAGACCGGTGGCATCGCCGCGGCCCCCACGGCCTCCCTGCCGGAGGATTTCGGGGGCTCCCGCAACTGGGACTACCGCTACACGTGGCTGCGCGACGCGGCGCTGACCGTCGAGGTGCTCGTCAACCACGGGCTGGTCAAGGGTGCGCACGCCTGGCGGGACTGGCTCATCCGCGCCGTGGCCGGGGACCCGATGAACCTGCAGATCATGTACGGGCTCGGCGGCGAGCGCGAGCTGCCCGAGCAGGAACTTCCCCACCTGCGCGGCTACGAGAACTCCCAGCCGGTGCGCATCGGCAACGGCGCGGCCGCACAGTACCAGGCGGACGTCACCGGCGAGGTCATGCTCGCGCTGGCGGCGCTGCGCGACGCCGGCTACCACGACACCCCCTACTCCTGGGGCCTGCAGACGGCGCTGCTGGAGTACACGATCGAGAACTACGACCGCAAGGACCACGGCATCTGGGAGATGCGCGGCGACACCCACTACTTCACCCACGGGCGGGCCATGATGTGGGCGGCGTTCAACGAGGGCATCCGCGCGGTGGAGCTGCACGGCTACGAGGGGGACGTGGAGGTGTGGCGGGAGTACCGCGAGCGGCTGTACGACGAGATCCACGAGCGCGGCTGGAACGAGGAACTGCAGACCTTCACCCAGACCTACGGCGGCTATGAGGTGGACGCCTCCCTGCTGGCGCTGCCCCACACCAAGTTCATCACCCCGGACGATCCGCGGATGCTCGCGACGGTCGCGCGCATCGAAAAGGATCTGGTCGACGAGGGCGGGCTGGTCTACCGATACCGCACCGAAGCCGGCATCGACGGGCTCAAGGGCGACGAGTACCCCTTCCTCATCTGTGCGTTCTGGCTCGTGGAGCAGTACGCGGCCTCCGGGCGGATCGACGACGCCCGCCGCCACATGGACGAGCTGCTGAAGTACACCACGGATCTGAACCTCATGGCCGAGGAGTACGACCCGGACACTGGGCGGCTGGCGGGCAATTTCCCGCAGGCCTTCAGCCACCTCGGCCTCATCCGGGCCGCCGACGCGATTTCCCGTGCGGTACGACGGCGGGAGTGACCGACCGGTTCCCGACGGGGCGCGGGGCTGTGGGCAACCGCCTGCTTTGTTGCCGCAACATTCAGGTTATCCACCGTCTGCCCTGCGCTGGTACAGTGAGACAGCTGCAGAGAATTACACTGTCTGAGCAGGTGGACAGAGCTTCTGGGGTAGGAAGGAACGGGGTCATGACCGCGGGAATTGGTGGGGCCAGCTTCGACGACGACTACGTCCCGCCCGCCGAGCCGCCGGCCCCCGAGCCGCCGGAGAGCGGCGGCTCGCGGCGCTACCGGAACCGGGACAATGTACCGGCGCGCGCCAACTTCGGGGAATTCCGCCAACCCCCACATGACCGGGACGCCGAACAGGGCGTGCTGGGTGCGATGTTGCTCAGTCCCAACACGGTCTCGGAAATCATCGGCGACCTGAGCCCGGACGATTTCTACCATCCGGCGCACCAGCTGATCTACCAGGCGATGATCGACCTGTGGTCGAACAACAAGGACATCGACCCCGTCATCGTCGCCGCCCGGCTCGACCGCGACAACGATCTCGAGCGCGTCGGCGGTGCCCCGTACCTCCACACGCTGATCTCGTCCGTGCCGACGGCCGCGAACGCCCGCTACTACGCCGAGATCGTCGCCGAGAAGGCCGTGCTCCGGCGTCTGGTCGAGGCCGGCACGCGGGTGGTGCAGCTCGGTTACGAGGGCACCGAGGGGGCGGAGGTCGAGGCGGTCCTCGACCTCGCCCAGCAGGAGGTCTTCGCGGTCGCCCAGCGCACCGAGACCGAGGACTACGCCGTCCTGGCCGACATGATCCAGCCGACCATGGACGAGCTCGACGCGATCGCCACCACCGGTGGCCTCGCACAGGGCATCCCCACCGGATTCATCGACCTGGACAACCTCACCAACGGTCTGCACGGTGGGCAGATGATCATCGTCGCCGCCCGGCCGGGCGTTGGTAAGTCCACCATGGCGCTGGACTTCATGCGCTCGGCGTCCATCAAACACGGCAAGGCGTCGGCCATTTTCTCGCTCGAGATGAGCAAGTCCGAGATCGTGATGCGCCTGATGTCCGCGGAGACGGAGATCCGACTGTCGGACATGCGTGCCGGCCGGATGACCGATGAGCAGTGGGCCAAGCTCGCCACCCGTGTGGGGCAGATCTCCGAGGCCCCGTTGTTCATCGACGACTCCCCCAACCTGACCATGATGGAGATCCGTTCCAAGGCCCGCCGTCTCAAGCAGAAGCATGACCTGCAGCTGGTGGTGCTCGACTACCTGCAGCTGATGAGCTCGGGCCGCCAGGTCGAGTCCCGTCAGCAGGAGGTTTCGGAGTTCTCCCGTCAGCTCAAGCTGCTGGCCAAGGAGCTTGACGTTCCGGTCATCGCCATCTCGCAGCTCAACCGTGGCCCGGAGGCCCGTACCGACAAGCGTCCGCAGCTGGCCGATCTGCGTGAGTCCGGCTCCCTGGAGCAGGACGCCGACATGGTCATGCTGCTCTACCGCCCGGACTCCCAGGACAAGGACAATGAACGTGCCGGCGAGGCCGACATTATCCTGGCCAAGCACCGGGGTGGCCCCATCGACACCGTCTCCGTCGCCCACCAGCTGCACTACTCCCGCTTCGTGGATATGGCGCGCGGCTGACCACGCCGCAACCTCTTGCGCCCCGGCGTCGGCCCGCGCGGTCGCCGTCAGTCACCGTCCCGGATCCTGGTCGGGCGTCCGGTGGGCGCGGACTGGACCGGGGTCCGTACCGGGCGGGTGGACCGTGCGTTGGTGACGACGACCGGCACGGCCGACAGACCCGCCACCACGGCCCCGATGAGGAAGCAGGTGGGGTAACCGATGAGCGGCCCCAGGTAGGACAGTGCGAACGGGGCGAAGAAGCCGATATACGTCAGGGAGTAGAACACCGCGGTGGCCGCACCCAGCTCGGAGCGCGGGGCGATCGCCTGGACCTCCCGTAGCCCCGAGACCATCAGGACGCCGTAGCCGGCGCCGAGCAGCACGGCAGCCGGCACCACCAGCCACGCGGATTCCGTGACCGCGACGGCCACCGCGGCGAGCATGCCCACCACCGTCAGGCCCAGGCCCGGGACGGCGGGCGGGATCCGGGCGAAGCGGGTGGCCACGGGCTGGATGAACGCGCCGGTGCCCATGGTGACGGCCGCGATGAAACCGGTGTAGGCGATGAGGTGGGACACGGAATCCGCCACCAGGGCGGGCAGGGTCGCGAACGAGAGGCTGGCGGCACCGAAGACCCAGGGTGCCCATGCCGCCACCGTCCACAGGAAGCGGCCCGAGAACACGCTCCGGGAGAACCAGGCCCGTGGCGTCGACTGCGGTGCCACCGTCCGCGTCGTCCACACGAGTGGGCCGATCACCGCGAGCAGGGCCAGGTGCATGAGGTAGGGGAGCAGGTCGGGGTGGGGGAGAAGCTCCGCGATGAGTCCACTGATCAGCGGCCCCAGGCCGAAGCCGACGGACAGGGCGACGGTGGCCCGTCGGGCCCCGAGGTGGGCCGGGCCGGTGGACAACTCCTTGAGCCAGGCCGCCCCCGCGGCCATGACCAACCCGATGGCCGCCCCGGCGATGAAGCGGCCCGCTGACAGCACCGCCACGGATCCCGTGATCCCGGCGGAGAGCACGAGCGAGCCCACCGCGGACGCCACCAGGGCCGGACGCATGATCGCGCGTCGGCCGTGGAGGTCGGAGAGCGGACCACCGATCAGCAGCGCGGGAATCAGGCCCGCGACGTAGATGGCGAGCAGGAAGGTCACCTGGGACTGGGAGAGACCCGCCCCGAGGCGGTAGGCGGGTAACAGGGGAGCGAAGATATTCGCCCCGAACGCGATGATGAACATCCCGAGTCCCACGCGCAGCCAGTCATGTTTCACCATCCGGTTCCTCCTCGCCGGTGCCGCTCAGTCCATCAGTGGGCTCAGTCTACGCACCGGGCTCAGGTCCTATACCGCACTTCCGCACAATCGCGCGCCCTCCCCCGGGTCAACGCCGGGGTTTCCCCTCATCGGAACCACCCCCGAAATGGGGCGAAAAATTAAGTGACACAGTTCAATGGGGATCGGGCACTGGTGACCTGTATCACTGAAAAGCATGGCAAAACCGGAGGAAGGCGGACTTTTTAGGTCACCCTATTTAAGGGCTGCTTCACTTAGGCGTGGCTTACCAATGGTGTCTGAGCAGGGGGAATCCGGCTAAAGTCAGGGCCAACGAACGACCGGATCACCACCGAGCCCCACCCTCGGGCACGGATCAACGGATAAGCCCCCACACACCATTGAGGAGCCCGACATGACCTGCCGCGCCTTTGACCCTTCCACGGCCTCTCTGAACCACGCGATCACTGTCCGTCGCACTGATCACGCCACCATCCTGCTCAACGTGCCGCGCAACATCAACGACTTCACCGCGCCGAAGAAGAAGCCCGGAATCTTCGACCGGGTGGCGGAGATGTTCTCCTTCGCCCGCTGATGACACCGGCCGGAATCCCGTGGCTCACGGCCGAATCCTCGACGCCACCATTCAGGCGTCGAGGATTTTTCCGCGCTGCTCGGGCAGCGTGAACGCGGCGACCGCCGCGATGAAGAAGGCGGCGGAGAACAGGCCGAACAGGACCAGCGGCCCGCCGAACGCGAGGATCGGGGGAACGATCAGCGGGGCGATGATGGAGGCCAGGCGTCCGAAACCGGCGGCGGCCCCGGTCCCGGCGCCACGGATATTGGTGGGGTAGAGCTCCGGGCCGATGGCGTAGAGCGCGCCCCAGGCGCCCAGGTTGAAGAAGGACAGTAGGCAGCCGGCGATGATGATCAGCGTCTCGGTGTCCGCGGTGCCGTAGAAGGCGGCGGCCGCGGCCGAGCCGATGAGGAACACCGCCAGGGTCCTGCGCCGCCCCCACCGCTCGATGAGCCAGGCGGCCGTCGCGTAGCCCGGCAGCTGGGCGAGCGTGATGATCAGCGTGAAGGTGAAGGACTGGACCAGGGTGAAGCCCTGGCCGACCAGCAGCGACGGAATCCAGATGAACGCACCGTAGTAGGCGAGGTTCACACTGAACCAGATGATCCACAGGGCGGCGGTGCGCCCGCGCAGGGCCCTCGACCAGATGGAGGTCTCATCGGGGAGCCCTTCGCGGGCCACGGCCCCGGTGCGGGAGGCCTCCGCGGAATTCGCGGCGTCGATACGGGCCAGCTCATCGCGCGGCACCTGCGCCTCGAAGGAGGACACGACCTCCTCCGCCTCCCCGTGGCGGCCCTTCTTCTCCAGGAAGCGGACGGACTCCGGCAGGCCGCGACGCACATAGAGGGCGTAGACGGTGGGAATCATGCCCAGGGCCAGCGCCCAACGCCAGCCGTTCTCGGAGGCGGTGACCACGAAGGCGCCGATCACGGCCGCGGCGATCCAGCCGAGTGCCCAGAACGCCTCGAGCAGGACGACCATGCGGCCACGGATGCGCCGCGGCGCGAACTCGGAGACCAGGGTGGAGGCCACCGGCAGCTCCGCGCCCAGGCCGAGGCCGATGATGAACCGCAGCACGATGAGCACGCCGAGGCCGGTGGCCAGGGCGGAGGCGCCGGTGGCCAGACCGTAGACCAGCAGCGTGAGGGCGAAGACCTGCCGGCGGCCGAAGCGGTCGGCCAGCAGGCCGCCGAAGGTCGCGCCGATGGCCATGCCCACGAAGCCGATGGACGCCAGCCAGGAGGTCTCCGTCGAGGTCAGCCCCCAGTGCACGGCCAGGGCCGCCATGATGAAGGAGATCAGGCCGACGTCCATCGCGTCCAGGGCCCAGCCGATGCCGGAGCCCACCAGCAGCCGCCGGTGCCTTCCTGTGACCGGTAACCGGTCGAGACGTTCATTCCTGGTCAGTCGTTCGCTCATGCGCGGCAACCCTTTCACCACGGTGCCGGCCCGGTGTCGGCACCTCCTCGCCCACGAAAACGCCGCGCCCCCGGACCACCGCTCGTCACGGTGCCGGGGGCGGAACGGATGCGCTCACTGTATCGCCGGTGAATCGGCGCCACAATCACGCGGGGGCATCACGCGTGGGAGGGCCGGAAGCCACGCAGCCGCAGGGAGTTGGACACGACGAAGACCGAGGAGAAGGCCATGGCGACACCCGCGAGCATCGGGTTGAGCAGGCCGAGGGCCGCGACCGGGATGAGTGCGACGTTGTAGGCGAAGGCCCAGAACAGGTTTCCCCTGATCGTGCCGAGTGTGCGGCGGGACAGCCGGATGGCGTCGACGGTCGAACGCAGGTCGTTGTTCATCAGGGTGATGTCGGAGGCCTCGATGGCCACATCGGTGCCCGCGCCCATGGCCAGCCCCAGGTCCGACTGGGCGAGCGCGGCGGCGTCGTTGACCCCGTCGCCGACCATGGCCACGCGGCGGCCGTCGTTCTGGAGCTTTTCGACGACGCTGACCTTGTCGTCCGGCATGACCTCGGCGATGACGTGTGCCGCGTCGATGCCGACCTCGGTGGCCACCGCCTTCGCGGCGCCGGCGTTGTCACCCGTGAGCAGCATCGGGGTCAGGCCCAGTTCCTTCAGACCGGCAACCGCGGCGGCGGAGGTCGGCTTCACGGTGTCGCGGACGGCGATCACGCCGGCGTTGCGGCCGTCGATCTGGACGACCACCGGGGTGCCTCCCCGGGTCTGGGCGTCGTCGAAGGCGGACTGCAGGTCGACGGGCAGATCCCCGGCCGGGCGGCCGACGGTGACCTCCCGGCCGTCGACCGTGCCCGTCACGCCCCGGCCGGCGGTGTTGGCGAAGCCGGTCACGGCCGGCACCGGGACGGTGCGCTCGGCCTCGCGGACGATGGCCCGGGCGATGGGGTGCTCGGAGGCGGATTCGACGGCCGCGGCCTTGGCCAGGACGTCGTCACGCTCGAAGCCCTCGCCGGTGGTGACGCCCGCGACGGACATGACGCCGGAGGTGACGGTGCCGGTCTTGTCCATGACGATGGTGTCGACCTGCTTGGTGGACTCCAGGATCTCCGGGCCCTTGATCAGCAGGCCCAGCTGGGCGCCGCGGCCGGTGCCCACGAGCAGGGCGGTGGGGGTGGCCAGGCCGAGGGCGCAGGGGCAGGCGATGATCAGGACGGCGACGGCCGCGGTGAAGGCGGGGGCGGTGCCGCTGCCGGTGAACAGGTGGACCGCGAGCGTGGCGAGCGAGATGGCGATGACCGCCGGCACGAAGACCTGGGAGATGCGGTCCACCAGGCGCTCGACCGGTGCCTTCTTCGCCTGGGCGTCGGTGACCAGCTTGGCCATCTGCGCCAGGGTGGTGTCGGCGCCGGTGCGGGTAACCTCCACCAACAGGCGGCCGGAGGTGTTCAGCGTGGCACCGGTGACCGTGGAGCCCCGGGTCGCCTCCACGGGCACGGACTCGCCGGTGAGCATCGATTCGTCGATGGCCGAGGAGCCCTCGGTGACACGGCCGTCCGTGGCGATCTTCTCGCCCGGGCGGACGATGAAGACATCCCCGACCTTCAGCTGGTTGACCGGTACGCGGTGCTCCGCGCCGTCGCGGATCACGGCGGCGTCCTTGGCGCCCATGTCGAGCAGCGCGCGCAGCGCCTCGGAGGACCGGCCCTTGGCCTTCGTCTCGAACCAGCGGCCGAGCAGCAGGAACGTGATGACGACGGCCGTGGTCTCCAGGTAGATGTCGTTCATCGTGGAGTCCGTCGGCAGCAGGTGCATCTCCATCGTCATGCCCGGCGTGCCGGCGTTGCCGAGGAACAGCGCCCACAGCGACCACACGTAGGCCGCCGTCGTACCCAGGGTGATCAGCGTGTCCATGGTGAACGAGCCGTGGCGCAGGTTGGTCAACGTCGCCCTGTGGAAGGGCGCGCCGCCCCAGAAGAACACCGGGGTGGCCATCGTGAGTACCGCCCACTGCCAGTTGGTGAACTGCAGGGCGGGGATCATGCTCAGCAGGGTGATCGGCACCGTCAGGATCGCCGAGACGATCAGCCGCTTCTTCAGCTCGTCGGCCTCGCGCTCGCGGGCCGCCTTGATCTGGTCCTGCGGATCGCCCGCGCCGGGGGCGACGTCGCCGGCGTCCCCGGTGTCTGCCGGGGCGTCGTCGGCACCGGCCATGGCGAAGGCGTCGTAGCCGGCCCCGCGCACGACCTCGATGAGACGGTCGGGATCGGTCTTGCCGGGGTCGTACCTCACGGAGGCCGACTCGGTGGCGAAGTTGACGCTCGCGTCCACGCCGTCGAGCTTGTTGAGCTTGCGCTGCACCCGTGACGAGCAGGAGGTGCACGTCATGCCGGTCACACCGAGGTCGATCTGGAGCAGGTCGACCGGAGGCTGCGTCTGGGTCATGGTTGATCAGTCCTCACTCGGGGCACGGTCTTCGTCCGGGGCGGTTCCCCGCGTGCTCCCACCGGCTCCAGAATATACCCCTTAGGGGTATAGGGCAACGGTGCCGGGGACGGGCCCGCCTGCCGGTGCCCCTCCGCTTCTCCCCGGTGCCGGTTGGTGAGGGTGGGCATGGAAAGGGCCCGGCCCCCACGTTGTGGGGACCGGGCCGTGGCCCGGGATGGTCACTCCTTGACGGAGTAGCCCGCCTCGATGATGGCCTCGATGACGTCGTCATCGGTGAAGCCCTCGCCGGAGACCGCGACGCGGCCCTGCTCGACGTGGGCCTCGACGTCGAAGACGCCGTTGATCTCGCCGACCTCCTCCTCGACGGAGGCCTTGCAGTGCGCGCAGGTCATGCCTTCGACCGTGTAGTTCTTGGTGACGGATGCCATGGGGGTCCTTTCGGTGGGGTGTCGCGGGGTTTTGGCGTACTGCCCCGTTTCCCCTTGATGCTATACCCCACGGGGGTACGCGTTCAATGGGGAGGCGGGATACGGTCCCGTCACCACTGCATCATTGCTTGACCGCGTAACCGGCCTCCTTGACGGCGGCGATGATGTCGTCGTCGCTGAAGCCTTCGCCGGTGACGGTCACACGACCGCTCTCCAGGTCGACATCCACACCCTGGGTGCCCATGACCTCGCTGATCTCCTCCTCAACGGAGGCCTTGCAGTGGTCGCAGGTCATGCCCTCGACGATGTAGTTCTTGGTCATTGATGCGTTCCTTTCTGCGGCCAGTTACTCCCGCCCCGGGAATAAGCGGCCACCGGGTACCGTTGTGCGGGACAAGGCCTTAAGTGGTCCTTGCGCATGACCTTACAAACAACACGTCAGGAGTATCCCTTGGCCACCATCGATGTAACTGAAGACACATTCGAGCAGACCGTTACGGGGGAGGGCATCGTCCTCGTCGACGCCTGGGCCTCCTGGTGCGGTCCCTGCCGCCAGTTCGCCCCGACCTACGAGGCGGCCTCTGAGAAGCACCAGGACGCGACCTTCGCGAAGCTCGACACCGAGGCCAACCAGAACCTCTCCGCCGCGCTCGAGATCCAGTCCATCCCGACGCTGATGATCTTCCGCGACGGCATCATGGTCTACCGCGACGCCGGTGCCCTGCCGCCCGCCGCCCTCGAGGACCTCATCGGCCAGGTCAAGGGTCTGGACATGGAGGACGTCCGCCGTCAGATCGACGAGGCGAACGCCGCCCGCGACGCCGGCCAGAACTAGCCGAACCTCCCGTGGCCCGGCACGCCCGCCCCAGGGGGTGCCGGGCTTCGTCATGCCTGCCGACGCCCGAGCGGCCCCGTCCCGGCTCCCGATCCCCCGGCGACGCATCCGTGTTCTCCGTAGACTGGGGGAAAACACACGGACCGTTCAGCGTCTCCGCGATCCTCCAGAAAGTGAGCTTGACGACATGGCTAACCCGTTCAGCAAGGGCTGGAAATACCTGATGGCCTCCTTCGACCAGAAGATTGACCAGAACGCCGATCCGAAGGTCCAGATCCAGCAGGCCACCGACGCCGCCAAGAAGCAGCACCAGCAGATCACCGAGCACGCTGCCTCGATCATCGGCAACAAGCGGCAGCTGGAGATGAAGATCGACCGTCTGCGCAAGTCCCAGGAGGAGCACCAGCAGCAGGCCCGCACCGCCATCCAGGCCGCCGACAAGGCCGCCCAGGAGGGGGATGCCGCCAAGGCGCAGGAGCTGAGCAACACCGCGGAGATCTTCGCCTCCCAGCTCGTCGCCGTCGAGCAGCAGCTCGAGGAGGCCACGGCGATGCACAGCCAGGCCACCCAGGCCGCCGAGCAGGCCCAGCAGCAGCAGAAGGAATCCGAGATGCGGCTCAAGGAGCAGCTCTCCCAGATCGACCAGCTGCGCGCCCAGGCCGATCAGGCCGCCATGCAGGAGACCGCCAGCCAGGCCATGGACTCCATGAACTCCCTCAAGCCGGATGACAGCGTGCCGACGCTCGACTCGGTGCGCGACAAGATCGAGCGCCGCTACGCCGACGCGCTCGGCGCCCAGGAGCTGACCCAGAACTCGGTCGGTGGCCGCATGAGCGAGATCGCCCAGGCCGGCACCGACATGAAGGCCTCCGCCCGCCTCGCCGAGATCCGCGCCCAGCTCGGCGATTCCGGCACCAGCGGTGAGATCACCACCGGGGCGGGCGAGGACGCCGGAAAGACGGCCGACAAGGCGGTCGAGGCGGACAAGACCTCCGGGGCCGCGGAGCCCACGGAGGCCGCCGGGGGCGACAAGAAGGACCGGGGGAACAAGGATGCCGGTGCCGCGGATGCCGGGGCCGACGTTCCCGAGGCCGAGGTGGTCGAGGAGACCGCGCCGGAGCCTGAGGACAGGAAGTAGCCACCGGCCCCCGCGGCCGGACGGGGCTCAGTCCGGCGCGCCGGGGGCGGGGCGGGAGCTACTGTTCGCGGCGGATATTGATGAGCACGCCACGGATGCCGGAGTGGAAACCGTCGCGCAGATTCACCCGCTGATGCTCACTGAGGGTGTACTCGTGCAGCGTCTCACAGGCGAACTGCAGCAGTGGACGGTCGATCTCCGGGGGCAGTCCACCGCCGGAGAGCAGATGCGCCTGATCACGCTGATCATTCGTGGCGGCGTTGTCGTACCACCAGGTCGCGTACTGCTGACCCACATCGAAGGGGGTCTGGAACCCGGCGGAGGACCACACCTCCTCGGGCAGCGGCACGTAGCGGGACCGCAGCTTCCTGCGCGGGGCCATCATCGAGGGCTTTGGCGCGGAAGGCTTGGGGGAGGGCTTGGGGGCGGCCGGTTTCGGGGCCTCCCTGGCCACCTGTTCCTCCACGTCGGAAGGGGTGGGGGATGTCGGCAGGTTCCCGTCGGCGCCGGGCTCCGCCTGGGCGTCGGACGCGAGGTCCGGCGTCGTCGGCTGGCTGACCAGGCCCGGCTCGGCCGGTAGGGCGGGCTCCGAGACATGTGCCTCGCCCCCGGCAGGGGAATCGGAGGTCCCTGAGGGTTCGGTTCCGTTCGTCCGGGCCGGTTCCGAGGTCGGGGGAGTGGCGCCGGGCGAACCGGGCCGGGTCGGGTGCACCGCGCTGTCCGGGACGAGAGTGGGGCCGGGTTCCTCGGGCGGCTCGGCATCGCCCAGCGGCCGCGAGCGCACCACCGGCGGCAGGGGGCCCTCGAGCACCTGCAGCTGCATCGCGTCCGCGAAGTCCTCGCGTGGGTCGAGGATGGTGGTGGTGTCGCAGGCGTGGCGCAGTGCCGAGGACATCGAGTCCCAGCCGAAACCGTAGAGATGGACGCGCACGCCCGCACCGGTGGCCTCCTGCACGCCGGGGATCATGTCGGCGTCGCCGGAGACCAGCACGAAGTCGCAGACCTGCTGCTGGACCGCCGCGACCACCATGTCGGCGACCAGCCGGGTGTCCACGGCCTTCTGGGTGCGGCGCTCGCCCCACTCAATGAGCTGGCCCGCGCGCAGCTGCACACCGTCGCAGGTGCGCAGGGCGCGCTGGTAGCGGTGCGGCCCGGAATCGGGGATGCCGTCGTACCAGAGTTGGCGGTGGATCGGCTGATGGAGCTGATTCTGAATCATGTTGCCGAGGACGGCGACGACCTCGGGCAGGTCAATCTCTAACTGGGATCGGGCGCCCGTTTCCCATGAGTTGTAAAAGCTCGCAAGGAGATAAGAGGTGTCCACAAAGACGAGTGTGCGTTCAAGCATGGCTCCTAATTTCCGTATCTGTTCGTGGTTTTAAACGAGTTTTCTTTACACAAGCATGCCTTACCGCATGCGCGAACGTCGATAGTGCACACCATTTCAGCTGCGCAACTGCTTTCCCCGATCCGGACGACGGAACTGAGAAGTATTGCCCATGGTCACCATTGGCCCTATGGTTAGTTACAGAACCAACTAACCAACTAGCCAAGGGGAGAGAATGGACGACACCGCCGCCCCGCTCTTCCGGCAGATCGCCGCCCTCGTCGAGGATTCGATCGTCGACGGCACGCTCGTCGCCGGCGAGCGCGCCCCCTCGACCAATGAGCTCGCCGTCTTCCACAACATCAATCCCGCCACCGCGCGCAAGGGCCTGACCCTTCTCGTGGAGACCGGGGTGCTGGCGAAGCGGCGTGGCATCGGCATGTTCGTCACGTCTGACGCCCGGGAGAAGGTCCTGGCCCGCCGCCGTGACGAGTTCGCCGCCTCCTACCTCGCCCCGCTCATCGACGAGGCCGTCAAGCTCGACCTCAGTCGCGCCGACATCCACGAACTCATCGACGCCGTCGCAGAAAGCCGAGGACTCTACCAATGACCGTGCCCGATACCCCCGTCGTGGCCGCCTGCGGCCTGACCAAGAACTACAAGGGCAAGAAGGTGCTCACCGGCCTGAGCTTCGAGCTCGCCGAGGGGCGTCTGCACGGTCTCCTCGGCCGCAACGGCACCGGTAAATCCACCCTGCTGGGCCTGCTCGCCGGACAGATCCGGAGCAGTGGCGGGAAGCTGCAGGTGTTCGGCAAAGCCCCCTTCGACAACGCGCGCGTGATGGACCAGGTCGCCTACACCGGCATCGACGTGCCCTATCCGGCCGCCTGGAGCCTGCGGGAGATCACCCGGGCAGCGGAATTGCGGTACCCGAACTGGGATGCCGCGGCCGCCCAGCGGCTCGCCGAGGACTTCGGCTTCGACAACCGTACCCGCCGTTACACCCGCTACGGGGAACTCTCCCGGGGCCAGCGCTCCATGATCGGCATCATCGTCGGACTGGCGGCCCGCGCCCCGCTCACCCTGCTCGACGAGCCGTACCTGGGGCTCGACGTCCACAACCGCGAGCTGTTCTACTCGGCCCTGCTACGGGAGGTGGAGGGGCACCCGCGAACCGTCGTGCTCGCCACCCACCACATCGAGGAATCCGCGAAGCTGCTCGACAACTTCCTCTTCCTCGGCCGCGACGGAAAGCTCGTCCACCAGTTCAGCGCCGATGACCTCGACGACGCCTATGTCCTGGTCTCCGGCACGAGCCTGCCGCGCATCGACGCCGCGCTGGCCCGTTCGGAGGTCGCCGGCCGCACCCGGGTGCTCGCCCCGCGCGAGGCGGTGGCGGGCATGCGGCTGGGTGGGGCCTCAGTCGAGGCGGCCGACCTCAACCAGGTCATCCCCGCACTGCTGGAGGAGGTGTGATCATGGCGGCACCGACATTCCTGCGCTCCTCCCGCCGATTCCTCAGCCCGCAGTTCAACAGTGAGGGCAGCACCTGGGGCTCGGGGGTCGCTGGCATCGGCTTCGTCGCGTACCTCCTCCTGAACAACCTGCTCATTGAGGTGGGGGATAACCCACTCATCATGATTGCCTACGTTGTGGCCCTGTACGCCTACCTCACCGTCATTCTCTCCGGTGATCGGCGCATGTACCGGGCCCTCGGCATGAACCGCACCCGGGCGGTGCTCCAGCAGGCGTGGATTTCCGGACCGCTGTCGCTCCTGCTGCTGGTGGGGTTCATTGTGCTGTGGGACTTCCCCACCCTGCTGCTGGGGATCGGAGTGGTCACTGTTGTGTTCGCGGTCGACCTGGCGGTCACCGCCCGCCTGTGCAGCGGCGAACGCAGCGACGCGGGGACGGCGCAGGTCGGTTTCCTGCGCAGTCCGGGGGCCCGCGACAGCCTGATCCGGCGACTGATCTGGGCGCCTCTCGCGCGGACGGCCCTGCCGATGGGTCTGGTCGCGGGCCTGGTGGTGGCAGGGGCCGGGCGGATCCACCTGGAGAGCACCGAGATTGTGTTGCTGATCGTCGGAGTGCTCCTCATCTACCTCGTCCCCGCTCACGCCTACCTCAACGCCAGTGCCTCCGCGGGCACCTGGCAGGCCTTCGGGCTGACACGACGGCGGTGGGCCGAGCAGGTGACCCTCGCGGCCGTCGTCACGCAGTTGCTGGCCTGGCTCCTCGCGTGGGCAGTGGTGGCGGTTCTGGCCAGGGTCGGTTTCACCGACGCCGGTCTCCCCGGCCGCCTGGTGGTGCCGGTGCTCGGCCTGGCCATTCTGCTGGCTGGCTTGAACGCGGTGACTGCCGCTGGCGCTGGATTCGACGCCCCCAGCGGGTACTTGGCCGTCTACCCCGCCGCGGCAGGCGTCCTGGTCCTGAACCTCAGCGTCCCGGTGCTGACGGCGGTGGCTGCTCAGGTCGTGGTCGGACTCCTGCTGTTGATCGCCGCCATCTGGATGCAGGTCCACTTCACCCAGGGCAGGCGCGGCGGAGGTCGCGCAATCCTCGACACCCGAAAATTCGCAGAATGACAGGAGGTCCACTCATGACCCCACCTTTGATCCACGCCGAGGGGCTCACCGCCGGCTACCCGAAGGGCGGAGACGTCCTGCAAGGCCTGACCTTCAGCCTCGGATCCGGCCTTGTCCACGGGCTCATCGGCCCCAACGGTGCCGGCAAGACCACCCTGCTACGCGTGCTCGCCGGCCAACTCCAGCACAACGGTGACGTACGCGTCTTCGACACCGACCCCTTCGACGAGCCGGCCGTGATGGACCGGACAGTCCTCGCTGGCATCGACGCCCCATTGCCCGACGGCTGGTCGGTGAAGAAGCTGCTGGCCGTGGGTGCTGCCCGTTACCGGGGCTGGAACGGGAGGCGCGCCGAGGAACTCGTCGAACGTTTCGACCTGCCACAGAAGAAGAGCTACATGTCTCTGTCCCGGGGCCAGAAGTCCGCCGCCTCCCTGGTGCTGGCGTGCGCCTCCGGCTGTGAGCTGCTGCTGCTCGACGAGCCGTACCTCGGACTCGACGTCGAGAAGCGTGAGGAGTTCTACCGGATTCTGCGCGAGGAGATGGAGCGGCAGCCACGGACCATCGTCCTGTCCACTCACCACCTCCACGAATCGGAGAAACTGCTGGACACCGTGCTCTTCATCGACGCGGGGCGCGTGCACATCAACGGTCCCGCGCAGGACCTCGCCGAGCAGATTCTGGAGATCGTCGGTCCCGCCGACGACGTCGACCGCGTGCTCAACCGCCTGGGCCCGGTGCCGGAGCTGCGCCGCGACGAGATGTCCATCGGACGGCGCAGCGTCATCGACCTGCGTGGCCGGCCGCAGCTTGCCGACGCCGTGTTCGACACCGCCCGGCAGGTCAGCGGGCGCGTGCGCGTCTCCGAGGTCACGCTCGAGCAGGTAGTCCTGGCGATGAGCGGGGAGGAACGATGAACCGCACCACACATGAGGTAGCGCTGTTCCGCCAGCTGGCGCTGAACCCAAATAACGTCATCATGCTGGTGATCGGGGTCGTCATGGCACTCATGGCGACCACTGCGGACAGCGGCTGGCAGCACTGGTTCTTCACCCTGCTGGTCGTCTCGTACCTGCTGATCTGCAGGCCCAACTTCAGTGACTACCGAGCGCTGAATCTGAGCCGCTCGCAGTGGGTCCGGCACAAGCGGCTGATGGTGGTCCTGTACGCCGCCGTACTGCTGGCAACCGTCACCCTCGTGGAGATACTGACCCCGGAAGCCCTGGCGTGGCCGGTGACCAGCGGAGTGGTGGCGGCGACGGGCTGGCAGCTGCTCTGCCGTCCTCGTCCGAGTGATTCCTGGGCGGGAAACGTCACGGCCCGAGACACGGATGAGGAGGCGGCAATCCTGAAATGGTTGCCGCCGACCCCGGTCAATCAGATCCTCCGGGGCATGCAGTTGAGAATCTGGGCAGCGACCTGGTTTTCCTTCCTCGTCGTGGTTCTTCTGATCAGCCTGGTAACCGGATACTTCGGTGAACTGATGTGGATGCAGGGCACAACGGTGATCATCGTCATGGGATTGTTCGTGTCTGGTCCGTTGATGAAGGTCATCGGCACTTCCCTGGATGAGTGGGTTGCCTTCGGCGGGACACGACACACGTGGGCACGAGAGACTGCACTCCTTGGGTTGACGGGGCCGGTGGTGGTGGCGATCTTCTCCCCGATCTTCGTCCTGCTCCCCGGTCTTGACCAGGCAGCAGAGGCGATCACCATTCTGTTCTCCGTGGCACTGCTCCTTCCGATCCTGGTGATCCTCCTCGAATTGAGTGACAGGAACCGGATCTGGTGGGTGAGCCTTCCATTCACCGCTGTCGCGTTCGTTGCCGTGGCGCTCCGGATCCGGGAGAACATCGGCAATCCGGGCTTCCTTCTTCTGCTGGTTCTCCTGTATCTCGCATTTGCTCTGGCGCTTCCTTCAATCACCCGCAGACACGTCGTCTTCACTGCCGGCCTACGGGGATGGCTCGGATTGACCCTCGGAGAACGGAATCGATGAACAGCTCCAGGGGATTCAAGGAGGATGGCAATTTCGGTGGTGGAGCCGAAGCGTCGAAACCAAGGATGAACTGCGGATTTGTGGAAAATCGGCGGCCTGTGTAACTTTATGTGAGTCAGCGAGACCGACAACGCCCCGCCGGGTGGAACATTCCGGTGAGATGGCGGACAGGAAAACAGTCGCTGGTGATCATGGAAGAGGCTTCCGGGTGCGGAATTGACTTCGGTTGGTTCGGTCGAGTAAGTTTCTTCAAGCCGCTTGGGAACAAGCCCGATGAGATCGGGTGCGGGACGGGTGTGCGGATGTTGTGTGAGAACTCAATAGTGTGCCAATGTACTTTTTATTTTTGTCTGTGACGTTGGTTGTGTCGTCGGTTGCCCGGCCGGCCGGTCCCTGTGGGGATGGGTTGGTGGGTGCGTGCCGGGTGGCCTTTCGGAAATGGGGCCACTGTAAAGAAATGACACCATCTTTTGTGGTGGTGTGTGTTTCCGGTGCGTGGACGTGCAACACAATTTGGTTGCGGATGCCGGCCCTTGTTTTCAGCCCCGTCGGGTGTGGGGGTCGGTGGAAGTTTATGCAGTAAAATTATTTTGGACAATCATGAGCGCCATGGCTTTCGGGTCGTGGTGTGCTGGTTGTTCGTTTTGTTGGGTTCGGGCTTTCTACGCCTGGAAACATCCCTTCTTGAGACGGGTCTTGTGCTTGTTTTGAGGTTTGTTTTTTGTGGAGAGTTTGATCCTGGCTCAGGACGAACGCTGGCGGCGTGCTTAACACATGCAAGTCGAACGGAAAGGCCCCTTCGGGGGTACTCGAGTGGCGAACGGGTGAGTAACACGTGGGTGATCTGCCCCGCACTTCGGGATAAGCCTGGGAAACTGGGTCTAATACCGGATAGGACCTTCCTTTAGCGTGGAAGGTGGAAAGTTTTTTCGGTGTGGGATGAGCTCGCGGCCTATCAGCTGGTTGGTGGGGTAATGGCCTACCAAGGCGTCGACGGGTAGCCGGCCTGAGAGGGTGGACGGCCACATTGGGACTGAGATACGGCCCAGACTCCTACGGGAGGCAGCAGTGGGGAATATTGCACAATGGGCGCAAGCCTGATGCAGCGACGCCGCGTGGGGGATGACGGCCTTCGGGTTGTAAACCCCTTTCGCCCACGACGAAGCGTAAGTGACGGTAGTGGGATAAGAAGCACCGGCTAACTACGTGCCAGCAGCCGCGGTAATACGTAGGGTGCGAGCGTTGTCCGGAATTACTGGGCGTAAAGAGCTCGTAGGTGGTTTGTCGCGTCGTCTGTGAAATTCCGGGGCTCAACTCCGGGCGTGCAGGCGATACGGGCATAACTTGAGTGCTGTAGGGGAGACTGGAATTCCTGGTGTAGCGGTGAAATGCGCAGATATCAGGAGGAACACCGATGGCGAAGGCAGGTCTCTGGGCAGTAACTGACGCTGAGGAGCGAAAGCATGGGTAGCGAACAGGATTAGATACCCTGGTAGTCCATGCCGTAAACGGTGGGCGCTAGGTGTAGGGGACTTCCACGTCTTCTGTGCCGTAGCTAACGCATTAAGCGCCCCGCCTGGGGAGTACGGCCGCAAGGCTAAAACTCAAAGGAATTGACGGGGGCCCGCACAAGCGGCGGAGCATGTGGATTAATTCGATGCAACGCGAAGAACCTTACCTGGGCTTGACATACACCGGACCGGGCCAGAGATGGTCCTTCCCTTGTGGCCGGTGTACAGGTGGTGCATGGTTGTCGTCAGCTCGTGTCGTGAGATGTTGGGTTAAGTCCCGCAACGAGCGCAACCCTTGTCTTATGTTGCCAGCACGTGATGGTGGGGACTCATGAGAGACTGCCGGGGTCAACTCGGAGGAAGGTGGGGATGACGTCAAATCATCATGCCCCTTATGTCCAGGGCTTCACACATGCTACAATGGTCGGTACAGCAGGTCGCGAACCCGTGAGGGTGAGCCAATCCTCGTTAAAGCCGGCCTCAGTTCGGATTGGGGTCTGCAACTCGACCCCATGAAGTCGGAGTCGCTAGTAATCGCAGATCAGCAACGCTGCGGTGAATACGTTCCCGGGCCTTGTACACACCGCCCGTCACGTCATGAAAGTTGGTAACACCCGAAGCCAGCGGCCCAACCGGTTTACCGGAGGGAGCTGTCGAAGGTGGGATCGGCGATTGGGACGAAGTCGTAACAAGGTAGCCGTACCGGAAGGTGCGGCTGGATCACCTCCTTTCTAAGGAGCATAAACAAGTCGGCCCGCGCGGTAGCGCAGGTCGCGTATCGCTGGTTGGTGGTCACGAGTGTTGACCCGCCGGCACTATCAATCGGGTGGACACGCACCCCACGACCCACAGATGGTTGTGGCGGGGTGGCCGCACGGGCAGGACCGGTGGAGCAGGCGGAAATAAATGAGTGGGTATGTTGGCATGCTGTTGGGTGTCTGGGGCAACATTGTCCTGACTGACCATCCGTGACCGCACCTGTGGGGAGTGTTTCTCCTTCTGGGTGTGGGGTGGGTGGTGTGTTGTGTGAGAACTGTATAGTGGACGCGAGCATCTTTATTTTTCTGGTGTTTTTTGTTGTGAGTATGTTGTATCCCGCACGCGCCCCGGTGGGGTGTGTGTGGTGTGTGTTTGTGTAAGGGCACATGGTGGATGCCTTGGCATGCTGGGCCGATGAAGGACGTGAGAGGCTGCGTTATGCCTCGGGGAGCTGCCAACTGAGCGTTGATCCGAGGATGTCCGAATGGGGAAACCCGGCCACCGTTGTGGGTGGTCACCCGATCATGAATTCATAGTGGTTGTGGAGGGTCACGCGGGGAAGTGAAACATCTCAGTACCCGCAGGAGAAGAAAATAATAATGATTCCGCTAGTAGTGGCGAGCGAACGTGGAGGATGGCTAAACCGTGTGTGTGTGATACCTGGCAGGGGTTGCGCATGCGGTGTTGTGGGGTTCCATGTGTCGGGTCTGCCAGCCCGGCGTCGGTGGTCGTGTGGTGAGCGGAAGTGGTCTGGGATGGCCCACGGAACAGGGTGAGAGTCCCGTACGTGAACATCATGCGGTGCTGATTGTGGTGTCCCCGAGTAGCAGCGGGCTCGTGAAATCTGCTGTGAATCTGCCGGGACCACCCGGTAAGCCTGAATACCCAGTGTGACCGATAGCGGATAGTACCGTGAGGGAATGGTGAAAAGTACCCCGGGAGGGGAGTGAAATAGTACCTGAAACCATGTGCTTACAATCCGTCAGAGCACCATTAAAGGTGTGATGGCGTGCCTTTTGAAGAATGAGCCTGCGAGTCAGCGGCATGTCGCGAGATTAACCCGTGTGTGGGGTAGTCGTAGCGAAAGCGAATCCTAACAAGGGTGACCATAGTGGCATGTCCTGGACCCGAAGCGGGGTGATCTACCCATGGCCAGTGTGAAGCGACGGTAAGACGTCGTGGAGGCGCGAACCCACTTAGGTTGAAAACTGAGGGGATGAGTTGTGGGTAGGGGTGAAAGGCCAATCAAACTCCGTGATAGCTGGTTCTCCCCGAAATGCATTTAGGTGCAGCGTTGTGTGATGCTTGCCGGAGGTAGAGCTACTGGTTGGTTGAGCGGGACTACCATCTTAGCAATGTCAGCCAAACTCCGAATGCCGGTTTCAAGTTAGCGCAGCAGTGAGACTGTGGGGGATAAGCTTCATAGTCGAGAGGGAAACAGCCCAGATCGCCGGCTAAGGCCCCTAAGCGTGTACTAAGTGGAAAAGGATGTGGGATCGCGACGACAGCCAGGAGGTTGGCTTAGAAGCAGCCATCCTTGAAAGAGTGCGTAATAGCTCACTGGTCGAGTGGTCCTGCGCCGACAATTCAGTGGGGCTCAAGTACACCGCCGAAGCCGCGGCATAAACATTGTTTATGGGTAGGGGAGCGTCGTGCACGGGGTGAAGCGGTACCGTGAGGAGCCGTGGACTGTGTGCGAGTGAGAATGCAGGCATGAGTAACGAATTGACAAGTGAGAATCTTGTCCGCCGGATGACCAAGGGTTCCTGGGTCAAGTTCGTCTTCCCAGGGTGAGTCGGGACCTAAGGCGAGGCCGACAGGCGTAGTCGATGGACAACGGGTTGATATTCCCGTACCCGTGTGTGCGCGCCCGTGGTGAATCAGTGATACTAACCACCCACAAACCCAATCATCACCTTCGGGTGGTGGTCGGGGGCGTGCGTGGGGCCTGAGCTGGTAGTAGCCAAGTGATGGGGTGACGCAGTGGGGTAGCCGAGCCACTGATTGGATTGTGGTGTAAGCGTGTAGGGCCGGTGGTAGGCAAATCCGCCACCGATCAATGCCTGAGGCGTGATGCGTAACCCATATTGGGTGATGTCGGTGATCCCGTGCTGTCGAGAAAAGCCTCTAGCGAGTGCACATACGGCCCGTACCCCAAACCGACACAGGTGGTCAGGTAGAGAATACTAAGGCGTTCGGGTGAACTGTGGTTAAGGAACTCGGCAAAATGCCCCCGTAACTTCGGGAGAAGGGGGGCCACCACCGGTGACGGGAGCTAGCCTCCGTGAGCTGGTGGTGGTCGCAGAGAATAGAGGGAAGCGACTGTTTATTAAAAACACAGGTCCGTGCGAAGACGATAAGTTGAGGTATACGGACTGACGCCTGCCCGGTGCTGGAAGGTTAAGAGGACCTGTTAGGACCCTTGTGGTCCGAAGCGGAGAATTTAAGCCCCAGTAAACGGCGGTGGTAACTATAACCATCCTAAGGTAGCGAAATTCCTTGTCGGGTAAGTTCCGACCTGCACGAATGGCGTAACGACTTCCCTGCTGTCTCAACCACAGGCCCGGTGAAATTGCAGTACGAGTAAAGATGCTCGTTACGCGCGGCAGGACGAAAAGACCCCGGGACCTTCACTACAGCTTGGTATTGGTGTTCGGTTCGGTTTGTGTAGGATAGGTGGGAGACTGTGAACACACCACGCCAGTGGTGTGGGAGTCGTTGTTGAAATACCACTCTGATCGGATTGGACACCTCAACCTTGGCCCATGATCTGGGTCGGGGACAGTGCCTGGTGGGTAGTTTAACTGGGGCGGTTGCCTCCTAAAGAGTAACGGAGGCGCCCAAAGGTTCCCTCAGCCTGGTTGGCAATCAGGTGGCGAGTGTAAGTGCACAAGGGAGCTTGACTGTGAGACTGACAGGTCGAGCAGGGACGAAAGTCGGGACTAGTGATCCGGCACCTACTCGTGGATGTGGTGTCGCTCAACGGATAAAAGGTACCCCGGGGATAACAGGCTGATCTTCCCCAAGAGTTCATATCGACGGGATGGTTTGGCACCTCGATGTCGGCTCGTCGCATCCTGGGGCTGGAGTAGGTCCCAAGGGTTGGGCTGTTCGCCCATTAAAGCGGCACGCGAGCTGGGTTTAGAACGTCGTGAGACAGTTCGGTCTCTATCCGCCGCGCGCGTGGAAACCTGAGAAAGGCTGTCCCTAGTACGAGAGGACCGGGACGGACGTACCTCTAGTGTGCCAGTTGTCCCGCCAGGGGCACGGCTGGTTGGCTACGTACGGAAGGGATAACCGCTGAAAGCATCTAAGCGGGAAGCCTGTTTCAAGATGAGGTTTCATCAATCAGGCCCCCCACAGACGATGGGGTTGATAGGCCAGAACTGGAACCACCGCAAGGTGAGGAGGTGACTGGTACTAATCGGCCGACAAAACACACACAACCCCCACACGGGGATTGGATGTGCACCCACGCAACGAACCTGAAAACATGTTCGCGTCCACTATGCAGTATCTGACACAACACGTCAGGACCCCACCACGGGGCCCCACGACTGTGTCGGTGGTTGATAGCGGCAGGGACACGCCCGGACCCATTCCGAACCCGGAAGCTAAGCCTGCCCGCGCTGATGGTACTGCACCCGGGAGGGTGTGGGAGAGTAAGTTACCGCCGACCAAAAACAAAACAACAACTAAATACTGAGACAAAGAGGGAGAGCGGCCACCGTACGGTGACCGCTCTCCCTCTTTGTCGTTTCTACGGTCCTCGGGGATCCGGGCCGAAGCCGGCCTCCGGAAGCTCCTGTGGGATCTCAGAGCCGGCGGGAGACGAAGCGGCGCGCCTCCCCGGAGAGGGGATCGGTGAACTCGAGGGAGCGGGCGATCAGGTGCATGGGCACGGCCATGTCCTCTTCCGCCTCGGAGTAAATCCGGGGATAGACGGGATCCCCGAGGATGGGGACGCCGGCGGCCCACATGTGGAGCCGCAGCTGGTGCGTACGTCCGGTCTCCGGTCGCAGGACATACCTCGCCTGCCGCTCGAGCGGCCCGTGCACGGACTCCATCGCCGTCTGCTCGTCATCGGTGAGCGGCACGACGTCGGCAAGCGTGGTGCGGGCATTGGGTTCGCCGTCGACGATGTAACCCTGAATCTCACCGGGGGTCTTCACCATGCGTGACGCCCACTCCAGGGGGGTCGTGGCAGCCAGGGCGGTGTCGTGGCGGGCGATGGCCTCGTAGGTCTTCGTCACCTGACGCTCGGCGAAGAGCCGTTGATAGGCGCCGCGAACCTCCGGACGGACGGTGAACACCAGCACCCCGGAAGTCAGGCGGTCGAGCCGGTGGGCGGGGGAGAGCTCCTGGATGCCGGTCGAACGGCGGAGACGCACGGTGACGGTCTCCGTGATGTGGCGGCCGCGCGGCATGGTGGCCAGATACGGAGGCTTGTCCACCACGATGAGGTCCTCGTCCCGGTGGATGATTCCGATCTCATGGGGCACCGTGGGCTCTGGCGCCGGCATGCGGTAGAAGTACACGTCCCAGCCGGGCTGCACGAGGGTCTCCGGGGTCAGTGGCTCCCCGGAGCGCAGGACGACCTCGCGGGCGTCGAAACGTGCCTGCAGTGCCGCCAGGTCGTCGTCCGGGTGGCGGTGACGCTGGGTCGCGATGAGTCGTCCGACCATATCCCACGCGGAGGTGGGGGCGGCGTCCTCAGGCAGGCGTGCCCGGGTCGCGTTCAGGCCGTCACGGATCGGCAGAGGTGTCCTCTTTCCCCGCTGGTGTACTAATCTATTGCCCATGAACTTTGATGAAATTCTCGCTCCGATGGTTGATTTCTCCTCCGACGGTATCGGCGCCATTCTCGCCCAGATCGGGGAGATCCTGTACACGATCCTCTACCCGGCGAACGCCGATCCGGCCACACCGGTAGAAATCCCGGAGTAGGCCCGGGCCTCCGCGGAGAGAGCTGGATGAGCCCAGCGTAGCCGGTGCCCATTCGGGCGCCGGCAGTGGTCTTTTCGGGGTGGGGGCGCATGCTGGCTGGTTGTAACCACTGATGGAAACCTGTGGCTCCCGGTATAATCAGTAGATGTACAGGGTCGCCCCCGGACCGCGGCCGACACCGGTGCCGCCCGGGAGACACCACAGCCACGTCCACCCACACGAAAGGGCGATCGAGATGACCAGGGAAGATATCGTAGTCGTCGCAGTTGATGGCTCCGCCGCCTCACACAATGCGGTGCGCTGGGCCGCGAACACGGCCAACAAGCGGGGCATCCCGCTGCGCCTGGCCTCCAGCTACACCATGCCGCAGTTCCTCTACGCCGAGGGCATGGTGCCCCCGCAGGAGCTGTTCGATGACCTCCAGTCGGAGACGATGGAGAAGATCGACGAGGCGCGCGAGATCGCCTATCAGATCGCCCCGGACCTCAAGATCGGCCACACCATCGCCGAGGGCTCCCCGATCGACATGCTGCTGGAGATGTCCCGTGACGTCACCATGATCGTCATGGGCTCCCGCGGCCTCGGCGGTCTGTCCGGCATGGTCATGGGTTCGGTCTCCGCCTCCGTGGTCTCCCACGCGTCCTGCCCGGTAGTCGTCGTGCGTGAGGACAACGACGTCACCGAGGACTCGAAGTACGGTCCCGTCGTCATCGGTGTCGACGGTTCCGAGGTGTCCCAGAAGGCCACCGAGATCGCCTTCGCTGAGGCCGACGCCCGCGGTGCCGAGCTCATCGCCGTCCACACCTGGATGGACATGCAGGTCCAGGCCTCCCTCGCCGGTCTCTCCGCCGCCCAGCAGCAGTGGGAGGAGGTCGAGCGGGAGCAGACCGAGATGCTCGCCGAGCAGCTCGCCCCGCTGACCGAGCAGTACCCCGAGGTTCCGGTCAAGAAGATCATCACCCGCGACCGGCCGGTCCGCGCGCTCTGCGAGCAGGCCGACGGCGCACAGCTCCTCATCGTCGGCTCCCACGGACGCGGTGGCTTCAAGGGCATGCTCCTGGGCTCCACCTCGCGTGCACTGCTGCAGTCCGCCCCGTGTCCGATGATGGTCGTCCGCCCCGAGAGTCTGTAACCCCCCGCTTGCCGACGCCCGCTCCCGCCTGGCGCGAGAGCGGGCCTTGTCGTCCCCGTTTCCCTGACTTTCCACTTCGACCTGCACCACTGCAGTTTTCCCTCACTTATGCCACACTGGTCACATGACCATATGTGATACGTGTCGCAGCAGGTCATACGTCCGTTAGCCATGAAGGGCGGAGAAAGTAACCTCACGGAAGTTAGGAGAACACAATGCTCGGACTGGGAATCATTGGATGGATCATCATCGGCGGGCTGGCCGGGTGGATCGCCTCCAAGATCAAGGGCACTGATGCCCAGCAGGGTATCCTGCTCAACATCGTGGTCGGTGTGGTGGGTGGCCTGCTCGGTGGTTGGCTGCTCAGCCTCTTCGACGTGGACGTCGCGGGAGGCGGGCTGATCTTCAGCTTCCTCACCTGTCTCCTCGGCGCCGTCATCCTGCTCACCATCGTCCGGATGGTACGCAGATAACCTGACCTGACCTTTAGCGATACGATGCCCGCTCGCCCCGCAACCGGGGGAGCGGGCATTGTCATGGAGCTTCCGGGTTCCGGAGCAGTTTCACTGCAGCGGGCGTCGTCATGTGCGCGGGCCCTCCGACGGCGGGCCGGATCAAATGAAACGTACCGGTTTGTCTATATTGGGTAGGAGGAATCGTCCGGCGCAGGGCGAGGTAACCGAAGCACGAGCAGAAAGGACGGGAACGCCGTGGCCGCAGGCACCGCCAGGAAGAAGACGAGTAGCCGTCGCCGCAACCGGCCCAGTCCGCGCCAGCGGCTGCTCGACTCCGCCACCAACCTCTTCACCTCCGAGGGCATCCGGGTCATCGGCATCGACCGCATCCTCCGTGAGGCGGACGTCGCGAAGGCGTCCCTGTACTCGCTCTTCGGTTCCAAGGACGCGCTCGTGATCGCGTACCTGGAGAACCTCGACGAGCAGTACCGTCAGGCCTGGATCGAGCGGACGCAGGGCGTGACGGACGCGGAGGAGAAGATCCTCGCCTTCTTCGACCAGGCGATCGAGGAGGAACCCGCGAAGGACTACCGCGGCTCACACTTCCAGAACGCCGCCAACGAGTACCCGAAGCCGGAGACCGAGTCCGAGCAGGGCATCGTCTCCGCCGTCATGGAGCACCGCCGCTGGATGCACCAGACGATGACGGACCTGCTGACCGCCAAGAACGGCTATCCCTCGGCCACCCAGGCCAATCAGTTGCTCATCTTCCTGGACGGTGGCCTGGCCGGTGCCAGGCTGCTGCGCGACACCGCCCCGCTGGAAACCGCGCGCGATCTGGCCCGGCAGCTGCTGTCCGCCCCGCCGGCGGACTATTCGATCTGACGCTCCGGGCGCTGTCCGCCGTCGTCGCTGTCACCGGGTTCGCGGCCGACGACACCCGACTCGGCCACGCCGCGGTCCGGCTCGGCTGATCTCCCGACGGTCGGGGTCGGCTCCTGGTCCGCCTCGTCCTCCGCCCCGGCCGCCGTGCTCGCGGTGCTCTCCATGGCCTCCGTGGATTCTGTGGATTCGGTGGATTCCGTGATCTCGGCCCCGGTGGGGTCGTCCGGGGTGGCCCCGTCCCCGCCCTGCTGCTGTTTCCCCTCGCGCTCGGCCTTCTTGGCGCGGCGCTTCTCCCGGTTCAGCTGCAGGCGGGCGGCCTGCTTGGCCTTGCGGATCTTCTTGCGCTCGGCCTTCTCTGCTTCCTTCGCCTCCTGCCGCGCCTCCCGGTCCGCAGCCAGCTCGCGGCGGATTTCCCCGAGCCTCCACGGCTGCACCAGCGCCCGCAGCCGCAGTCGGCGCAGGTGCCACTTGTGGGCCCGCTTGGCCCGCAGTGCCTCCTTCACGACGCCACGGCGCTCCCTGTGGTGGGTGATGTGCTCCTCCTGCAGCGGCATCGTGCGTGCCAGCGCGACCTGGGCGATGGCGTTCTGGACCAGGGTCCACAGGTTGTTGGCGAACCAGTAGAGGATGACCGCCACCGGGACCGGACCGAACAGGCCGAGGCACAGCAGCAGGACGGGCACGAAGATGGCCAGGACGATGATGAACTTCTGCAGCCCGCGGGACAGGCTCGAGTCCCAGTCGAGGGTCTGCAGACTCCGGGTGATCGACAGCACCATGTTCAGGGTGGTGAAGACGATCGCGAGCAGCAGGAAGGGCAGGATGAAGTCGCGGACCCCGCCGCTGGTGGTACCGAGTGCGGCGAGCTGCTCCTGCGGCATCGCGATGTAGGCCGGCAGGGGCACACCGCCGACGCGGGCGTCGAGGAAGGACCTGATCTCATCCGCGGTGAGGAATCCGATGTGGGTGTCCGGGGCGACCTCCAGGCCCCCGGAGGGGCGGGCCATCCGCAGGAGAACCTGATAGAGGCCGAGGAACGTGGGGATCTGGATGAGCGCCGGCACGCAACCGGCGGACGGCCGGTAGTTGTATCTCTGGTGCAGTTCCTTCTCTGCGGCCGCGTGCGCGGCAACGGACTCCTTGTCCGTGGCCTTCGCGTACTTCTCGGCCAGCGCGGCCTTCTCCGGGCGCATGAGCACAGCGGTACGACCGGAACGGATCATCACCCAGTAGAACGGGGCGATGAGCGCCCGGACGGTGACCACCAGTCCGAAGATCGAGATCAGCCACGCCCGCGAGTCCTCCATCCCGAACGCGTCGTGCAGCAGCATGTGCCAGAGCTTCATGACGCCCGACACCGGGTAGATGAATATTTCCAGCACGGTGGCGCTCAACCATCCTTCACGTTCGGGTGGACCAGGTTCCTCGGGTGGACCGCCGACAGGGCGGGAGATGTTGAATTACCCAGTTGATGGTACGTCGCACACCCTCCCCGAACGGAACTGGACGCCACCACCCGGCCGTCGCCGCACCCCGACCCGGAATCCACCGGGTTCCCACCGGGGCGCACCTGCTCTTCGCCGTCCCCCGGGGCGACCCGCCCAACCCCCTCCTCCGGACCGTGCCGACACCGCCGGCAACGCGGGGAATCGGGGGTCGGCTGGGTAGGCTCACACGCATGGAGACCAGCCCCAACCCGCGTCCCGCGGACCGCAGTGACACCGCCACGGACCCCGACCAGCTCGAGGCGATGCAGGCCTCCGGGCTCCCGGGCGATGCGGCGCTGCGCGACGGCATCCACATCCTGACCTCGGTGGTGCTGGTCGCGGCGCTCGTGTCCTCGGTGCGCCTGCCGTTCAACGTGGCGGTGACCAATCTCCTGCTGTGTTCGTTGTTCGCACTGCTGTACTTCGTCGGCTCGGCGAACATCGGGCGCTGGCGGGAGCCCGCCCAGGTCGCCTGGGTCATCACGCTGACGGCCGTGTGGCTCGTGGAGATGATCGTCGCCCCGGTCGGCATGTACCTGCTGTTCACGCTGTTCTTCCTGTACCTGTGGGTGATGGACGACCTGCGCGGGGTCCTGTCGGTCGTGTTCGCCACCGCTGTGGCGGTGATCGTGCAGATCCCCGACGGCCTGACGGTGGGTGGCGTGATGGGCCCCGCGGTCTCCGCGATCGTCACCCTGGCCATCCACTGGGCCTTCCGTACGCTGGCGCGCATCAGCCGTGACCGGGAGCAGCTCATCCGCCAGCTCATGGACACCCGCACCCAGCTGGCGGAGACCGAGCACGCCGCCGGTGTCGCCGCCGAACGCCAGCGGCTGGCCCATGAAATCCACGACACCCTCGCCCAGGGTCTGTCGAGCATCCAGATGCTCCTGCACGCCGCGGAGCGGGACCTGCAGGCCACCGGGCTCAGCGGGGAGCAGCTGGCTGGCCCGCTGGAGCGCATCACCCTGGCCCGCACGGTGGCTGCCGACAACCTCGGGGAGGCCCGCGCCATGATCGCCGCCCTGCAGCCGGCCTCGCTGTCGCAGACCTCCCTCGCCGGCGCGCTGGAGCGCATGGCCGCGAACTTCGGGGGGACGGGCGGGGTGGACATCACCGTCGATGTCGACGGGGACGGCCACCAGCTGCCCATGCAGACGGAGGCCGCGCTGCTGCGCATCGCCCAGGGCGCGGTGGGCAACGTGGTCAAGCACGCGGGTGCCACCCGCTGCCGGGTGACGGTGACCTATGAGCCGGACGAGGTACGTCTCGACGTCGTCGACGACGGGCGCGGCTTCGACCCCGCGGACGTCGCGAAGCGGCCCATCGGCCTCGGTCACATCGGGCTGGACGCGATGCGCCGGCGCGCCGTCGAGCTGGGCGGGGCGCTCGAGGTGGAGTCCCATCCGGGCTCCGGAACGGCCGTGTCGGCGTCGATACCGCTGACGGAACCCGGCGACGGAGAGACTAGAATAGGGCGGGAAACGCCGCCGTCGGCGGCTGGATCTCCTGATGCTTCCGAGGAAGGGGCCTGATGCCGTCATGATCCGAGTGATGTTGGCTGATGATCACGAGATCGTCCGACTGGGGCTGCGGGCCGTGCTCGACGAGGCCGACGACATCGAGGTGGTCGGGGAGGTCGCCACGGCCGATGCCGCCATCGCCGCCGCGCAGGCAGGCGGCATCGACGTGATGCTGATGGACCTGCGCTTCGGCCCCGGCGTCGAGGGCACGCGCGTGACGACGGGCGCGGAGGCGACCGCCGCGATCAAGTCCGCGATGGACAACCCGCCGAAGGTACTGGTGGTCACCAATTACGACACCGACGCCGACATCCTCGGCGCCATCGAGGCCGGCGCGGTGGGGTACCTGCTCAAGGACGCCCCGCCCACGGATCTGCTGGCGGCGGTCCGGTCGGCGGCCGACGGGGACTCGGCGCTGTCGCCGGTCGTCGCGGACCGGCTCATGACCCGGGTGCGGACGCCGCGGACCTCCCTGACCCCGCGCGAGCTCGAGGTGCTCAAGCTCGTGGCCTCGGGTTCCTCGAACCGGGAGATCGGGCACGCGCTCATGCTCTCCGAGGCGACCGTGAAGTCGCATCTGGTCCACATCTACGACAAGCTCGGCGTGCGCTCGCGCACCTCGGCGGTGGCCGCCGCCCGCGAGCAGGGGGTCCTGTAAGCCGCTGCCCGGTTCAGGAGTGTGCCTCGTTGTAGGCGGCGATGATCTCATGGGGGATCTTGCCGCGGTTGGCGACGGCCTTTCCCTGCGACTGGGCCCACCGGCGGATCTCCCTGGGGTGGACGCGGGCACCTCCGCCGCGGCCGTGCGCGCTCGGGGCAGGGCGGGCGGCCTGGACGAAAGGCTCGAGAATCTCGCGGAATTCACGGGCGTTCTTCTCGGAGAGATCGAGAATGTAGTCGTTGCCGTCGACGCTGAAACGGACCACGTGCACCTGCTCTTCCGTGATGGGGGTGTTGTCGAGGTCGTCGAAGTACTGGGTGATTTCGCGGCGTGCCATAAGTGTTTCTCCTGCAGGTTTTTCTCCGGTCTCCCAGATGAGAAGGCCGTTCCTTTCGGGGTTGAGTTTCTGCTCTTTCCCGAAAGCCGTGGTGGATTAGGTGGAAAAGGCCGGAACAGATGGACGGAGCCGGGGAATCGAACGTCCAATGGCGTCGCTTTTATTCTACAAATATGGCGCCATTTCCGAAAGGCTGAGAAACACTCTAATAAAAAGGATCGACCTGCGCAGCAGTACCTCTCAGATAATATTTTTGATCGAAGCGGTAGGGGGTGCCTGCTGGGGTCAACGGGCAGGGAAAACGGCCTCCGAGCATGTCGGAGGCCGTTCGGGGCGAAGGAGTGGGGGCGCCGCTGAGCGGGGGCGATGGTGAGGCGATGGGGGATTATGCCACCCGAAACGGGGGTAGTTTCCACGTTGTCCGAGAGGATCGGCCGAAAGGTTTACCGGCCCTTCTTCTTCGCCTTTCCGCCTGAGAAAACACCGAGAGAAATGAAGAAAACGCCCGGGCCGCGGGACTGCCGTCTACCGCTGCCGGAGTCGCTCCTGGATCTGCTGGGTGACCTGGTCGATGTCCCGGGAGACGCTGTCGTGGGCCCGGCGGCGCTGCTCGGGGGTCATGTACTCCGCGTTGTCGACGGCCGCGCTCAGCTCGTCGAGGCGGTCGTTGACGTCACGGACGAAGCCGGGCATCAGGGAGGTGTCCTCCAGGTTGTCGCGTACTCCCTGGATGCGGGCCTTCAGTGGGGCACCGTGGCCCGCGAACTCGGCCAGCTGATCGGGCGTGACCCCCAGTTTGCGGGCGCGGGCGGCGATGAGCTGCTCGCGCCCGGCGGTGACGCCGCGGTAGACCAGCGGCAGGACGATCGGGAGCGCGACCCGCGCCGTGCCCGACCACTTGATGATCTTGCGGGCGCTGACTTTGCCCTCCTTGACCTGCTGCAGCGCGTTCTCGGCCATCTTGCGCTGGTGCTTGCGCTTGGCCTTCAGGCCCTTCTTCTCCGCCTTGAGCAGATCATTCTCCTGCTGGACCAGCAGCTTCTCGCGACGCAGCTGCAGCTTGGCCTCCTCCTTGGCCTCCTGGCGGGCGCGCACCTTGGCGGCCTTGATCTCGGCCTTGGTCCTGGCGCGGCTCTTGCGGATCTTTTCGAGGATGCCCATGTAACTTGCCTTTACTTCCCGAGTGTCGCTGTGGTCACGGTCGGGTTCAACATTACCCGTACCGGTGGGCTATGCTCTCGCCATTGTGGATGCCCGAGGAGAAGCCGTGGATGACGGGCGGTCGGGAACGGCCGACCGGGTCGCTGACCGCCTGCAACCCGCCGACCTTGTGGGCTGCGGATACCGCCTGGTCCAGCGGCGCCGGCACCCCGACGTGCCGCGCACCGAGGCAGCCCGCCGCCGCCTCGAGCGCCTGGCCCTGGCGCGCCGGATCGTCCTTGACGCGCTGCCGACCCGCCCCGCCCTCGGCGACGGCCGCTCACGCCGCTTCCTGCGCATCGACATCCCCGCCCCGCCGGTCAGCGCCGCCACCGAGGAGGAACTCGAGCAGGCCGAGTTCGACACGCTCGAGGCTCTCGCCGCGGAGGCGAACCTGATCACCGGCGCCACCTTCACGGGCACCTCCGAGGGGGCGGAGTGGCGGGTGGATGTCGACGTCCTCGCCCGCCGCCCCGACGGGACCTACCTGCCGGTCATCGTCAGCAACCACCGCGTCGCCCGCCCCCACGAGGCCTCGACCATGCCGATGGTGGCGACCTCGCGCCTCGGACTGAGCGAACCCATGGACGCCCCCTTCCGGCAGCGCCACCACGTCGCCGACGGCTACCGGCTCGGTCTGGCGGCCCGCGCCCTGGCCGAGGTCGGCCTCGACAGCGGATGGGGAGGGGCCATCGGCCAGGACCGCACGCGGGCCTTCATCACCCGCACCGGCGGCTACCAGGAGGCCCTGACGACCGCGCTCACCGCGCCCCTGCCCGACGCCCCGCGCCGCGTCAAGGAGTGCGCCTCCTGCCGCTTCTGGTCGCTGTGTGAGCCGGAACTGCTCGCCACCGACGACATCAGTCTCTTTCTCCCCGGTGACCGCGCCGCGAAGCACCGGGCGGAGGGTATCACCACCGTCAGCGGGCTCATCGACGCCCCCGCCGGGCAGGTCTCCGAGCTCGCCCGGGCGTGGCGCGACGGGATCCCCCTGCTGCGCCGGGTCGACCGTGCCACCGCGCCGCGGGCGGACGTGGAGATCGACGTCGACATGGAGGCCTACCTCGACCAGGGCGCCTACCTGTGGGGCACCTTCGACGGCGACGAGTACCGGCCGTTCGTCACCTGGCGGAAACTCGGCGGCGCCGCCGAGGCGGAGAACTTCGCCCGGTTCTGGGCCTGGCTGATGGGCCGCCGCGCGGCCGCGCACGCCGCCGGACAGACCTTCGCCGCCTACTGCTACTCCTCCCACGGGGAGAACCACTGGATGCTGCAGTCGGCCCGCCGGTTCGCCGGGCGGCGCTTCGGGGAGGTCACCGTCCCCGACGAGGATGAGGTCACCGCCTTCATCGGTTCCGACGAGTGGATCGACATCTTCCGTTCCGTGCGCGAGCAGCTGGCCGGGCCCCGGGGCCTGGGCCTAAAACTCGTGGCTCCGGAGGCCGGATTCACCTGGGACGACGAGGACTTCGACGGCGAGGAGTCGATCCACGCCCGTCGGGTCGCGCTCAGTGGCGGGCCGGAGGCGGAGGGGGCCCGGGCCCGGCTGCTGCGCTACAACAGCGACGACTGCCGCGCCACCGCGGCCGTCCGCGTCTGGCTCGACGCCGGCGCGCCGGGTACCCCGCTGCTGGGGGAATAGTGGCCCTGAGAAGTGCGCGGCTGCGCACTCTGCGCCGTGCGGCGGGCGTCGTCACGCGCCGGGGCCCTGGAGTCCGCCGAAGATACTGAGCAGCAGTGCGAGCGTGGCCACGCCTGCGGTGACCTGCCCCCACGCCGGTGTCGGATCCTCCTCCTTCGGGGAATCTGCCTCACCGGTGATCACCCTGCGCTGGGCGCGCACCGCACGGATCAGCAGCGGGAGGAAGACGGCGAGGGCGCCCAGACACAGGATCGAGGACACCACCCGCAGCCACGAGTGGTCCGTGGCCAGCCAGATGGCCAGGCCACCGTTGATGAGGGTGAGGCGGTACAGGCCACCGCGGTTGACCTCCCTCAGGCCCGCGCGGGTGGCGGCGGGGCCACCGTGCATGGTGGTGGGCAGCAGGTAGCTCATCACCCCGATCAGCAGCTGCGCGGCGAAGCCGATGAGCAGCTGATTGGTGGGCAGCGGAACGCCGCTGACACCGCCGTCGGCGAGGAACACCTGGACCGTCAGATGGACCAGGGTGCCCACCAGCCACAGCACCGCGAGCAGCACCGAGCCGGAGGCGTAGTTGACCCGGTCACGCGGGTCCTTCATCACCTCGCCGACATTGCGCAGCCACCCGGAGAGGCTGACGAGCCAGCCTGCCACGTAGACCGTCAGGCCGAGGCCCGCAGCGAGGAGGCTGTCGACGAGGACGCCGAACGTGGTGACGAGGACACCGACGGTGAGCAGGGTGAGGGTGGGCCGGCCGTGTCCGGCGATCCCCCTCGTGCGCCAGATGGAGGGGAACAGGACCGTCAGGGAGCCTGCGGCGGCCAGGCCCACGAAGCCGAGGACGTTGACCACCAGGTGGGCCAGCACCAGCCGGCCGTGGAGCCCGACGGCCGGATTCATGGCCAGCAGTGCGCCGATGACGGCGCCCACCGGCAGGCACAGCGCCGAGACCACATAAGCCAGCGCCGCCGGGCGGAAGCGCGTGCCCCGGTCGGAGCGCACCCACTGGCGGGCCAGGGAGACCGCGTGCCACACCAGCACCAGTCCCACGATCAGGGCGCCGACCTGCGTGATGGTCCAGTGCAGCTCCCACCACTCGCCCAGGATCTGACCGGCGAGGGTGACGACGATGCCGACGTTGAGCAACTGGATCCGCCGCAGCTGCCACGGGCGGGCTTCGTCACTGAGCCGCTGGTGGAGGAAGCGCTCGGTCAGGTGCTGGGACCACAGCACGATCGAGTTGGTCACCGCGCCCAGGGTGAACATGTGGATGAGCACCCAGCGGTAGTCGGGGATGAGCGTGTGGACCGCCCCGGCGACGACGAGCAGCAGCAACCAGACGGTGACCGGTCTGCTCGCCCGGCGGTGCCAGTTCCTCCTGCTCCAGCCCTTGGGGGACGGGGTGTGATCGGCGGCCGGTGGGACGCTGTCCATGTCGTGCTCAGCCATGGAATTCAACCTACTCCAGATTAATTACCGGACAAACCGTGGAATAGGGGGAGCACCCGCTCCGGACAGACCTACCCTCCGGCCCCTCCGACGGCGGGAGCGCCGTCGCCGGCATCGGCCTCCTCGCGGCGGGCCAGCAGCGCACCGATGCCGATGACCGGGGCCAGGGCCACCACCAGGACGAGGACGAAACCGCCCCAGGGCAGGAGCGCGAAGATGACACCCGCCAGCGCGCCGAGTACCGAGGAGCCGACGTAGTAGCAGAACAGGTACATGCTCGAGGCCTCGGCGCGGTGGTCGGTGGCGATCAGCCCGATCCACCCGGAGGCCGTGGAGTGCATGGCGAAGAAGGCGGCCGTGAAGACGAACAGGCCGGCCAGCACCAGCGGCAGCCAGCCGACGGCGGTGGCCGCCAGCCCCAGCAGCATCAGCGCGGCGCCGGTGAGCAGGACGCGCCCGCGTCCGTACCTCTCCGTCAGGGCACCGGCCCGGGTGGAGCTCCAGGTGCCCGACAGGTACATGAGGAACACGACGCCGACGAGCGCGGGGGAAAGGCCGAAGTGGTCGATCATCCGGAAACCGAAGAAATTGTAGAGGGAGACGAACACCCCCATGCCGATGAACGCCGTCAGGAACAGGCCCGCCAGCCGCGGGTTGCGCCAGTGCCCGACCATCGCCGTCAGCTCGTCCCGCAGGTGGAGCCGCCGCGGAGTGAAACGCCGCTGGCGGGGCAGCAGCACCACCATGACGACCGCGCAGGCGAGGGCCACCAGGCCACTGACCAGCAGCGCCCACCGCCAGTGCGTGAACTCGAGCAGACCGGCCGGGATGAGGCGGCCGGTCAGGCCACCGACCGTGTTCCCGGCGATGTAGACGCCCATCGCCCGACCCAGGTCGTCGGGGTGGAGTTCCTCGGACAGCCACGTCATCGCCACGGCGGGCACCCCGGCGATCATGACGCCCTGGAGCGCGCGCAGGGCGATCAGCATCGCGGCGTCCTGGGCGAGGGGCAGGAGCAGCCCCAGCAGGGTGGCCGCCACCGCCGAGACGATGAGGACGCGGCCGCGACCGAATTTCTCCGACAGGATCGACGCCGGCACGACGCACACCGCGAGCATGCCGGTCGCCGCGGAGACGGTCAGGGCCGCCTCGGTCGGGGTGATGTCGAGGTCCTCGACCAGGATCGGAAGAAGGGCCTGAGTGGCGTACAGGGTGTTGAAGATCGCCAGGCCGGCGGCGAGCATCGCGAGGACGGCACGCCGGTAGTCCCGCTCGCCGCGGCGCAGCCCGGCGGGCAGGGAAGGTGTGGTCGGGCTCACGGACATGTCTGTTATCGTCCCCCACCCGGGCTCATGAGTAAAATGACCGAAACAGCTGATTCCGATTCATGTCCCGCATGAAAAATCGGGGGGTGTCTCCCATGGCCGAACCGGGGCCCTCTGATCTGCGCGGTTTCCTCGCTGTCGCGGAGGCGGGCCACCTCACCGACACCGCCGCCATCCTGGGAATATCGCAACCCACGCTGACCAGGCGCATCCGCCGCGTCGAGGAGTTCACCGGCGCCACCCTCTTCGACCGGACGGGGCGGCGCCTCGTCCTCAACGCCCGCGGCCGCGCCTTCCTCCCGCACGTCCGCCGTATGATCGCCGAACTCGAGGACGGCGTCGCGAAGGTCGCCCGCCTGATGGACCCTGAACGGGGCGTCGTGCGCCTGGACTTCATGCACTCCCTGGGCACCTGGCTCGTGCCCGACCTGCTACGCGACTACCGGGCGCGCCACCCCCACGTCGAGTTCCGGCTCCACCAGGGCGCGGCCCGGCAGCTCGTCGGGCGGGTGCTTTCCGACACCGCCGACGTCGCGCTCGTCGGTCCCCGCCCGGAGGAGGCGGGAGGTGAGCTGGGCTGGCACCAGCTGCGGCTGCAGCGCCTGGCGCTCGCGCTGCCCGAGGCACACCCGCTGGCGGCCGAGGGTGCCGTACCCGTCAACCTGCAGGAGGCCGCGGAGGAGAACTTCATCGGCATGCTCCCCGGCTACGGCACCCGCCTCCTGCTCGACCGGTTGGCCGCCGAACACGGCTTCACCCCGCGCCTCGTCTTCGAGTCCATGGAGCTGACCACCGTGGCGGGTCTGGTCTCTGCGGGGCTGGGGGTGGCGCTGCTGCCGCTGGACGACCCGTACCTCGCGCCCGTCGGCATCGTCCTGCGCCCACTGGACCCGCCGGCCCACCGCGAACTGGGGCTGGTGTGGCGCGCCGGGGCCGGGGCCGCCCCGCCCGTCGACCGGTTCCGGGAGTTCGTGACGGCGGCTGACCGGGCGGATGGCGGCTGGACCTCCCGACGTGCCGGAGGATGAGGTGGTTCACCCGGGGTCGGCTCGCCCGGAACGCCCACTCGCCCGATTGCTTCCGGGCGGGGCGTGTCACGGGTGATACGAGCGGTGACTCCCCGGTGGGACGGTGGCCGGGCCAGGGGCACTCCGGCACAATCTGTTGTATGGCCACACCTTTCGAGCCCCATCACAATCCTGTGCCACCGCAGCGTTCCCTGCTCGAGGAGCCCGTCCTGGTGATGCAGCAGATCACCACCTTCATGAGCAATAACTTCGACATCCTCAACCAACAGGGCGACGTCGTGGGCGTCATCACCACCGGTGGTTCACCGCTCTCCCGGATGTTCACGGGCAGCCGGAGTCTCACCGTCACGGAGGCCGATGGTCGGCCGGTGCTCTCGCTCGAGGACACGGTGAACTTCGGGCGGGACACCTTCGAGCTCGCCGACCCCCACGGCGGCCCCCTGGCGCACCTGCGTAAGCGGTTCACCTTCTTCCGGCGGCGGGTGGACATGCACCTGGCCGACGGCACCGTTGTGGAGTTGCACGGCAGCGTCTTCGACTTCGACTTCGAGTTTCGGGTCGGCGAGCTGGTTCCCGCCCGGGTCACGCGACAGTGGACGGGACTCGGCAACGCTCTGCTCGGGCGCAGCCAGTACTCGTTGACCTTCACCCCTGACACTCCGCTCCGTCTTCGGGCGGCATTCATCGGCGGCGTGGTCGCGCTGGATCTCATCCGTGCGAAGGATGAGCGGGACTAGCCGGCACCGGGACGCCGGGGAGCACGAGGGATGGGAAGCGGAAACGCCCGCCCCTGGTGGGACGGGCGTGATGCGTGCGGGCCGGGCCCGCTGCAGTCCTAGTGTGCGGAGGCGGCGGCGTAACGCGCGGCGACGTCCTCCCAGTTGAAGACGTTCCAGACGGCCTTGACGTAGTCGGCCTTGACGTTCTTGTACTGCAGGTAGAAGGCGTGCTCCCACATGTCCAGCATCAGCAGCGGGGTCAGGTCGATGGAGACGTTGCCCTGCTGGTCGGTCAGCTGCTCGATGACCAGGCGGCCGGCGATGTGGTCCCAGCCGAGCACGGCCCAGCCGGAGCCCTGCAGGCCGGTGGCGGCGGCGGAGAAGTGCGCCTTGAACTTCTCGAAGGAACCGAAGTCGCGGTTGATGGCCTCGGCCAGCTCACCGGTCGGCTCGCCACCACCGTTCGGGGACAGGTTCTTCCAGAAGATGGAGTGGTTGGTGTGGCCACCCAGGTTGAACGCCAGGTTCTTGGACAGGGCGCGGATCTTGTCCGGGTTGGCGTCACCGTTGCGCTCGGCCTCCAGGCCCTCGAGCGCGGCGTTGGCGCCGGCGACGTAGGTGGCATGGTGCTTGGAGTGGTGCAGCTCCATGATCTCGGCGGAGATGTGCGGCTCGAGAGCGTCGTAGGCGTAATCGAGCTCGGGAAGTTCGTAGACAGCCATGTTCAGATCCTTTCGTCGGTGTCGCGGCCCCATAAAAGGAAACCGCAGTATCGCCGATTATAGGTGCGAATTTGCGTTCGGCAACGGATTTGTTTCCGAATTCGATCAGTTGGAAGATCGGCGGGCACGTATGCGTTTGTGTAGGTGCCGGTCGCAACGACCGGGCCCACGGTGCGACGCGAGTACAGTGGGACCCAGAAAGTCGGGCCCACGGCCTCCAACGCCGCCTGGACCCCACAGTAGCGATTTTGATGGAACGGAGCAGGAAATGTCCTGGATGTTCATGCGCACCCCCGAACTCGTCGCCCCCGAGGACGCACTGAAGGGCGGCCGCCATCCGGTGCTGCCCGACCCCGCCCCGCATGCAGTGCTGGGCACCCCGATCACCGGCCCCTGGAAGGACGGCCAGAAGTCCGTGATCGTCGGCATCGGCTGTTTCTGGGGTGTCGAGCGGATGTACTGGGAGATGGACGGTGTGGAGTCCACCTCGGCCGGTTACGCCGGGGGCGTCACCCTCAACCCCACGTACCGGGAGGTCTGCTCCGGGCGGACCAACCACGCCGAGGTCGTCGAGGTCGTCTACGACCCCGAGCGCATCTCTCTGCGGGAGATCATCGTCGCCGCCCTCGAGGCTCACGACCCGACCCAGGGCTTCCGCCAGGGCAACGATGTGGGCACCCAGTACCGCTCGGCGTTCTACACTACCGGTGATGACGCCGAGGCCGAGAAGGCCGAGATCCAGCGCATCGTCGACCACTACGCCGAGCAGCTGAAGGGGCACGGCTTCGGTGAGGTGACCACCGAGGTCAAGACGCTGGCGGAGACCGACTCCGGCGAGTACTACCTCGCCGAGGACGAGCACCAGCAGTACCTGCACAAGGTGCCCAACGGCTACTGCCCGCACCACTCCACGGGTGTGGCCTGCAGCCTGCCGGCCTGACAGGCGGAACCTTCCCGGACCTGTCTCCGGAGGACCGAGGGGCCCGGGTGGACGAGCTGTCCATCCGGGCCTCCGGCATGTCCGGCACCTGTCCGACCCCCGTCCCCACCAGCGCCTGGGCCGCCGGGCCCGTGACGCCGGAGGGCGGCCGTATGTAATATCGGCCACACCCGGACGCGGATGGCGCGCCCAGACCAGCCAGACCCGGATGTCTTCCGGATCGACGACCGAAGGGGACTCGATGACGAGCAGGGACAGGATTGCCGAACCATGGGGTACCCGCACCCCGTACGCTGCGGGGGAGTCATGGCCCGTGCGGGTCGACTCCCATCTGGAGGAGGGGCTCTCGCCCGGGGACGTGGACCGCTGGGTGCAGACCGCCTCCATCCTCCATTCCAACGGTGACGCCCTCGACGTCGGCGTCAGGGACGACCGGATCGTCGGGGTCCGCGGCCGCGCCGGGGACCGCGTCAATCACGGCCGGCTCGGGGTGAAGGACCTGTACGGGTGGCAGGCCAACTCCTCCCCGGACCGGCTGACACGGCCGCTCATCCGGCAGAACGGGGAGCTGGTCGAGACGGACTGGGACACCGCCATGGACCGGATCGTCACGCGCACCCGCGAGCTGCTGGAGGAACAGGGGCCCAGCGCCCTCGGTTTCTACACCACCGGTCAGCTCTTCGCCGAGGAGTACTACACCCTCGGCATCATCGCCCACGGGGGCCTGGGCACCAACCACGTCGACGGGAACACCCGGCTGTGCACGGCGACGGCCGCGGCGGCGCTGAAGGAGTCCTTCGGCTCGGACGGCCAGCCGGGTTCCTACACCGACATCGACCACGCCGACGTCATCGCCCTGTACGGCCACAACATGGCCGAGACGCAGTCGGTGCTGTGGATGCGGGTCCTCGACCGGCTCGCCGGCCCGAACCCCCCGAAGATCATCTGCGTGGACCCGCGCCCCACCAAGGTGGCCCAGCACGCCACAGTGCATCTGGCCCCGCGCCCGGGCACCAACGTCGCGTTGATGAACGCACTGCTGCACGAGATCATCGCCCACGACTGGGTCGATCACGACTACATCGACGCCCACACCGTCGGCTTCGACGAGCTGGTGAAACGGGTGAAGGAATACAGTCCGGAGACGGTCGCGCAGATCTGCGACGTCCCCGCCGAGCAGATCCGCGAGGCCGCGCGCATCCTGGGCACCGCCGAACGGCTGCTGTCCACCGTGCTGCAGGGCTTCTACCAGTCCAACCAGGCGACGGCCGCCTCCGTTCAGGTCAACAACATCAACCTCATCCGCGGCATGCTCGGCAAGCCCGGCTGCGGCATCCTGCAGATGAACGGCCAACCCACCGCCCAGAACACCCGCGAATGCGGCGGGGACGGGGATCTGCCCGGCTTCCGCAACTGGGCCAATGACGCCCACATCGCGGACCTGGCCCGGGTGTGGAACGTGGATCCGATGAGCATTCCCCACTACTCCCCGCCCACGCACGTGATGCAGATGATGCGCTACGTGGAGGACGGCTCGATCCGCATGCTCTGGGTGAGCGCGACCAACCCGGCCGTGTCCCTGCCGGAGCTGCGCCGCATCCGGTCCATCCTCGAACAGGAACGGTTGTTCCTCGTGGTGCAGGACATCTTCCTCTCCGAGACCGCCCAGCTGGCGGACGTGGTGCTGCCGGCGGCCACGTGGGGGGAGAAGACCGGCACCTTCACCAACGTGGACCGCACCGTGCACCTGTCCGAGAAGGCCGTGGAACCCCCGGGGGAGGCCAAGCCTGACCTGGACATCTTCCTCGACTACGCGCGCCGGCTGGACCTGCGGGACAAGGACGGGGAGCCACTGGTGAAGTGGCACGACCCGGAGTCGGCGTTCGAGGCGTGGAAGGAGTGCACCCGGGGCCGACCGTGCGACTACACCGGCCTGAGCTACGACAAGTTGCGCGGGGAGTCCGGCATCCAGTGGCCGTGCAACGAGGAGCACCCCGACGGCGCCGAGCGCATCTACGAGAACGGGCGGTTCTGGGCCGCCCCGGACTACTGCGAGAGCTACGGCAAGGACATGATCACGGGCGCCCCGCTGGAGCCGGACGAGTACCGGTCCATGAATCCCTCGGGCAAGGCGATCCTGAAGGCCGCCGGGTACATGCCGCCCCACGAGACACCGGGCACCGATCACCCCCTGCAGCTGATCACCGGGCGGACCCTCTACCACTTCCACACCCGGACGAAGACCGCCCGGGCCCCACAGCTGCAGAAGGCGGCGCCCGAGGTCTGGGTCGAGGTCTCCGCCGGCGATGCCGACCGGATCGGGGCCTCGGAGGGGGACCTCGCCCGGGTGAGCACTCCCCGCGGCAGCGTGGAGGCGCGGGTGCGGATCACCGGCATCCGTGACGGTGTCCTGTTCCTGCCGTTCCACTACGGGTACTGGGACACCGACGCCGGGCACCAACCCGACGGGTCGGGCCGGGCCGCCAACGAACTGACCATCACGGACTGGGATCCGGTGTCCAAGCAGCCCATCTTCAAGACGGCCGCCGCCCGGATTGAGCGGATCAGCGGTGGAACGGGAGCCGCACCGGCCCCGACCAACACGGCTTCCGCGCCACTCGTGGACGTCGGGGCCGGCACCGCCGGGGACGCCTCGGCGGTGGCGGACGAGGACATTGACCCGGCGACGAGGGGAGAGACCCGATGAAGATCGACCTGATCCTGCGGGAGCTGCACCGGTCCGAGAACGACCTGGCGCAGAAACTGCTGCACGTCTCCGAACGACACAAGGTCGACCACGAGATCTACCATCTCGCCCGCGACCTGGCCGGGTGGTCCCAGCACCACGTGCGCGAGATCGCCGAGATCGGCCGGGACTTCGGCCTGGATCTCGATCCCGAGCCCGAGGGCGAGCCCGGGTGGGCGGAGAAGCTGCGCGAGCGGGGCAGCGAACTCATCGGGCGTCGCAGCGAACCCGAACTGTCGATGCTGATTGACCTGCGGGAAGTCTACACGATGGCCGCGGGGGTCTCCGTCGACTGGGAGATGCTGGGGCAGGCGGCCCAGGGCATCAAGAACCGGGAGCTGCTCGACTGCACCAAACGGTGCCACCCCGACAACCTCCGCCAAATGCGGTGGGCCAACGGCAAGCTCAAGGAGGCCTGCACCCAGATTCTGGTCAGCTGACCTCCCCGCCGGAACCAGGCGGCCCCACGGGAGCAGACGCTCAGCGCGCCCACTCCAGCTCGGCCAGTGAGGCGATCACCGGCTCATCGACCGGGGCGCGCCGGTCCCGGCGCAGGCCCTCGCGCACCAGGTACATGCCCCGCATGCCGGCCCGGCGGGCCCCGACGACGTCATTGATCCAGTCGTCGCCGATCAGCACGGAGCCGGCCGCCTCGGCCCCCAGCCGTGCCAGCGCCGTGGCGTAGGCCTCGGGCTGGGGTTTCGCCGCCGCGAGGTCGGTGGCGGCCAGGACCACGACGCCGTCGAGAAGCAGGCCCGTGCGCTCGAGCTTGGCGGTCTGCATCGACAGCGCGCCGTTGGTCAGCACCCCGACCGTCGCGCCGCTGACCAATGCGGACTCCAGCGCTGGCCGGGCATCGTCGTAAGCGCGCCAGTTGGCGCGGTAGACCGCCAGGTAACGCTCATACAGCCGCAGCGCCTCCTCCTCGCTGAGATCGGGCCGGCCGAGGAACTCCCGGGCCCGTTCCACGCGCTGGCCGAGGTGGGATATCTGCCGGCGCTCGAAGCGGGTGAACCACCGGCGCTCGATCTTCCGCCACCGGTTCCACTGGCCGGCCGGCAGACCGAGTTCGACGCACCACTGGTCGACCCCCGCGCGGGCGGCGGCCGCGTGGTCGACGAGCGTGCCGTCCAGGTCGAACAGGACGGCGTGCGCGTGGTGCGGAGCCAGCGGACGTGACATGCCGGTCATTCTAGATTCACCCCGAGGTGACCGGACCGTTACACCCGCGTGAAATCTTGCGCCCCGCCCTGCGGAGGGCACCGGCCGGGGGTGACAATGTGGCCGTGACACAGGACGGCAAGCGCGGGCTCAGCCGCCGGGGCCTGCTGCGCGGCATACTCGCGCTGGGGGCCACGGCCACCATCCCCAGCTCGATCAATCGCGTGCACGCCTCGAACCACCAGGTGCTCGCCGACGCCGAGCCGGTCGGACTGCACGAACCCGCCCCCGGCGAGCACGGGGTGTTCATGCACGGTGTGGCCTCGGGTGATCCGCTGCCGACCTCGGTGATCCTGTGGACGCGCGTGACCCCCGATCCCGCGGCGGTGCTCGGATCCGGTCTCGGCCCGGCCGTACGCGTCGGCTGGGAGGTCGCCACCACCGAGAACTTTGCGACGACCGTCCGCTCCGGCACGGTCACCGCCACCGCCGCAGAAGACCACACCGTCCACGTCGACCCCTTCGGCCTCGAACCGGGCACTGTCTACTTCTTCCGCTTCACCGTCCTCGATGGCGGGCACGCCGGCCACGTCTCGCGCACCGGCCGCACCCGCACCGCCCCGGCCGACGACGCCGAGCCGGACGCCCTCCGGCTGGCCGTGTGCTCGTGCGCGAACTACGAGTCCGGCTACTTCGGCGCCTACTCCGATATCGCGCGCCGGGCGGTGGCCGGGGAGATCGACGTCGTCGTCCACATGGGCGATTACCTGTACGAGTACGCCTCCGGCGAGTACCCCGGAAAGCACGGTATTATCCGCCCGCACGTGCCCACCTGGGGCATCCGGACGCTCGCGGACTACCGCTCCCGCTACGGCCACTACCGCCGCGACGCCGAGCTGCAGGCCGCCCATGCCGCCGCTCCCTGGGTGGTGACCTGGGACGACCACGAGATCGCCAACGACGCCTGGTCTGGCGGCGCCGAGAACCACGGCGACCTCGACGGTGACTGGAGTACCCGCCGCGACGCCGCGATGCAGGCCTACCTGGAGTGGCTGCCGGTGCGTGGAACCTCTCCCTCCCGCGGTGGCCGCATCTACCGCACCCTGCGCTTCGGTCGGCTGGCCGAACTGCACATGCTGGACCTGCGCAGCTACCGCAGCGCCCCGGGCGTGCTGCACGCGGCCCGGCGCACCAGTACGGAGCGCACGATCATGGGTTCGGAGCAGTTCTCCTGGCTGTCCGCCCGGCTGGCCACGGCGTCGGCCCGCTGGAACCTCATCGGCACCTCGGTGATGATGGCCCCGCTCAACCTGCTCGCCCTGGAGGAGATGGTGCTGGATCCGGTTATCGAGCTGCTGGGACTGGACCTCGCCGGCACCCCGGTCAACGCCGACCAGTGGGACGGCTACGCCGTCGACCGCGCCCGCCTCCTGTCCCAGTTGCTCGACCAGCACCCGCACGGGCGCACGGTGTTTCTCACCGGCGACATCCACTCGGAGTGGGCCAGCCACATCGAGCACGCCGGACGGATCGTCGCCGCGGAACTGGTGTGCACCTCGGTGTCGGCGTCGAATATCGACGACATGCTCCGCCTCAGTGAGGACAACCCGGTCTCACGGGGCGCGGAGACGCACATGCTGCGGCACAACCCCCATATCTCCCACGTGGAGCTCGATGCCCACGGCTACAGTGTGCTCGACGTCCGCCACGACGGTGTCGAGATGTCCTGGCACCGGGTCGCCGATATCACGGTCGCGGGCGCCCCGATGCACGCCGGGCCGACGCTGCGTTACGACGGCGCGCGGCTGCGGGAGACGAGGTCTGATGAGTCGGCGCGGACGAACCGTGGATCTTTGAATGCGGCTCCTGGATCCCGATGAGAAATAGCGTTGTGGGCACCTGGGGCCAGCAATCCCGGATAACCGTTGAGGTGGCAGGTGGAGACGAGGTTATCGGTGCTGTGGTGTGAGCGCGGAGGTGGTGGGCTGCTCTGACCCGTGGGGTGGTGGGGCGGCGCCGGCGGGACCGGTGGAGTTGGTCGGGGCGAGCGCGAGGATGAGGAGTACGGCGGCGATGATTCCGAGGCCGACCCAGCCGAGCAGACCCAGTTGCTCCCCGACGATGACCACGGCGAGGATGGTCGCGACGGCCGGTTCCGTGAGGGTGACAGTGGTCGCGGTGCTGGGGGACACGCGGGTGAGCCCGAAACCGAACAGGACGTAGCCCAAGAACATGGGCAGCAGGGCCATGTAGCCGGCGACCAGGAGCGCCTCGGTCGAGGCGATCAGTGGGGCGCCGGTGAGCAGGAGAACCGGCATGAGCAGCAGACCGCCGCAGCCGAAGACGGCACCCATGGACGCGGATCGGCTGATCCCCTGGGTCATCAGCCGGTGGACCACCCAGGAGTAGGTTGCGTAGGTGATCCCGGCGATGAGTCCCAGGGCGATGCCCACGGCGGTGGGGACGGTGGCAGCCGCTGGACCATTCATCTTCGACAGGCACAGCAACACGCTGCCGAGAATCCCCAGGCCCGCGGCGATCATCCACCACGCGCTCAAGCGGCGTCGGTCGATGATGCGCTCCAGTATGCCGGAGGCCAGTGGGGCAGAGGCCAGGGAGACCACGGAGCCGATTGCGACACCGGCGTGGTGCATCGAGCTGTAGAACGCCAGCGGGTAGATCGCCATCGCCAGCGCGCCGAGCATGATCAACCGTCGGTGGGAGCGCAGGGAAGTACGGGCGGCGCGCAGCGCGAGCACGGCTATCACCGCCTGGAGCAGGCCCCCGATACCGAGGCTGGCCGCCCCGATGGCCAGGGGGCCGGCCTCGGGGGCGAAGGTCGCGGCCGTTCCCGTCGTCCCCCACAGCAGCGAGGTGATGGTGATGGCCCCGATGCCCAGGAGCCGGTCCCGCATCACAGGGCCTCGATGATGCGGCGAGCGATGTCCCTGGCCTGCTCCAGTCGGCCGAGATGACTGTCCAGGCCGGCCAGACTCACCGCTCCTTCCAACAGGAGCGCCAGGTGTTCGGCGGTCTCCTGCGCTCTCTCACGCGAGGTGATCTCACCGAGGTGGCTGGCCAGAATTGACTGAACTTCCGCCTTGTGTCGGCGGACCGCCTCGCGGCCCGCGGCCCCGGCAGGGAGCTCGGCCGCGGCATTGAGCAGCCCGCACCCGCGGAAACCGTCCGGCGAGGAGACCTCCGCATGATCGATGTAGGCGTCGAACACCGCCAGGACCCCGTCGGCCGGAGGGGCGTTGTTGTCCGCACAGGAGCGGTAGAGCTCCAGCCACTCCTGATGTCGGGCGTTGATATAAGCCAGCATCAGGTCCTCCTTCGAGGAGAAGTTATTGTACAGGCTCATCTTCGCCACACCCGCTTTCGCGGTGATGGTGTCGATCCCGGTCGCTGTCATGCCCTTGGCATAGAACAACTGCGACGCAGTCTTCATCAGGCGATTCCGTGCTGATGTTGTACTCATGATCCACCTCTCCCCGTAATTAGGTAGACCAGTCTACCTAATTATTTGTGGATGCACTGCCTCCGGAAACACGGGGCGGTGGTGACGGTGACTGATCAGGGGGCCCGGGCACGGTGTTACCGCCGCACCGAGTGCGTGCGGATCCACCGCTCGGCGCGGGCGACGACATCGGTGGTCAGCTCCACCCGCACGCCCTCACCGAGGACGGCGGCCCAGTAGTACAGCATCTCGGCGTGGTAGTTGTGCCCGTGCCCGCTCGGTGAGGTCGTCGAGGTCAGCTGGTCCAGGCCCACCTGCCAGGCGGTGATGAACGGCACCCAGCGCATCCCGGGGAAGACGTCGAGGTGCTGACCGGGCGGGGCGGGGATGCCGCGCGAGCCGGGCTCGGTCAGCCAGTCGGGGCGGCGCCAGAACAACCGGGAGTGGAACCACACGACCGGGTCGGAGGCGTGCTGGGCGATGATCACCCGGGGGTGGTCCCAGGCCCGCCGGTAGGGCCGTCCGGTGAAGTCCCGGCGCAGATGGGCGGGGTGGGCGACGAAGCGGACGTGGCGGCCGCCGTCGACGATCGGCAGCCGTTCCGGGGAGCCGTCCTCGCGGCGCCGCGTCAGATCCGCGATCAGGCGGGTGAACCGGGGGGCGCCGCTGAGCACCGCGCCATCGACGCGGTTGAGCAGGTCATCCAGGTCCTCGAAGGCGGCCGCCGTTCCGTAGGCACCGAGGGATTCGCCCGCCACGTAGATCTTCGGGCGGTTGTCCTCCGGCAGGCGCTCCAGTCGCTCGAGGACGGCGGTGATGAGCATCCGTGCGGCGGTGGCGGGCAGTTCGCGGTCGTCGAAGTAGGAGAAGGCACTCGGCAGGTAGGAGTACTGCAGCGCCATGGTTGCGCAGTTGCCGCCGGTGAGGAACTCCACCGCCTCCATCGACCAGTCGGCGATCCAGCCTGTGCCGGCGGAGGTCTGGATGACCAGGGTGTCGCGGTGGAAGGCGCCGGTGCGGTCCATCTCCGCCAGCGTCAGGTCCACCGCCTGGCGCAGCGTGCGCCCGGGCACCCGGCCGATGAAGATACGGATGGGCTCGCGCGCGAAGTCCAGTCCCGTCACCTCGGCGATATTGCGCGCCCGCGGCCCGCCGGAGAGCAGCGCCCGGCCCTGCGAGCCGACGGCCGTCCACGCCTCGAGCGACCACGGGCTGCCCGAGCGCTCCGGCTCCCAGGGCATGCTCGTGCCGGGGAAGACCGCCCGGTTGACCAGCTCCGCCTGCCGGGCCGCGCGGGCGAGGAAGCGGCGCAGCAGCACCCGGTCGCTGGCGACCCCGGCGAGCGCCCCCACTGTCGCAGCGGCGAGGGGCCAGCTCAGCCACGGCGGCAGGAAGTACCCCAGCCGACGGCTCATCCGGTCCACGCCCTGCTGGGCGGCCTCGCCGAGCAGCAGCAGCGCGCCGTAGCCGACGGTGCCGACGGCCGTGCCGACCAGCGCGTGCCGGGGACCCCGCCGGTTGCGCGCGCCGATGAGGTCGGCCTGCTGGCCCTGGCGGCGCAGACTCAGCACGGCCGCCACCGCGGTGACCGCGGCGAGCGTGACGTGGGTGGTGCTCAACGACGGTGTCGTCAGATGGGTGGGCGGGCGCCGGCCCGCGGCCGCGGTGAGCTTCCCCAGGCCCCAGGCGGCCCCGGCGGCGGTGACGTGGCCGACACCCTGGCAGATGGCGACGTTCGCGGCGGTGATCCACCAGGGCCGGGGCAGCAGGGAGGGCGAGATCGCCCACCAGGTCGCCACCTCGGCCCCGAGAATGCCGGCGCCCATGTTGTTCGGCAGGCGACGGCGGGTGGTCATCCGCACCCCGGGGGTCAGATCCGTGACCACCTCGAGGGCGAAGACCGCCCCGGTGAGCAGGCCGGAGACCGTCTTCAGCAGTACCCTGCGCGCCAGGGCCCGGCGAGACTTCGGCATGCCGCCGATTCTGGCAGAGACCACTGTTTCCCGCAGCGCAGGGCGGGCAGGGTGCCTACACTCGGAGGGGCGACACCGGGCAGGAGGGCGCGGTGATTCCGTCACCCGCCGGGAAGGCAGCGGTCATGAAGGAAACGGTCGGAAACAAGGTTGTGCTCGTCGGGGCGGGGGACGTCGGCGTCGCCTACGCCTATGCGCTGGTCAACCAGGGCACGGTCGATCATCTCGCGGTCATCGACCTCGACGAGCGGAAGCTGCGCGGCAACGTCATGGATCTCAACCACGGGGTGGTGTGGGCGGAGTCCCGCACGCGCGTGACCGAGGGGACCTACGGGGACTGCGCCGACGCCGCGATCGTCGTCCTGTGCGCCGGGGCGGCCCAACGGTCCGGCGAGACCCGGCTGCAGCTGGTGGACCGGAACGTGCGGATCATGGAGAGCATCGTCGGTGACGTGATGGCCAGCGGCTTCGACGGCATCTTCCTGGTGGCCGCCAACCCGGTGGACATCCTCACCTATGCCGTGTGGCGGTACTCGGGTCTGCCGGCGGAGCGGGTCATCGGCTCCGGCACGGTGCTCGACTCCGCCCGTTTCCGTTATCTGCTCGGCGAACTCCACGAGGTCGCACCGACCTCGATCCACGCCTACATCATCGGCGAGCACGGGGACACGGGTCTGCCGGTGCTGTCCTCGGCGACGATCGCCGGGGTGCCCCTGCGGGCGCAGCTGGCGAAGGATCCCACCCTCGAGGGGCGCCTGGAGAAGATCTTCGAGGAGGCCCGCGACGCCGCCTACCGCATCATCGACGCCAAGGGGTCGACCTCCTACGGCATCGGCATGGGGCTGGCGCGCATCACCCGCGCCATCGTCCAGAACCAGGATGTGGCGCTGCCGGTGTCCGCCCGCCTGGAGGGCCAGTACGGGCAGCGGGACATCTACATCGGAACCCCGGCGATCATCAACCGCCGCGGCGTCCGACGCATCGTCGAGCTGGAGCTGACCCCGCGCGAGCAGGAACGTTTCACCCGTTCCGCGGACACCCTGAGTTCCATCCGGGAACGGTTCTTCCCCGGATCGCCCGATGCGGGGGAGGTGCCGTGATGTCCGGCGCCGTCCCTGTCGGGGGGATGCCGACCGGGCCGTCCGGGGGCACAATGGGTGCAGCACACATACCCATCCGGAGGATGACACGTGGACACCAGGCTGCAGGAACTGATCACCGAGGTCGATGACACGATCGAGGCCCTCGAGCAGGAGGCCGATTCCCAGCGGGAGGCCATCGACCGGGTCGCCGGGACGCACCGCCACGGGGCCCGGAACCTCCTCCACTACGCCGCTCTGCGCCAGCGGGACATGCGTCCCCTGCAGGCCGGGCTGGCCTCCCTGGGCGCGACCCGTCTGACGACGACGGAACCGTCGGTGCTGGCGCGTCTGCAGGCGGCGCGCAACGTGCTGTCCGCCTATGCGGGGGAGGATCTGAAGTACGAGGCCGTCGAGCTCAACGACGCGTTCGCCCGCGCCGACGACGTCCTGGAGGACCACGCCACCACGCTGTTCGGGGAGTCCTCCGACGAGACGCACTCCCGGATCATGGTGACGCTGCCGACCGGGGCCGCCGACGACCCGGACCTGGTGCGCGACTTCGTCGACGCCGGCATGGAGCTGGCCCGTATCAACTGCGCCCACGACGACGAGGACACCTGGGCGCGGATGATCGCCAACGTCCGCGCCGCGGCCGAGGAGCAGGGCCGTGACGTGCGGGTGTCCATGGATCTGGCGGGCCCGAAGCTGCGCACCGGCGCGATCGTGCCGGGCCCGGCCGTGGGGCGTGCCCGGGTCACCCGCACCAAGGCGGGCCAGGTGCTCACGCCCTCCAAGTTGTGGCTGACGCCCACCGGGGAGGAGCCGTCCCCGGTGCCCGAGAATCTGCCGGGCCGGCCCGCCCTGCCGCTGCAGGTCGATGCCGAGTGGCTGGCCGACCTGGCGGTCGACAGCGTGATCTCCCTGATCGACAACCGCGACTCCAAGCGCGTCTTCACCGTCAGCCGTGTCGACACCGGTGACCAGCTGGCCGTGCTGGCGGAGGGGCGCCGCAACGCCTACATCTCCAACTCGACCCTGCTCGAGCACGACTGGCGCAGGACCCGGGTGTCGGGTGTCCCACCCACGGAGCAGAAGCTGCTGCTGCACACCGGCGACCGTCTCATCCTCACCGACGAGCAGGTTCCGGCCGAGCTGCACCCGGACACCACCCCGCGCATCAGCTGCACCCTGCCGGAGGCCGTCGCCGCGGTCGAGGTCGGCCAGCGGGTGCTCTTCGACGACGGCGCGATCGCCGCCGAGGCCGTCGACAAGCGCACCACCGACGCCGGACACACCGAGATCGACCTCGACATCACCTTCGCCGGGCCGGACGGCACCAAGCTGGCCGCCCACAAGGGCATCAACCTGCCGGAGACACACCTGCCGTTGCCGAGCCTGACGGACGAGGACCTCGCCGCGCTGCGCTTCGTGGCCCGGCACGCCGACATCGTCAACGTCTCCTTCATCCGCGACGCCGACGACGTCGACTTCGTGCTGGAGAAGCTGGAGCAGATCGCCGCCGAGGTGGAGGATTCCGACGGCGCCGAGGCCGGTGAGCGGGTGCGCAACCTGGGCGTGGTGCTCAAGATCGAGACCATCCCCGCCTACGAGAACCTGGCCGCCGTCCTGCTGGCGGGCATGCGGCACGCCAACCTGGGCATCATGATCGCCCGCGGGGATCTGGCCGTCGAGCTGGGTTTCGCGCGCATGGCGGAGGTCCCGCGCCTGATCGCCCAGATGGCCGAGGCCGGCCACATCCCCACGATCCTGGCCACCCAGGTGCTCGAGAACCTGGCGAAGTCCGGTCTGCCCTCGCGCGCCGAGATCACCGACGCCGCCTACGCCCTGCGCGCCGAGTGCGTCATGCTCAACAAGGGCCCGCACATCACCGACGCGATCAACATCCTCCATCGGATGTCCACCCGGCTCGGCCGCTCCCAGCGCAAGAACCGGCAGTTGCTGCGGCGCATCGGCAGCTGGGACCGGGAGGAGTAGGGCGCGTGGAGATCATCGCCCACCGCGGCTACTCCGGCCGCTACCCCGAGTTGACGCGGGTGGCGTTCGAGAAGGCGCTCGAGCTGCCCGTCCACGGGATCGAGTGCGACGTGCGGCTGACCCGCGACGGGAAGCTCGTGGTCGTCCACGACGCGGAGATCGGCCGCGTCTCCGACGGGCGCGGGAAGGTCGCGCAGCTGACGCTGGCCCAACTGCGGGAGTTCAATTTCGGCACCGAGTCGTCGCCGCAGTCCGTGCTCACCCTCGACGAGCTGCTGGAACTGTTCGCCGACCACCCGGAGCACCACCTCTACATCGAGACCAAGCACCCGGTGCCCCACGGGCGCATCGTCGAGGAGCAGGTGCTCATGCGGCTGCGCTACGCCGGTCTTTACGACGACCCGCGGATCCACGTCATCTCCTTCTCCCAGCCCGCGATCGTCCGGCTGCGGGCGCTGGCCCCGCACCTCGACCGGATCCGGCTGCGCCGCCGCGTCGAGCGCCGGCTCAACCCCGTGGATCTCCATCTGGGACGACCCACCGGCCTCGGGCTGTCGTTGGAGCGGGCACGCGCCAACCCGGGCCTGATCGGACGCCACGGCCTGCCGACCTATCTGTGGACGGTCAATGAACCGGAGGACCTGCGCTGGGCCCGCGACCACGGCGTCGACCTGGTGGCCACCGACGAGCCCGGGACGGCACTCGAGGTGCTGGGGCGCTGACCCCGGTGCGGCAGGTATCTTGGTGGGCATGGCCAAGAAGAACAAGAAGAAGGACGACCTGCCGGAGGGCATGAGCCGCCGCCAGGCCAAGCTCGCCGCCCGCGCCGCGGAACGTGCCGCCCTCGAGAAGGACCCCCGCCCCTACGGTGGTCTCGCCGCCGAGGCCGACCTCGTGGCGCTGCAGGAGTTCGTGCCCTCGGCCGTCGCCAAGCTGGACGTCAAGGGCATCGACCGTGACGTCCACGTCGTGACCGTCCTGCCCGGCGGCGGTGCCGCGCTCATCCGCGAGGCCCAGTACGGGGGCGGCGCCCTCGTGGCCCTGCAGGTGCAGTCCCGCAGTCACAATCCCGGCCGCGACCTGGCCTACACCCTGAACTGGGTGAGGGATGCCCAGCCGGGCCAGAGCCTCGGCTCCACCATCGCCGACGGCACCGAGCCGCCGCTGAGCGAGTTCCTCGACCCGGCCACTGAGCTCGACGTCGTCGAGCACCAGGACTTCGACTGGTGGCTGCCCGAGGGCGCCGACGTCGACCTGGCGACCCGCCAGGCGATGCAGAACGCCAACGACGCCGTCATCGAGTCCCACCGCGTGCGCGCCGACGTGCCCGGCTCCGTCTGGTGGGCCAACCCGGGCGGCGGCAAGGCCTACATCCGCTGGGTGCGCGTCGACGACAACGAGGACGCCATCCTGCGGTCCCTGGCGCGCGTCGCCGCCCGCGGCGAACTCAACCTCGGTGAGGGCACCAAATTCGCCGGGGTGTTCCGCACCCACGGCATCGTCGCCCCGGTCTTCGACCTCGATCCGGAGGCGCCGTTCGACTCCTACGCCGCCGAGCTCGAGCGCGTCAACGAGGCGCTGGAGAAGGAACTGACCAACGACGCCCAGCTGACCGCCGACGAGCACCGGCAGCTGCAGAACATCAAGTCCCGCCAGGTCACCATCCGCTAGCGCGGGGACTCACAGGAGGGGCCGGTGCCATCGGGCACCGGCCCCTTATCATTCGGCGGCTGAGCGGCCAAGTGGGGAGTGTGAACCGAACCCATTCCCGGTCAGCTCATTGCGGGTGCGATCTCGGGCGACTGGTGCTGCGGCGCCCTCAACGAGAAGGCGTCCCGCACGTCTATGCCCAGGACACCACCGAGCCGGGGGAGGGGGGGGATCAGCGCCGCCGTCCGTGTCGGGAGCTGCAGGGAGAACCTGTTCAAGACGATCGACGTCGTCGGCCTCAGGCGAGAACGGTGGGATGGTCGTGTCCTTGTGCGTCGTCATCCTCCGGTACATGCCTGCGCCTGTGAACAAGTTAGCGGTGGCGCCAGACCGAGACCGCGCCACCGCCTCCGGTGCCAGCAGCCTACTGCTCGAGGGCAGATTGCTCCTTGCTGTGCGGTGCCTCTTCCAGCACGTTGTCTCGACCGGTGACTACTTCGATCTTGCGCGGCTTAGCCCGTTCGGTCACAGGCAATGTCACACTCAGCACACCGTTGGCGTATTCGGCGGAGATGTTGTCGACATTGATACCTTCGCCCAGGCTGAGCTGCCGCAAGAACGAACCGCTCTGACGCTCACGGCTCAGCCAACTGACGCCTTCTGCCGTGGGGAGGGTCCGTTCAGCGCGGATGGTCAGGACTTGCCCGTCGACGTCAATGTCGACTGAACCTGGATCCACTCCGGGCAGATCGGCGGTCAGCACGTAGCGGTCACCGTCGCGGTACAGATCCATCGGCATGGTCCGCAGGCCGTTCCTGTTGCTCCACATGCCGTTTGCGAGCCGGTCGAATTCCCGGACCACATCATCAATGCTCATGGCCATCTTCATCAACTCCTTCATCAAACAACCGTCTGACAGCTGACTAGGCGTAGCCGTTGGGTGCGTCCCCCAACTGGCCCTCATATTAGCACTATCCGCTTCGGAGTGCTAGGTCTGGAGAGTAAATTTTAGAGGGGGAATAGCAGGGTTGAGTCGAGTTTTTCCGGCATCGGGCGCGGCAGGGGTGAGGAATGGTGGTTGGTCCCGAGGATCACGCACTCCAGCGGGATCCTCTTGTAGTCGACCAACCGAGACGCTTGGTGCTCATTTTTCGCCGGTCGGACAAGGTTTTTCCGACGACCTCCCCACCACGCGCACCCTCCATCCGCGTGATCTCTAACAAAAGCGCTGCCAGGGGTGGCAGCCCCCGGTGGCTACCGCATGGAGTCCCACAGCGCCTGGGCGCCGGCCTCGTCCCAGATCACGACGTTGCCCACCGTGTAGTTCGCGAAACCGGCCACGGGCACGGTCTCGGTCTCCACCCCGGAGCGCATGGCCAGCGCCACCCGGGCCAGGTGCCATACGTGGTCACCCTCCCCGACGGTGAAGGTGCCCGCCGTGTCCGCGATGAGCGGGACCAGGCGGAACGGGTTCAGCAGGGTGCCCGGGGAGGTCACCTTGTCGATCAGCGCGGAGAAGAACTGCCGCTGGCGCTCCACGCGGTCCAGGTCGCCCTGGGGCGTGGCGCGGGTGCGCACGAATCCGAGGGCGGTGGGCCCGTCCATCTCCTGGCAGCCGGCCTCGATGTTGAGGTTCGCCAGCGGGTCGTTGATGGGGTAGTCCACGCAGATCTCGACGCCGCCGACCGAGTCGACCACGCTGGCCAGCCCGCCCATGCCGATCTCGGCGTAGTGGTCGATGTGCAGGCCGGTCGCCTGCTCCACCGTGGTGGTCAACAGCTTCGGGCCACCGAAGGTGAAGGCGGCGTTGATCTTGTTCTGGCCGTAACCGGGAATGGTGACGTAGCTGTCGCGCGGCAGCGAGACCAATCGCCCCGGGCCCGTGAGCGGGATATGCAGCAGCATGATCGTGTCGGTGCGCCCGACCCCCAGGTCGCCGCCGGTGCCGAGCCGGGCGACCTCGTCCTCGGACAGGCCCTGGCGGGAATCGGATCCCACCAGCAGCCAGTTCGTGCCGGCGGTGTCGGCTACCTGCTGGTCCGGGGTGGCGTCGATACGCGTCAGCCGCGAATCCGCCCACAGGGACAGCGCCAGGGTGAATACCACCACGATGGCCACCGCCCAGCCGAGTCCGCCCAGACACCCGCGGGGCCGCGGCAGGCGCAGCCGGGGCCGTCGCCGGGGTCGGGGGCCGGGTGCCGGGCGCCGACGCAGTGACCGGGGCGGGGCCTGCTGCGGTGACTGGCGGGGATCCGGGGAGTGCGGCGCGGGGCGCTGCGGCTGCCGGGACGGGATGTACTGGCGCGGGCGGCCGGCGTCCGGGTGGTGCGGGGGCGGTACCTGCCGTGCAGGGCCCTGGTCCCGGGGCAGGTCGAAACGGGTCTGATCCGGGGGAGCCCCCGCGGCGCCCGCGGCCGACACCCCTGCGGCGCCCGCACCAGGGGCGGCGTCCCGTCGCGGCCGACGCTCCGTTGGCCGCTTCGGCTGGGGCCGGCGGCGCACCGGGCGGCCGAAGCGGTCGACGAGCGGACGGCCGTCACGGCCGCGGACCACGTCACCGGAGTCCCGGGGATCGCTCGAGCGGCGGCCGAGGCGCTCCTCGCGGGGATCCCGGGGGCCACCGGGACCGGCACCGGAACCGGGATCGGCCCCGGGGCGCTGGTGGCCGGGATACCTCCGGCCCGGGCGATCGTCGCGTCCGCGTTCATCCATGCGTCTCAGGGTATCGCGGGAAAACGCGACCAGAGGTATTAGTGGGGCGATTGTGACGAAGCGGAGCGGGCGTTTCTACAGCCCCAGCCAGCTCAGATCCCCGTCGATGGCGGTGTAGCCGACGAAGGCGACGGCGTCGATGAAAAAGTGCGCGATGACCAACGGCCACACCCGCCCCGTCCGCCAGTAGAAGAAGCCGTAGACCACACCCATGACGATATTGCCGAAACCGGCGGAAACCCCCTGGTAGAGGTGGTAGCTGCCGCGTAGCACGCTGGAGGCGGCCAGGATGGCGGGCAGGCCCCAGCCCAGCTGCCGCAGCCGGGACATCAGGTACATCACCACCACGGTCTCCTCGCCGAAAGCGTTGGCCGCCGACCACAGCAGCAGCACCGGCACCTCGATGGCCGCGTGCTCCATCCCGGTGGGCACCACCTGCCGCGACAGTCCCGTCTGCACCGCGAAGACGTACAGTCCCAGACCGGGCAGGCCGATGACCGCCGCCAGGCCCGCGCCCCAGCCGAGGTCCGACCAGCGGGGCCGGAGCGCCCGGAGCCCGTCGCCGGCCAGCAGGAACAGCGCCAGCCCGCCGTAGGCGAAGAGCACGCCCGCCGAGCACAGCTGCAGCGCCAGATCCAGCCACAGCAGCTCCGACTGTGAGACATTCAGTGCCACGGTCTGCTCGTTGAGGGCGGCCGGGGCGAGCAGCCCGTCGATCAGCTGCAGCAGCGCGCGCACCCCGGAGATACCGAAGGTGACCGCCAGGACCAGCAACACCTCGACCCGCAGGCGCCGCTTGTCGACGACCGTCCCGCTCACGGGTGCACCTCCCGGGCCAGGCCGAGCAGGGCGGCGTCGGAAAGCCGGATCGCGCCCAGCTGCACGCCGACGGGCGGCCGGCCGGGCACCGCCCAGGGGATGCTCACCGCCGCGGCACGGGTCATGTTGAACAACGACCCCCACGGTGACCAGCGGGTCTGCGCGAGGAAATCCTCCGCCGGCTCGAGTGCCGCGAGGTGCCCGACCGGCGGCGGATCGGTGCTCAACATCGGGCTCAGCAGCGCGTCGACGCCCCAGTACTGTTCCAGCAACCGTGGCAGACCCGCCGCGTGGTGGCGCGCCGCCGCCAGCCGCTCCGGGGTCACGGCGCGGCCGCGCTCACGCAGCCAGCCGACGATGCCGTCCACCGGGTCGGGCAGCGGGGCCAGCTTCTCGGTGAACAGGGCGGTGAACGCCGCGAAGGTGTCCTCCACCCGCGGGTAGGGGGCTATCTCGACGACGTCGTGGCCGGCGTCCGACAGCCGGTCGGCGACCGCGCCCACCGCCTCGAGCATCACCGCATCAACCGGCGTGCCGGCGAACAGCGGTTGGGTCAGCACCCCGATCCGGCGGCGCCCGGTGACCGGCGTGAGGCCGTGGAGGAACGCGGCGTCGTCCAGCGAGCGGGTGACAAAACCCGGCACGGACAGCCCCGAGTTGCCCGCGGGTTTGAAGCCGACGAGCCCGCAGGCGGCGGCCGGCACCCGGATGGACCCGCCGCCGTCGGAGGCGTGCGCGGCCGGCAGCAGGCCGCGGGCGACGAGCACGGCCGCCCCGCCGGAGGATCCGCCCGGGGTGCGCCCCGGCCACAGCGGATTGTCCGGGGCGGGCAGCCCGGCGGGTTCGGTGTAGATCGTCAGCCCCAGCTCACAGGTGGCGGACTTGCCGGGGATGACCACGCCCTCGGCCAGGAGCGCGGCCAGGAACGGATCGGTGCGCCCCGCCAGGCGCGTGCGGGCGGCGGAACCGTGGGTGGTCGGCTGCCCGGCGACGTCGTGCAGGTCCTTCGCCGGCAGCGGCAGCCCGTGCAGGCGGCCGCGCCGGTCCGCGGGCAGCGCGTCCAGCCGTTCGGCCGTCTCATGGGCGGCGTCGAGGTCGAGGTGGGAGAAACCGTGCTCCGCGGGGCCGAGCCCGGCGAGCGCCCCGGCCAGCTCCTCGATACGGGAGACCGCGGTGAGTTCACCGCCGCGGAGCCGGTCGACGAGGACGCGCACGGATGAGGTCATGCGCCCCAGGATACGGCTGGATAAGGTGGACACCCATGAGCACCTCCAGCACCACCAGTGCCGTCAGCGCGACCGGCGCAACCGTTGCCTATCTGGGGCCCGCCGGAACATTCACCGAGGCCGCGCTGCTGCGCTTCGCGGAATCCGGGGCCTTCGGTGGCGGGGAGATCACCCAGCTGCCCGTCAACTCCTCGCGCGCGGCCATCGACGCCGTGCGCCACGGGGAGGCCGATTTCGCCTGTGTGGCCATCGAGAACTCCGTCGACGGCGCGGTGACCTCCACCTTCGACGCGCTCGCCGACGGCGGCGGGGTGCAGATCTACCACGAGCTCGAACTCGAGATCGCCTTCTCCATCATGGTGCGCCCCGGCACCCGCCTGGCGGACGTGCGCACCCTGGCCACCCACCCCGTCGCCCACCAGCAGGTCCGCCAGTGGATGGCCGAGCACGTGCCGGAGGCGGCCTACACCCCCGCCTCCTCCAACGCGGCGGGCGCCGAGGCCGTCGCCGAGGGACGAGCCGACGCCGCCGCGGCCCCGGACCGCGCCGCGGACCTCTTCGGGCTCGAGGTGCTCGCCGCCGACGTCGCCGACGTCGGCGGGGCCCGCACCCGCTTCGTCACCGTCGGCCCCCGCGGCGTGCCCACTCCGCGCTCCGGCAACGACACCACCTCCGTGGTGTTCACGCTGCCCAACGAGCCCAGCACGCTCGTCGGGGCGCTCACCGAGTTCGCGCAGCGCGGTGTCGACCTCTCCCGCATCGAGTCCCGCCCCACGCGCCGGGTCTTCGGCACCTACAACTTCTATGTGGACCTGGTGGGCCACATCGACGACGCGCCCCTTGCCGAGGCGCTGCGGGCCCTGTGGCTGCGCGCCGAGAACATCACCTTCCTCGGCTCCTGGCCGGCGGCCTCCGGTGACGGTCGCGAGGACGCCCTCGCGGCTGACCTGGCCCGGCTGGAGCGGGCCAGTACCTGGGTGGACGCCGCGCGGGAAGGAAAGGAGATCTCATGACCGGTCGCCTGATTCTGCTGCGGCACGGCCAGACCTACAGCAACGTCGCCCGCAAGCTCGACACCCGCCCACCGGGCGCCGAACTCACCGACCGTGGCCGCGCCCAGGCGTGGAACGTCGGCGACGAGCTCGTCGAGTACTGCCGCGCCGGCAACAGCACGGCCGGCCGGCTCGCGGCGGTGGTCTGCTCCACGGCCCTGCGCGCGGAACAGACCGCCTGGCTGGCGATGCAGGCCTTCGAGGAGACCGCCGGACTGCCGGAACACAGCATGCGCATCGATGTGCGCACCGGCATCCACGAGATCTTCGCCGGCGACTACGAGATGCACAACGACGAGGACGCCCACCGCGACTACACGGCGACCCTGCGTGGCTGGTTCGAGGGGGACGAGGACGCCCGCCTACCGGGTGGGGAGACCCTGGCTGACCTGCTGGGCCGCTACCGGCCGGTGCTCGAGGACCTGGTGGCCGAACACCTCTCCGACCCGGAGGAGGAGAACGACGTCGTGGTGGTCAGCCACGGCGCCGCCATCCGCACCATCGCCACGCACGCCGCAGGCGTCGACCCCGACTTCGCCTTCGCCGGCTACCTGGGCAACTGTCGTTTCATCGTGCTCGAACCCGGCGGGCGCGAGTTCGGGAAGTGGGAGCTGCTGCGCTGGGCGGACCTGGAACACCAGCTGTAGGGCCGCGGCGGCCCACCCGCCGCACAACTTGAATAGGAGGTGTCCAACATGTGGTTCGATTCCTGGAGTGACGTGCTGCGGGTGCTCCTGATCGGAGCGGCGACCTACATAATCCTGGTCGCCATCATTCGGCTGTCGGGCAAACGCACGCTGAGTCAGCTCAACGCCTTCGACTTCATTGTCACCGTCGCTCTGGGTTCGACCCTGGCGACCATCCTGCTCAGTACCGACGTGTCCTTCACCGAGGGCGTGACCGCCCTGGCGCTGCTGGCCGGTCTGCAGTTTCTCGTGGCTACCGTCTCCTCCCGCTGGCCACGTACCCGTCACGTCCTCACCGCAGAGCCGGTGCTGCTGCTGGCCGACGGACACATCAGGCAGGAAGCCCTGCGGCGCAGCCGCCTGACCGAGTCCGAGCTGCGCCAGGCCGTGCGCTCACAGGGCACGGGGGATCTGTCGAAGGTGAAGGCGGTGGTGCTGGAGACCAACGGCAAGCTCAGCATCATCACCGACAGCCGGTACGGCTCCGGCTCCGCCCTGGAGGACGTGCACGGGGCCGGGGAACTGTAGCTGTTTCTACCCCCACCCCAGCCGGTGCAGGTCGTCCTCCTCCATCCCGAAGTAGTGGCCCACCTCGTGGAAGACGGTGACCTCCACCTCCCGGGCGAGTTCCTCCTCCGTGGTGCAGAACCGTTCGAGCGCGCCCTTGTAGATGGAGATGGCGTCGGGCAGGAAGCCGGTGTGGTCGAAGGTGCGCGCGGTCAGGGCCACGCCCTCATAGAGCCCCAGGATCGAGGGGTTCTCCTCGTTGAAGTCACGCACCAGGATGACCAGATTGCCCATGTGCCGGGCGAATTCGTCCGGAATCTTGTCCAGGGCGTCGTCGACCATCTCGTCGAAGCGCTCGTCGCTGACCTCGATCACGCTCAGGCCCCCGGCTGCGCTTCGGCCGCCGGGGCCGGGGCGGCCGGATTCTGGCCCTCGGACCGCAGCGGGTTGCGCTCCGGCTGCGGCGGGGGCGGGTTGCCGTCGATGGTGAAGCCCTCCCGGCCCGCCTGGGCGGAACCGTTGAGCACCGAGAACCCGCCGGACTCGCTGGCGTGCACCAGGGAGCAGTTCACCGAATGGGAGCCGCCGATCCAGGAGGCCTGCGGGATGGTGCCCCAGTACGGCTGCAGCGTCGACTGGTAGAGGGCCTCCTCGCTGCCGAGGTAGTCCATGGCCGCCTGGGTGCACACGTCGGCCAGGTGGGCGTCCTGATCCTCGACGCTGGGCACCCCGTCCGGGAAGACGGGCAGCAGATCCACGACCGCGGTGGTCTCCATGTGGTGGTCCTCAGTGCAGTCGACGATGCGCAGGGCACGCGAATTGTCCACGAAGACGCACTCGCCGGGCTGGGCGACGCGTGCCTGGTCCTGCTCGGCCACCCGGCCCTCCGTGAGCATGGGCACGCCGTCGGGGTCGGTCGACTGGAGCCCGCACAGCATCGTCCGGTCGCCGGCCTCCCACGCCTCGGGGGAGGGCAGGATGGGGGCGATGGAGTAGCGGCCGATGGGGTCGAAGCGGCCGTCGAGATAGCGGATCGTGGGCGTGTGGCACAGCTCCTCGCGCAGCTGTGCCTGGCGCGTCAGATCCGGGATGGGGGCGTCCGAGCCGAACTCGGAGGAGGGGTAGGCGCCCAGGTTCTCGCGGGCGGAGACCTCGAACCGGTGCGGCTCGTCGCAGCTGGCCTGCTCGAAGTTGGAGACCTCCCCCTCGGCGTCGATGTCCCACGTCAGACAGGCGCCGACGTCGGCGGTGGTGAAGGGGGCGATCGCCGCGTCCTCGGCGGAATCGTCCCCGGGGCCGGTCGTGGGCGCCGACGTCGTGGTGCCCGTGCCGTTGGCCAGGTTGGAACCGTCCCCGTTGGAGACGTAGCCGTACGCGCCGACGGCGACGGTGGCCGCCAGCGCGGCGACGAGCCCGGTGCGCACGGCGGTGGCCGACCGCGCCGGCCGCCAGAATCCTCGGGAAGTCATAATGGCCCCATTCTGCTCTCAGTCGGGCCGATTTTACATTCTTTCCACCGGAATCGGGCGGACTCAGACATCCAGCGCTCGGGTGACCCGGGTCTTCAGGCGGTAGCGGTCGGTCCGGTACACCGAGGAACACCATTCCACCGGGCGGTCTCCCGCGCGCGAGTGCCGCACGATGTGCAGCAGCGGGGTGCCGGGCGCGACGTCGAGAAGCGCGGCCGCCAACTCGTCGGCGGCGACCGCGGTGACCACCTGGTCCGCCTCACTGACGGGGAGTTCGTAGTGCTTCTCGAGGATGTTGTAGACGGAGTTGTAGACGTCGTTCTCCAGCAGGTCGGGCACGAGGGCCGAGTTGTACCAGGCGTCGTCGATCGAATAGGGCTCGCCGTCGCCGAGCCGCAGGCGGCGCAGGTGGGTGTGCAGTTCCCCGGGGCCGGGGCCGAAGAAGGCGGTGACCTCCTCGGGGGCCACCGCGCGTTCGGAGAGCAGGATCTTCGACGACGCCGCGACGTCCTGGGCCCGCATCTCCGAGGAGAAGGACGCCAGGTGCAGGCGGGAGACCAGCGGGTTCGGGGCGACGAAGGTGCCCTTGCCGCGGATACGGCGCAGGCGGCCGGAGGCCACGAGATCACCGATGGCACGGCGGACCGTGATGCGGGATACGCCGTAGGTCTCCTCGAGGGTGCGTTCGCCGGGCAGCAGGTCCCCCGGGCGCAGCTGCGTGACGCACAGCTCCTCAAGGATTTCGCGCAGCTGGGCGTGCTTCGGGATCGGCCCGTCCGTGATGGTCCGGGCGGGCAACTCCGGAATCCGGGCGTTTCTGGTCGTCGGGGACATGTGCCCATTCTACGATTGTGGTTATTACCAGTACAAGATTTCCGGGACCGGTTCCCTGCGCCGGTATGCCTTCCGTGGGGCACCGTCTCCCCGTGCCGGGATCGGGTCCCGTTCCCCGCCCGTCCTTCGCCCGGTTGCCCCACCGGCGCGGTAGGCTCATATCCGTGATTGATCTGAAATTCCTCCGCGAGAACCCCGACGTCGTCCGCACCTCCCAGGTCACCCGTGGGGAGGACCCGGAGCTGGTCGATCAGCTCATCGCCGCCGACGAGTCCCGCCGCCGGGCGATCCAGTCCGCCGATGAGCTGCGCGCCGAGCAGAAGGCCTTCGGCCGGAAGATCGGCCAGGCCTCCCCGGAGGAGCGCCCGGCCCTGCTGGAGGGCTCCAACGAGCTCAAGGCCAAGGTCAAGGAGGCCGAGGAGGCCCAGAGGACGGCCGAGGAAAAGGTCACCGAGCTGCAGATGAAGCTCTCCAACATCGTCGAGGGCGCCCCGGCCGGCGGCGAGGACGACTTCGTGGTCCTTGAGCACGTCGGTGAGCCCACCCGGTTCGACTTCGAGCCGAAGGACCACCTGGACCTCGGCGAGTCCCTGGGCCTGATCGACATGAAGCGCGGCACCAAGGTCTCCGGCGCCCGCTTCTACTACCTCACCGGCGACGGCGCGTTCCTCCAGCTGGGCATGCTCACGCTGGCCGCCCAGAAGGCCCGCGAGGCCGGCTTCCAGCTGATGATCCCGCCGGTGCTGGTGCGCCCGGAGGTCATGGCGGGCACCGGTTTCCTCGGTGAGCACTCCGACGAGATCTACTACCTCGAGCGCGACGACCTGTACCTGGTCGGCACCTCCGAGGTCGCCCTGGCGGGTTATCACGCCGACGAGATCATCGACCTGTCCGACGGCCCCGTCCAGTACGCCGGCTGGTCCTCCTGCTTCCGCCGGGAGGCCGGCTCCTACGGCAAGGACACCCGCGGCATCCTGCGCGTCCACCAGTTCGACAAGCTGGAGATGTTCGTCTACTGCAGGCCCGAGGACGCCCAGGAGCAGCACCGGAAGCTGCTCGAGATGGAGCGCGAGATGCTCTCCGCCGTCGAGGTGCCCTACCGCGTCATCGACGTCGCCGGCGGTGACCTCGGTGCCTCGGCCGCCCGCAAGTTCGACACCGAGGCGTGGATCCCCACCCAGAACACCTACCGTGAGCTGACCTCCACCTCGAACTGCACCACCTTCCAGGGCCGCCGCCTGTCCACCCGCTACCGCGACGCCAACGGCAAGCCGCAGACCGTCGCCACGCTCAACGGCACGCTGGCCACCACCCGCTGGCTCGTCGCCATCCTGGAGAACAACCAGCAGGCCGACGGTTCGGTCGTCGTGCCGGAGGCCCTGCGCCCCTTCGTGGGCAAGGACGTCCTCGAGCCGGTCAAATAGCAGGTCAAACAACCGCAGGGCCGAGTCAGAGGAGTCGAGTCAGTTGTCCGAGCAGAAGTTCACCACCCGCGGCGGCATGTTCCGCGTGCCCGCCGACCTGCCCGAGGTGCCGCCGCACCCCACCGAGTCGAAGGAGCGCTTCTACAACGGATTCATCATCCGAGCGCTCAAGGGGATCATGCGCGCCCAGGGCATCCGGATCACCGTCTTCGGCGCCGAGAACCTGCCGACGACCGGCGGCGCCATGCTGGCGATGAACCACACCGGCTACTACGACTTCATCTTCGGGGAGATCCCCGGCCACGTGCGCGGCAGGCGGCTGGTGCGGTTCATGGCGAAGAAGGAGATCTTCGAGGTGCCCGTGATCGGGGCCTTCATGCGCTCCATGGACCACGTCTCCGTCGACCGCTCCGCGGGCGCCGCGTCCCGGGAGGAGGCGGTCGACCGGCTGAACAAGGGGCAGATCGTGGGCATCTTCCCGGAGGCGACGGTCTCCCGCAGCTTCGAGATCAAGGATCTCAAGACCGGCGCCGTGCGCATCGCCGCAGAGGCCGGGGTGCCGCTCGTGCCGATGGTGACCTGGGGTTCCCAGCGCATCTGGCCCAAGGGGCAGAAGAAGCACCTGGGCCGCACGAACACCCCCATCCACATCCGCCTCGGCGCCCCGGTCGATCCCTCCGGTGACCCCGAGGAGGCGACCGAGCGGCTGCGCACCGCCCTGAAGGAACTGCTCGAGGTCACCCGTGCCGGGTACGACGCCGAGTACGGGCCCTTCCCCGACGGCGAGCCATGGCGCCCGGCCAGCATGGGCGGCTCCGCACCGACGCTGGAGGAGGCGGGGCGTATCGACGCCGAGGTCAAGGCCGCCAAGCGGGCGAAGAAGGAGGCCAAGGCGGAGAAGGAGTCCGAGCGGGCAGCCGAGAAGCTCAACCGGAAGGCCGACTCCGCCCTCGGCAACGGCCTCGGCCTCCTCGACCGGCTCAAGAACAGGTTCCGGAAATAGCCATGGAACACGCCCCCCAGCTGGTGGTCAGCGATATCGACGGTACCCTCCTGAACTCGCAGGACCGGGTGATTCCCCGGCTGCGTGAGGTCATCGCCCGCGCGGTGCGTTCCGGCGCCGAGGTCGCCCTGGCCACGGGGCGCCCGCACCGCTGGATCTACCCCGTCCTCGAGCAGTTGCCGGTGCGCCCGGTGTGCGTGACCGCCAACGGTGCGGTCCTCTACGACTCGGGCGAGGACAAGGTGCTGCGCGCCCACGAGCTGGCGCCCGAGACCATGTCCGACGTCGTGGCCGCGGCCCGCGGGGCGCTCGCCGCGCACGGGGGAGTGGCGGTGGCCTGCGAACGGGTGGGCACCTCCGCCTTCGACCCGGAGGACGAGACCTTCGTCATCTCACCCGGCTACGTGCACACCTGGGCGGAGCAGGGCTTCGGAGTGCTCACCGAGGAGGAGGTCGTCTCCGAACCGGCGGTGAAGATGATCCTGCGCAACGACAATCTCACCGCCCCGCAGATGTACGGTCTCATCGCCCCGCACGTCGATGAGTCCAAGGCGCACGTGACGTTCTCCATGAACGAAGGGCTCATCGAGGTCGCGGCCCCGGGGGTGACCAAGGCGTTGGGGGTGTCGACGCTCGCGGAGCTGCACGGCATCGAGCAGACACGGACCGTCGCCTTCGGCGACATGCCCAACGACATCGAGATGCTCCGGTGGGTCGGATTCGGTGTGGCCATGGGCAACGCCCGCGACGAGGTCAAGGCGGCCGCGGACCACGTCACCGGCACCAACGACGAGGGCGGGGTCGCTCAGGTACTGGAACGCTGGTTCTAGGGACCGCCCCGGTCGAAACCCCGTGCGGGACGGCTTTTCCTGCCGGTGGCCCACCCACATGCGAGACTTGAAACCGTGACCGTCTCCCACCAGAAACAGTTCGTGGCCGCCATCGACCAGGGCACGACGTCGACACGCTGCGTCATCGTCGACCACGACGGACAGGTTGTCTCCTCCGCCCAGTTCGAGCACCGCCAGATTCTGCCGCGGCAGGGCTGGGTGGAGCATGACGCCCTGGAGATCTGGGACAACACCCGCAGGGCGGTGTCCGCGGCGATGGTGGCCGTCGACGTCTCACCCGAGGACGTCGCGGCTCTGGGCGTGACCAATCAGCGGGAGACCGCCGTGGTGTGGGATAAGGCGACGGGCCGGCCGATTCACAACGCCATCGTGTGGCAGGACACGCGCACAGGGAACACCGGGGGCAGGCCGGCCGACCGCTGGCTCAAGCGGACCGGCCTGCTCGTCAACTCGTACCCGGCGGGTCCGAAGATCGCCTGGATCCTCGACCACGTGGACGGCGCCCGCGAGCGCGCCGAGCGGGGCGAACTGCTGGCCGGCACGATCGACACCTGGCTGCTGTGGAACCTCACCGGTGGGGCGGAGGGTGATGAGGGGCATGCGGCCGTACACGCCACGGACGTCACCAACGCCTCGCGCACCCTGCTCATGGATCTGCGCACCCGCGCCTGGGATCCCGAACTGTGCGCCGCCGTCGGCGTGCCGGTGGACATCCTGCCGGAGATCCGCCCGTCCGTCGGCGATTTCGGGAAGGTGCGCCGCCGCGGCTCGCTGCCGGGGGTGCCCATCCGCGGGGTGCTCGGCGACCAGCAGTCCGCGATGTTCGGCCAGGCCTGCTTCCACGAGGGCGACGCCAAGAACACCTACGGCACCGGCCTGTTCCTGCTGCTCAACACGGGCGCCGAGCCGAAGGTGAGCACGCACGGGCTGCTCAGCACCGTACTCTACGAGATCGAAGGACAGGAGCCGGTCTATGCACTGGAGGGCTCGGTCGCCGTCGGTGGTTCGCTCATCCAGTGGCTGCGCGACCAGCTCGGCATCATCCCGGATGCGGCGGGCGTCGAGAAGCTCGCCGCGGAGGTGCCCGACACCGCCGGCGTCTACATCGTGCCGGCCTTCTCCGGGCTGTTCGCGCCGCGCTGGCGGGCCGACGCCCGCGGGGTCATCGTCGGCCTGACCCGCTTCACCGACCGCCGCCACCTCGCCCGCGCCGCCCTCGAGGCCACCTGCTACCAGAGCCGCGAGGTGGTCGAGGCGATGGTCGCCGACTCCGGGGTGGAGCTGACGCGACTGCGGGTCGACGGTGGCATGGTGTCCAATGAGCTGCTCATGCAGATGCAGGCCGATCTTCTCGACGCCGAGGTGGTCCGTCCCCGCAATATCGAGACCACCGCGCTGGGCGCGGCCTTCGCCGCCGGGCTCGGGGCGGACTACTGGCCCTCGCTGGACGATGTCGCGTCCCTGCCCGAGGTGGACCGCTCCTGGTCGCCGGAGATGACGGTGGGGGAGCGGTCCGGACTGATCGCGGGGTGGAATCGGGCGGTCGAGCGTTCCTACGGCTGGGAGGACGGGGAGTAGGGGAGGGGTGAGTGCGGACGTTCAGATCCGTGGCCTGCTCACCGTGCCCTCGATGACGTGGTCAGTGATTGTCCCCGTCGGGGTCCGGCGCCGCCTGAGACGGTTCCTCTCCAGGTGAGGACCTTCCGGCCAGGAACCCGAACGGGCGGTCCTCTGCGACCTGCGCCATGCAGTCCGTGGTTCAGCGGCTCCCATCGAGCAACTTGACCGCATGGGAAACGCCGCAATGATCCCGCTGGCCCCGTCGACATACAGGAGTGCGCGGCTGCGCACTCTCTCACCTGTAGGCACACCGAAGCCGCCGCGGCCCGGTGGTCGGGCGGCGGCGGCTGGTCCGGCACACCTAGTTCAGCTGGATGTCGACCTGGTTGGTGGCCGGGTCGTAGGTGACGTAGCCACCCTGGAAGTCCACGCGCACGAGGTCGCCGGCGGCGTACTCCTCGTTCAGCGGCAGCCCCAGCGGGCCCAGGTCGAAGCCCTGGCCGGCCCAGGCGTCGGCGATCGCACCCCACAGGGCGTTGGTACCGGTCTCCTCGGAGTCGAGGATGATGCCGCGGTCGAACAACGCGTAGTCGACGGGGGCGTCACCACCCAGGTAGCCGGTGGTGGCGATGCCGCCGCGCGGGCTGCCGAGGACGGGGCCGGCGCTCGCGTTGATGCGGTTCCAGGCCTGCTCGATCTCACTGTCGCCGGACAGGGAGATGACCGTGCTGATGATGGGGGTCAGATCCGAGATGGTCAGGCCCTCGATGAGCTCGACGTCGCCCACCTGGGAGCTGCCGCCCGTGAGCTCGCCGTCGGACAAGGCCGCCGTGATCGCGAGGGCGGCCAGCGAACCGACGAGGGTGGTCAGGACCGACTCGTCCCCGTTGACGATGCTGCTCAGCAGCGCGGTCGGGGTGCCCGGGGCGGGCCCCGGCTCCGGCGCGGGCTCATTCGTCCCGGTGTCCGTCGGCTCCGGGGAGGCGGAGCTGGTCGACGACTGCGTGGTGCTGCCGTCCGGTGCGGAGGAGCTCGGCGAGGAACCGCCGGTGCCGCTCTCGATCTCCTGGTACTTGTCCGCGGCGATGTCGCGGATGTTGTCCATCTGGGCGTAGCCGTACTGGCCCGGGCACGTGTTGTAGTGGAAATCGCGGTGCGCGTTGATGTTCGGGAACGTGCCGCCTCCACCCGCGGCGTACTTGGAGCCGCCGAAGCTGAACTCGGCGTAGTGCTGGTCCGTGCCCTTCGGATGGAAACCGGAGATGGCGGCCTTCCAGCCGGCGAGCTCACCGACGGAGCGGATCATCTCCGGGGAGGGCTGCGTGATGTCGTAGTTGCCGATCATGGACACGCCCCAGGTGTTCTGGTTGAAGCCTCCGACGTGGGCGCCCTGCACGGCCTTGTCCAGGCCACCGGCGCGGCCCTCGTAGATGGTGCCGTACTTGTCGACGAGCGCGTTGTAGCCCACGTCGCACCAGCCGAGGGTCGAGGCGTGGTAGCGGTAGATGCCGCGCACGACACTGGCGGCCTCGACCTGCGAGTAGTTGTTGGAGCCGGCGGTGTGGTGGATGGTCACGGCGGAGACCTGGTTGTCGATGGTCGGGGAGTCGCAGCGGAGGGACTCATTGGCGCCCCAGCCGGCACGGGTGACCACGTCCGGCATGCCGTAGGTCGTGGACTCGGACGCGAGGGCGATACCGCCGTCCGCGGCGTTGCCGTCGATGAACACGGCCTCGATCTCGGAGGCGTCGATGACGTCGGCCACCGGGCGGATGGCACCGTAGTTGGACGGCAGCGGGGCGGTGCCGTTCGAGGGGGCCGGGGCCTCCTCGGGTGCGGTCCCGGCCTCGGGAGCCTGGGCCGGAGCTTCCTGGGCCGGAGCTTCCTGGGCCGGTGCCTGTTCGACGGGTGCCTCGACCGGAGCCTGCTCAGTCGGCGCCGCTTCCGCCGGGGCGGGGGCCTGCTCGGCCGGTGCCTGTTTGACGGGCTGCTCCTCCAGCTGGACATCGGGGGCGGTCTCGTCGCTGAAGAGGTCGACGCCGGTGAGGGAGACCTGGACCTTATTGGTGGGCTCGAGGTAGATCAGATCGGTGCCGGTCTTGCCGTCGGGACCGGTCTCGGCCAACGGGTCGGCGGCGTACCACGGCCCCCACGTGCCGTCGGCGTTCTCGGCGCGGACGAAGGCCGCGATGTCCTGATGGCCGTACCAGGTCAGGGCGAACATGGAGAACTGCTCGTCGCGGGTGAACTCCTTGACGGTGCGCTCGCCACCCTCACCGGACTGGGCGGAGATGGCGGCGTCGTCGACGACGACGTTCTCACCGGAGGCGAGGGAGACGGTGGCCTCGGAGGCCTCGACCGGGCCGCTTCCGGCCCCCTGGGTGTTGAGGATGCGGTTACCGCCGAACGCAGCGGCGACCACCAGGGCGGTGGACAGGATCACTGCCAGCGTCGGGCTGAACCATGCCGGCTTAGTCGCGGCAAGTCGGCGTCGTTGCTGCACGTTTAATGCTCCCTGGAATTGGCGTTACGGAAGTGACTAGTGGAAACAGATGGTCACGATAGTACATCGGTGGGATAGATGGTACTTGTGTTAACGAAAGATTCATCTGTGGCGGAAAGGGAATTACCCGGTCAGTGGGACGTCGTCCCCGTCACGCCCCGTCGGCGGAGTGTTGCGGTGCTGGTCACCACGGCGTCGGTTAGGGTCGAATCCATGACGGAAGAGAAGACCCATGACCTCATCGTCGTCGGTTCCGGCCTGTTCGGCCTGACTGTCGCCGAACGTGCCGCCAGCCAGCTGGGCAAGCGGGTGCTGATCGTCGAACGGCGCAGCCACCTCGGTGGCAACGCCTACTCGGAGGCGGAGCCGGAGACCGGGATCGAGATCCACAAGTACGGCGCCCATCTCTTCCACACCTCGAATAAGCGGGTCTGGGACTACGTCAACCAGTTCACGGACTTCACCGGATACCAGCACCGCGTCTTCGCCATGCACGACGGCACCGCCTACCAGTTCCCCATGGGACTCGGCCTGATCAACCAGTTCTTCGGCCGCTACTACTCCCCGGACGAGGCGCGCGAACTCATCCGCGAGCAGACCGACGGGCTGAACCCGGCCGACGCCACCAATCTCGAGGAGAAGGCGATCTCGCTGATCGGCCGCCCGCTGTACGAGGCGTTCATCCGCGACTACACCGCCAAGCAGTGGCAGACCGACCCGAGGAACCTGCCTGCCGGCAACATCACGCGCCTGCCCGTGCGCTACACCTTCAACAACCGCTACTTCAACGACACCTATGAGGGCCTGCCGGTCGACGGCTACGCCGCCTGGCTCGAGCGCATGGCCGACCACGAACTCATCGACGTCCGCCTCGACACCGACTGGTTCGAGGTGCGTGACGACGTCCGGGCGGCCTCGCCGGACGCGCCGGTGGTCTACACCGGGCCGCTCGACCGCTACTTCGACTACTCGGAGGGCGAGCTCGGCTGGCGCACCCTCGACTTCGAGACCGAGGTGCTCGAGACCGGCGACTTCCAGGGCACCCCGGTGATGAACTACAACGACGCCGACGTTCCCTACACCCGCATCCACGAGTTCCGGCACTTCCACCCCGAGCGCAACGACCGCTACCCCAGCGACAGGACCGTGATCATGAAGGAGTACTCGCGCTTCGCCGGGGAGGGTGACGAGCCGTATTACCCGATCAACACCCCCGAGGACCGCGAGATGCTGCTGGCGTACCGGGAGCTGGCCGCGGCCGAGACCGAGAACAACAAGGTCCACTTCGGCGGCCGCCTGGGTACCTACCAGTACCTGGACATGCACATGGCGATCGCGTCGGCGCTGTCGATGTTCGACAACAGGCTGGTCGAGGCGCTCGCCTGAATCGGCTCGCGCCCGCTGTCCCGTTCGACGGCCCCGTCCATCAGGAGGTGGACGGGGCCGTCGCGGTTTTCCGGGCGACCTCGGGGGCGGGCGCGGGGCTAGGATGAGTGAGGTAAATGACATCTCGGGAGAAAATTGAGTTGACTCACCTTTCCGATCGGGTAAAGTGAACTGCAGGTTAACAACAGGGGAATCAAGGGTCTCCGCAGGAGGCGGTTTCCGTGTCCCCCGTGCACAGAAAGGCGTGAACGTCATGAACGACGACCGTTTCGTCATTGTCCGTGAGGATCTGCATCGCCGCTACGGGCAGGCCTTCGACGCCCAGACCATCGACGGTGTGCTGGACAAGACCATCGCGGAGCGCAACGAATCCTCCCGCATGCAGACCTACATGCCCGTGTTCGTCGAGCGCGAGGCCAGTGAGCGCCTGTGTGCGTTGGCGGCCGAGCGTGACCTCAGGCACCTGCGTCGCCAGGAGATCCTCTACGTCGACGAGCGCAACGCCGGCCGTTCCCAGCTGGCCGCCGCCATCACCCTCTGGCTGGCGGGTGAGTCCGTCGTCTTCCGTTCCGTGGGGCTCAACCCCGTCGGTGGCATCGATCCGAACGTGCTCAAGGTGCTGGGTGAGCGGGGGATCCGCCACGACATGCTGTACCAGAAGGAGATCGTGCCGCGCACCGTGCACCGTTCCGACATCGTGGTGCTCATGGGCGTGGATTCCATCCCGGGCATCCCCGGTGACAGGTACATCCACTGGGACATCGACGATCCGGCCGGCCAGCCGATCGAGAAGGTCCGCGAGATCGCGGACCAGGTGGAGGCGCACGTCCGCCCCCTGCTCGAGGAGCTCGGGGTGACCGTCGCTCACGCAGCCTGATGTGATCTACTGGCGGGTATGCGCATCCGCCGCCCCCCGAAAACCCCGGTGACCGGCACCGGGGCTTTCCTCATGCCCACCGCATGAGCGTCAGCGGCATCGACGCCGCCGTGTGGTCCTGGTGGATCGACCACCGCAGCGAGGCGCTCACCCCGGCCGTCACCGCGCTCACCACGCTCACGACGCCGACGACGATTACTGTGTGTGCGGTCCTCGCCGCGCTGGTCGTCGCCGCACGCACGCGGCGGGTCTGGCCGGCCCTCGTTCTCCCGCTGGCCGTCATCGTGGCGAATCTCGCCAGCCACCTCCTCAAGCCGGTGATCGGCCGTGAGCGACCACCCGAGCTGCACCGATTGGCCGAGGAGACCAACCACGCCCTGCCCTCCGGGCACGCGACGGGCGTGGCCGCGCTGGCGATGATCCTCACGCTGTGGCTGGGGCGTGGCCGCGCGGCGACCGTGCCGGCGCGGTGGCTGACCGGTGTGGCGTGGGTGCTGGCGGTGGCGGTGTCACTGACGCGCCTCTACCTGGGTGTCCACTGGCTCACGGACATTCTCGCCGGCCTGCTCCTCGGCGCCGCGGTCGCGGCCGTCACGTGGTGGTTGTTCCGCCGTGCAGTGGGGGATTGCCTCGCCGCCCGGCATCCCGGGGAGGGTGCCGACCATGGTGGTCCGGGGCGGGTTCTGTCGGCGGTTCACCGGCCGCACCCGGGAGACAACGGGGTAATGCCGCGGGAGCCCCGGCGGGGTTCCCGGCATCGCCACGGATGACCGCTGGTTGTGGAGCGGGCCGGAGGGCCGGGAATCTCCATTTCCGACGGCTCGGGGGTGCCGGCCTCGCGAGGGGGTTCGTGCCCTCGGCACCCGCACGCCGCCGGATATTCACGGCTCGTTAACCAACGGCGACCGTAGATGAACGGTAGGTTGCGGCTACTTCGGGGGTGAAAAGTGTGTGTGCCATACCCCCTCCGGCATGGTTTGCCCACCGCCCGTATCGGCATTTTCCATGCTCAACGCGCCGAACGCGCGACCTGCGGAAACACAAGAATTTAAATGGTCGAAACCTCACACGCTGCACAAAAAGCCTGCTATCAATTGAGTGACAGCGATCACGTGACGCGCTGGGGCGCTGTTTTGCGCCGTTTGATGAAAGTGCAAACCGGGTGGGGCTGGGTGCTCTGGACGGGCGCTTGACAGCCGCGTTCGCTCCGGTAGGGTGAACATCAGGTTAACAAACGGGGAACTCAGTTAACCGTTGTAACCACAGATATAGAAAAGGTGAGTGATCAAGATGATCAACAACTTCAACAATGTGCGCCACGATCTTCACGGCCGCTTCGGGCATGCCTGTGACGCCCGGGTCATTGACGCCATCGTCGACGACGTCATCGCCGACCACTCCGCCTCCGCCACGGTGACCGACTTCCTCCCCGTCTTCGTCGCCCGTGACGCGGCAGAGCGGATCGGCGAGCACCTGAAGTCCCACGGCGCCACGTCCTCCCCGCGCAAGCGGATCCTCTTCGCCAGCCGCGGGAACGGCTCCCGCGCCAAGCTGGCCGCCGCTCTGGCCCGCCAGCTCACCGATGAGGGTGTGCTGGCCACCGCCGCCGCCACCCACCCGGAGAACGCCAGCGACTCCAAGCTCGTGGCGATCCGCGAGGAACGCGGGCTGCCCACGGTGGCCGTCACCGGTCGTGCGGGTACGGGCCGCGTCCTCGACGCCCCGGACGTCGTCGTCTACATGGATGACAGCGAGTCCCACGATCTGCCGGGCCTGCGCCAGGTCCAGTGGGATGTCCCCAACCCGAGCGGCATGAGCATGGACCAGGTCCGTGACCTGGCCGATGACATCGAGCTGCGCGTCGTGGCCCTGCTCGACACCCTGGGCGTGCCGGTCACGGCCCGCGCCGAGGCCCTCCTGCCGGTGTAGCCCGGCAGCTAGAAGCCGCGTGAGCCGCCCCCACCCGAGAACCCGCCGGCCGAGTAGCCGGTGGTCGCCGAGGGGGATGAGGCGGACTGCGCCGTCGCGACGTCATTGTCGTGCCAGGTGTTGACCACGGCGAACGGCACGAAGTTGCCGTAGCCGTACCCCGGACGCCACGAGCTCTCCCAGAGTCGTGGCGTCTCGTGGTCTTCGCCCATCTCTGTGCCGGACTCGGAGTAGAGGCGGTTCCTCACCTCCTCGACGAGGACGCGGTAGTCACCGAGTAGCCCGGCGTACTCGTCCATGAAGGTCGGGGCGTCAAGCCGCTCACGCAGGTCGAGCAGTCCGGCGTCGAGCGCGCTGAGCCTCGACTCGAGCTCGCCGTCACCGGCGTGGACGGTCGCGGCGAGGACATCCTCGTGGAGTTCGGTGAGCTGCCGGCGGCGCACCCCGGCATCGCCCCGTTCCATGCGGACGAGCTCCCCGATATTGTCCTCCGCGGTGCGCAACCGCATCATCTTCTCGTGGGCCTCCCCGATCGACTCCGCCCGCTCACGGAACTCCTTGTCCGTTGAGTCCGCGCTGAGCTCCTCGAGGGTGTCCATCGTCCCGTGCAGACCGAGGAAACCGTTTTTGACCTCCTCCCACTGGGCGCGCAACCGGTCATTGGCCAGCGGGGAGGTCAGCGAATGCGCGCTGACGTCGATCGCGGTCAGCTCGGTGGCCACTCTGCCGTAGTCGCGCTGCACCTCGTCGAAGCGCTCCCGGGCCACGCGCGCCTTCTTCCGGCGGGACGCCGCCACCGCAACGCCCGCCACCCCGCCGCCGATCGCCGCGGCACCCACGCCCAGGGCGATGCCGACCACGGCGGGCAGGCCGGACTCCTCGCGGCGGACCTCCGGATCGGCCGCCGCCTGCACGCCGCGCAGCAGTCCCGCCGCCCAGTTGCCCTGCTGCAACGGCTCCTCCATCTCGTCGAGGATGCCGTCGAGCCGGCCCTCGCCGTAGATGTCGGTCGCCGAGCACACGTCGTCCCCGCAGTACACGCCCATCCGGTCCGGTCCCAGGCCCAGCGCCACAATCAGGAGTCCGGGCGCCCACTTGTCGCCCGCCTGATTGACCAGGTCGGGCCGCTGTTCACGGGCGTGGCCCAACACCGTGTCATTGAGGTTGTCGTCGTTGTCCTCGAAGACCACGTAGACCACCCGCTCCACCTGGGCCGGCAGGTCCACCTCCGGGGTCTGCTCCTCCAGCAGGGTGATGTCCTCGCCCGACAGCTGCTCCGACGGGTCGATCACCTCGACCCGTGGCGCCTCCTCCGCAGGTGCCTGCGCGACGACGGTGGCGGCGGGCACGGCGGGGGAGAGGAGGGCGTCGGCAAGCGCGGGCGCGAGGGCACCCGGCGCCACGGTGGCCAGGGCCGCGACGGCGACCGTGGCAGCGGCCCGATTGGTGATGCGTTTCACATTCACCAGCCTAGGCGGCGAAGGCGTCGCGTGTACACCTCTGCAATCCGGGGCCGGGCTACTACCCTTGACCCGGAAGAGTGCCCTTACGGGGCGCACCACCTGAGGAGTCGTCGAAAGGCAGTGTTCAGCAACGTGAACGACACCGACCACCCGTCTGCCGACAGCAGGGCTGTCGAGCAGCTGCAGCGCATCCTGCTGCCCAGCCGCGGCGAGCCGCATGATGTCCGCATGCTCTACCTCATCGAGGGCGAGCACAACAAGGAGCGCCTGAGCTGGTCCGATCGCTTCACCGTCACCCTGCCGGCGGGCAGCGAGGCCAGTTTCCAGACCTACTTCAACGCCTTCCCCGCCAGCTACTGGCGCCGCTGGTCGCAGCTCGACCACGTCATCCTGCACCTGCGGGTGGCCGGCACCGCCAGCGTCGACGTCTACCGCTCCAAGGTCGACGGCACCCGCGTGGCCGTCGACGGACGCCTGGTCACCGACGACGTGGTCGAGTTCGACCTCCCGCTGTCCCACTTCGAGGACGGCGGCTGGCTGTGGTTCGACGTGATCTCCGAGACGGAGGCCACCATCACCGAGGCCGGCTGGTACGCCGACCGCGCCCCGGGTCCGCAGATCATGCCCGACGGCGGCCAGGTCGGGCCCTTCGAGGCCCGCGCGACCGTCGGCATCCCCACCTTCAACCGGCCGGCCGACGCCGTCGCCGCACTGCAGGCGCTGGCCTCGGACCCGACCGTCGACGCCGCGATCGACGCCGTGATCATGCCGGATCAGGGTGACCGGCACCCGGCCGACGAGCCCGGCTACGCCCGGGCCACCGCCCATTTCGGGGATCGCTTCCACGAGTTCCGCCAGGGCAACCTCGGCGGCTCCGGCGGCTACTCCCGCATCATGTACGAGGCCCTCGGCGACGGCCCGGCGGGCGCGGCGCAGTCGCCGTACATCCTCTACATGGACGACGACATCGCCATCGAGCCCGACTCCGTCCTGCGCGCCATCCAGGTCGCCCGCTACGCGAAGAGCCCGTTCATCGTCGGTGGCCAGATGCTCAACCTGCAGGAACGTGCGCAGCTGCGCACCATGGGCGAGATGGTCGGCCGCGACGACTTCATGTGGAAGGCCGCCCCGCACTCGGTCTACGACCACGACTTCGCCCGCTACCCGCTGAGCTTCCGGGGTCGTCCCGAGGACGCGAGGAACCCCGACGCCCCCCACTCCCGCGACCTGCACCGGCGCATCGACGTCGACTACAACGGCTGGTGGATGTGCATGTTCCCGCGCGTGGTGGCCGCCCAGGTGGGTCAGCCCCTGCCGCTGTTCATCAAGTGGGACGACACCGAGTACTCCCTGCGCGCGGCGAAGGCCGGCTTCCCCACCGTCACCTGGCCCGGCGTGGCCATCTGGCACATGGCCTGGGCCGACAAGGACGACGCCATCGACTGGCAGGCCTACTTCCACCTGCGCAACCGCCTGATCGTCGCCGCCCTGAACCATGACGGCCCGGTCGACGGCATCATCGCCTCGATGCGCAAGTCCTCCTTCAAGCACGTCATGTGCCTGGAGTACTCGACCCTGGCCATCCAGATCGAGGCCATGAAGGACTTCCTCGCCGGCCCGGACCAGCTCTTCGACGTCCTCGAGTCCTCCCTGCCACGCATCAACGCCATCCGGAAGCGGTACCCGGACGCGCAGATCATCCCCTCGGCCGCGCAGCTGCCGCCGGCCTCCGGCGCACCGGGCGTACCCACCGCCGACATCGGCGGCCGCCTGGCCAAGATCAAGAAGGTCGGCTGGCTGCTCAAGGGACTCAGGCACTCCCTGTCCAAGGAGGATCCGCGCCACCACGAGGTGCCGCAGGCCAACCTCACCCCGGTGGAGGCCCGCTGGTTCTCCCTCTCGCGCCTCGACGGCGCGACGGTGACCACCGCGGGCAACAACGGCGTCGCCTTCCGCAAGCGCGACCGGGAACAGGCGAAGGAGCTCATCGAGGAGACCCTGGACCTGCAGAAGCAGATCAGCGAGCGCTTCGACGAGATGCGTGCCCGCTACCGCGCGGCCCAGCCCGACTTGGTCAGCCGCGCCTCCTGGGGGAGGATCTTCGAGTGACCGACCACAACGAGATCGAGCGTCAGATCAGCCGCCTCAGCCGCCGCGAGGTCGAGCTGCTCATCGACGTGCAGAAACTCCTGTACACCCCCCGCGTGACCGCGACCGCCCGGACCCTCTCGCACTTCGGCGAGCACTCGCTGGGTTGGCTGCTGCTGGCGGCGGCCGGCGCGGCCGTCGACAAGCAGCGGCGCCGCAAGTGGGTGACCCTGGGCGCGTCCGCGTTCACCTCGCACGCCGCGTCCGTGACGATCAAGCGCATCGTCCGCCGCCGACGCCCCTTCGACCCACGCATCCGGGTCGGTGTCGGCACCCCCTCGCGGCTGTCCTTCCCCTCCTCGCACTCGACGTCGACCTCGGCGGCGCTGGTGTCCCTGTCGGATCTGACGGGCTCGAAGCTGCCGCTGACCGGTATCCCGGTCATGATGGTCTCGCGTATGGTGCTGGGGGTCCATTACCCCTCCGACACGCTGGTCGGCGCCCTGCTGGGGGCCGCGACCGCACGAGCAGCCACGGAGATTGAGAGGCAGACAGCGTGACCGAACAGAACCCCACGATCTTCGGTTCCGAGCCGCACACCGAAGGCATCGACAACGTCAAGAAGCGCCAGCCGCCGAAGAACCTCCTCGACGGCATGATCAAGGCGCTGCGCCCCAAGCAGTGGGTCAAGAACGTCCTCGTCGTCGCGGCGCCCCTGGCCGCCGGCACCGAGGCGCTCACCGACGGGCGCACACTTCTCGACGTCCTGCTCGCCTTCGTCGTATTCTGCCTGGCGGCGTCGTCGATCTACCTGGTCAACGACGCCAAGGACGTCGACGCCGACCGCGAGCACCCCACCAAGCGCTTCCGTCCCATCGCCGCCGGCGTCCTACCGGTCTCCCTGGCCTACGCCATGGCGGCGGTGCTCATCATCGCCGCCGTGGGCCTGTCCTTCCTCGCCTCCTCGGGCTTCGGGCTGGCCATCGTGGTGGCCGTCTACATCGGCCTGCAGCTGGGCTACTGCTTCGGCTGGAAGCACCAGCCGGTGATCGACATCGCCCTGGTCTCCTCCGGCTTCATGCTGCGCGCCATGGCCGGCGGTGTGGCCGCCGGCATCTCCCTGTCCCAGTGGTTCCTGCTGGTCGCCGCGTTCGGTTCCCTGTTCATGGCCTCCGGCAAGCGCTACTCCGAGCTGCTGCTCGCCGAGCGCACCGGCGCCAAGATCCGGCGTTCGCTGCGAGGCTACACCCCGACCTACCTGCGCTTCGTGTGGACCCTGGCCGCCACCGCCGTGGTGATGTCCTATGCGCTGTGGGGCTTCCAGCTCTCCAGCACCCACGAGGGAGCCGCCGCCATCTGGTACCAGGTCTCCATGGTGCCGTTCACCATCGCGATCCTGCGCTACGCCGCCGACGTCGATCGCGGCGAGGGTGGCGCCCCGGACGAGATCGCCCTGTCCGACCGGGTCCTGCAGGCCCTGGCGTTGCTGTGGCTGATCTGCATCGCGCTCGCCGTGTACCTGGTGCCGGCGCTGTAGCCGGTTTCCGGCTCCGGTGGCGGGTATCGCGCCCGAACCCCCGGTTCGCTCCGCTGAAGCTGCGGAGGGGCCGGGGGTTTTCCGTGTCGGGGCGGGATCGGATGCACCGAAGCCACCGGGCCGCGGGATCGATCTGACGGGCCTCCCGGGACCGGGGGAGCGGGCCCTGATCCCCGTGAAGTCCTCTCGGGCAGGCGTCCCCGGTCAGGGCCGGGCCATCCGGCGCTCGACCACCGGCCGCGTCCCCGGCCAGCACGGCAGCACGGTCCCCCGTCGCCACCCTGATAACATTTTTCCCCATGACCACAGCTGTGCGAGGGGTTCGGCGGCCTGCGCGCGCCCAGGTTTCCATCACCGGCATAACGGCGATTCTCAGCGCGCTCGCCGTCGGCGTCTTCGCCTTCGTGGGGGGATGGCAGCGGCGCTGGATGTCCGATGACGGCCTGATCGTCCTGCGCACGGTGCGCAATCTGCTGGCCGGCAACGGCCCGGTCTTCAACGCCGGGGAGCGCGTGGAGGCCAACACCTCAACACTGTGGCAGTACCTCATCTATCTCGTCGCGCTGGTCACCGACGCCGAGCTTGAGGCCATCGCGACCTGGCTGGCGCTGATCTTCACCACCGCCGCGCTCGTGATCGCGGCCTTCGCCACCGCCGGGCTCCACCGTCGCCACCACGCGCTGCTGCTCCTGCCGGTCAGCGGACTGATCTACCTGGCGCTGCCGCCGGCGCGTGACTTCGCCACCTCGGGCCTGGAGTGGGGTCTGTCGCTGCTGTGGATCGCGGTGCTGTGGTGGCTGCTGGTGAACTGGACCCGCCCGAAGGCCCGCGGCCGGCACCACGCCCCGGCCCGCGACACGATCACCTACTGGCTGGCGTTCTGGTGCGGCCTGTCCTGGCTCGTGCGCCCCGAGCTGGCGCTCTACGGCGGACTGACGGGTATCGTCCTGCTCGTCACCGCCCGCTCCCGGCGGCAGGGACTGGGCATCCTGGCGGTGGCGCTGCCCGTGCCGGCCGCCTACCAGATCTTCCGCATGGGCTACTACGGCCTGCTCACCCCGCACACCGCGGTGGCGAAGTCAGCCGCCGACAGCGCCTGGGCCGACGGCTGGAACTACGTCCTCGACCTGGCGAACCCCTACTGGCTGTGGCTAGCGCTGGCCCTGGCACTCGCGATGGCCGCGGTGACCCTCTGGCGCGTCTCCGCCCCGTCGGCCGGGACGAATCCCGCGCACCCCGACACGCACCCGGATCCGGGACCGGGGGGCGGCGGGGTGCGCGTGGACAGGATGCGCCTGCGCACCCCCGCCGCGGTCATCGCGCTGATCGTGCTCTGCGGCCTGCTGCACCTGATCTACGTCATCCGCGTCGGCGGCGACTTCATGCACGGCCGCATGCTGCTGTTGCCGTTGTTCGCGCTGCTGCTCCCCGTCGCGGTGATCCCGGTGGTGGACTTCCTCCACACCTCCCGTACCTACGATCTCGCACTGGCCGTGGGCGTGATCGGCATCGGCTGGTGGACGGTGGCCACGGTCGCCGGCGGCCACGAGATCGACCCCGACGAGTACGAGGGCGAACTGGGCATCGTCGACGAGCGGCACTTCTGGACGCAGGCCACCGGGCGGGAGGACGGGAATCCGCCCCGCACCGCCGAGGACTTCCGTGGTGCCCTGGCGATGAACGACTATGTCGAGGTCGTCGAACGTGCCCGCGAGGAGGACGCGGGCCAGATGCTGCAGATCCTCGCCTCCTCGGACCCGGAGACCTACTCCTGGATCACGGTCCCGCGCATGGATCGGGGCTCGGATCTGGAGCACCTGCCGCCGACGGTCGCGCACGTCAACCTGGGCTTCACGAGCATGAACGCCCCGCTCGACGTCCGCGTGCTCGACACCGTCGGCCTGGCCACCCCGCTGGCCGCCCGGCAGCCCCGCGATGAGGACGCGCGCGTCGGCCACGACAAGTGGCTGCCGCTGGAGTGGCAGGCCGCCGACACCGCCGTCGAGATCGAGTCCCTGCCGCCGTGGGTGGACCGGGAGAAAACGGCTCTGGCCCGCCAGGCGCTGCGCACGCCGGAGTTCGCCGAACTCTTCGCCTCCTACCGCGCCCCGCTGACGCCTCAGCGCTTCCTGGACAACATCGTCTTCTCGTTGACAGCCGGCCGTACGCTCGAGTTCAGCGACGACCCGAGGGACTATGTCGGGGAGGGTGACGGATCTCTCGGTGAGGACGGAACACAGATCGCCTGGCCGGTGGACGCGGAAACTGATCCCGTCAGGTGAGGTCCGGTCGCCAGGGCAACGTGCGCTGCATGAATACCGCTGATCGGCCCATTCGGAGGGGCCTTAATGTCTCGTTCCGGTAACGAATGAATGAGTATTTGGCTACATCGTGGTCTATGCTGTCTGGCGAACCGAAAGCTTCGGCGGTAACGGTGTGCCCGCGATCGTCGATAGTCCTCACAGTGTGCGTGCAGGCCTCCCCCGTCGGGGTCGGCCGTGCCGCGACGAGGAAGACCGAAGAGCCGAGGAGAACGATGTCCTTATTGTCCGGACTGAATCGCACGAGCCGCCGAATCCTGGCGTTCGTGACCGCATTCGCCGTCGCCGCCACGTTGATGGTGGTCGGGAGTGGGGTCGCGAAGGCCGACAACCGCGCCTGGCTGCGTCCTGACGCCACCGGAACCTGCGAGTGGGATGCCGCCCAGTTCTGGGTGCAGCGCTGTGACGTCTGGTCGGAGTCGACCGGCCACAACATCACCGTCCAGATCCAGCCGGCCGCCCGCGGTGGCAACGCCGGCTACTACCTGCTCGACGGCCTGCGCGCGACCAACCACGCGAACGCCTGGACCGTCGACGTCAACGCCGCCGCCACCTTCAACAACTCGAACATCACCCTGGTGATGCCCGTCGGCGGTGCCGGCTCCTTCTACGCCGACTGGGAGGGCCCGGCCACCTACGACCTCGCCGACCCGGTCACCTACCAGTGGGAGACCTTCCTGACCTCCGAGCTGCCGGTCTACCTGCAGCAGCACTTCGGGGTCTCGCCGAACAACAACTCCATCGCGGGTCTGTCGATGGGTGGCACCTCCGCCCTGAACCTCGCGGCGAAGCACCCCGACATGTTCCGTCAGGCCCTGTCCTTCTCGGGTTACCTGACCGCCACCATGCCGGGCATGCAGACCATGATGCGCGTCGCCCTGCTCGACGCCGGCGGCTTCAACATCAACGCCATGTACGGCTCGATGATCAGCCCGCGCCGCTTCGAGAACGATCCGTTCCTCAACATGGGTGGCCTGCACGGCACCGACGTCTATGTCTCCGCCGCCTCGGGCCTGTGGGGCCCGGAGGACGCGAACTACCCGCTCAACCTCAAGCTCTCCGGCACCCCGCTGGAGATGCTGGCCCACGTGACCACCCGCATGTGGGAGGCCAAGGCCCGGCTCGAGGGACTCAACGTCACCGCGGACTACCCGCCGACGGGCATCCACAACTGGACCCAGTTCGGCTACCAGCTGAACAAGACCAAGCCGCGCGTGCTCGACGTCATGAACGCCTGGTGACAGGCGGCTGATCACGCGGGTCCCGGCGGGTGTTCCACCCCCGGGGCCTTTTGTGTGTCGGGCCAGGTGCCGGTCCGCTTGTCGACGCCCCGGTGGCCGCCGCAGGGGCGGATGTTTTCCGCCGAAACGCCGGGCGGTCGGTGTGTCGCTTCCCAAAGTCTCAAGTTCAACTTAAACTTGAGCCCGAACTGCAGGCCACGTACCCCCGCGCCCACACGCGGTAACGCGGCCACCTGCAGAGGCGACAGATATAAATGTATAGCCCGGGTCAGCGCGACCCCGGCCGACCGACACGGAACGCAGTGCCGTTGTGACCAGATCCCGGGGGAGGGGAACCCCCGGGGGTGGTCGGACACACTGTACAGCCACCCCGCTGCGCCGTTTCCGTCCGGTGGTCGACTCGTCCGAGCCCGGGGCCCACCCAGCCACCTCGAGACCTAGGACTGAAAACATGCGCGACACCGCATCCCGTTCCCCACAGCGCCAGCGGCGCCAGAACCGTCGTTCCATCTGGATGGCGGCCGCCGCCGTGCCGGCCGCACTGGCCGTCGGCCTGGCGGTCACCCCCGCCGTCAGTGCCCAGAGCTCCCTGCCGGGCTCCTCCCTGAGTGACTCCATCCGGCCCTCGGACCCGCCGCAGCGCACCGTCCTCAACACCGAGTACCCGGACGTCGAGGGGCTGCCGGAGGGCGTCGAGGTCGAGCGTGTCGAGTGGCTGGGCAACCGTCACGTCGCCGTGTGGATCCAGTCCGCCGCGATGCCGGAGCAGCTCATGCAGGTCCAGATCCTGCTGGCCCGCGACTGGCACTCCAACCCTGACCGCACCTTCCCGGAGGTCTGGGCGCTCGACGGCCTGCGCGCCCGCGACGACGAGAACGGCTGGACCATCGAGACCAACATCCAGCAGTTCTACGCCGACAAGAATGTCAACGTCATCCTGCCGGTCGGCGGCGAGTCCTCCTTCTACGCCGACTGGCAGCGGCCGGACAACGGCAAGAACTACCAGTGGGAGACCTTCCTGACCCAGGAGCTCGTCCCCGTGCTGGACAACGGCTTCCGCTCCAGCAGGGAGCGGGCGGTCGTCGGCATCTCCATGGGCGGCACCGCCGCGATGAACCTCGCCGAGCGCCACCCGTACCTCTTCGACTTCGTCGGCTCCTTCTCCGGCTACCTGGACACCACCACCACGGGCATGCCGGAGGCCATCACCGCCGCCCAGCTGGACGCCGGCGGCTACAACTCCGAGGCCATGTGGGGCCCGCCGTACTCCCAGGGCTGGATCGACCACGACCCGAAGCTGGGCATCGACGCCCTGGAGGGTGCGACCGTCTACGTCTCCGCCGGCTCCGGCAGCAGTGACTACGGCGACCCGAACTCCGTGGCCAACGGGCCGGCCAACCTGGCCGGCATGGGCCTGGAGATCATCTCCCGGATGTCCAGCCAGACCTTCGTCGACTACGCCCAGAACGCCGGCGTCCCGGTGATCACCCAGTTCCGCCCCTCCGGCGTCCACTCCTGGGAGTACTGGCAGTTCGAGATGACGCAGGCCTGGCCGTACATCGCCAACGCCCTGAACATCCCGGAGGAGGACCGCGGCGCGGACTGCGCCCCGGTCGGCGCGATCGCCGAGGCCACCGCCTCCGGCCTCATCGGCACCTGCGTGAACAACGAGTACGCCGTCGCCGACGGGATGCAGCAGGACTTCCGCTCCGGCACCGCCTACTGGTCCCCGGACACCGGCGCGTACCCGCTCTTCGGCGCCATCAACGCCCGTTACACCGAGCTCGACGGTCCGGCCGGTTGGCTCGGCTTCCCGACCACCGGTGAGATCGCCACCCCGGACCGGGCGGGCCGTTACGTCCACTTCGAGAACGGTTCGATCTACTGGAGCCCGGCCACCGGCGCCCACGCCATCCCGGGCGACATCTTCACCGAGTGGGGCACCACCGGCTGGGAGGCCGGCGACCTGGGCTACCCGGCGGCCGCGGCCCGCGAGATCGACGGCGGCTTCGTCCAGGAGTTCCAGAACGGCTACGTCGTGCGCACCCCGGAGGGTGACAACCACTGGGTCCGCGGCGTCATCGCCGACAAGTACGGCGAGCTGGGCACCGCCGAATCGCAGCTGGGCTACCCGACCTCCGATGAACGGCTCATCGAAGGTGGCGCATTCCAGGAGTTCGAGAACGGCAACATCTACTGGAGCCCGGCCACCGGCGCCCACGTGATCATGCACGGTGCCATCTTCGACGCCTGGGGCGCGGCCGGCTGGGAGCAGGGCGAGTACGGCTTCCCGACCGCCGACCAGACCTCCATCCCGGCCGGCGGCCAGGTCGTCGAGTTCGAGAACGGCACCATCCGCCAGGTCAACGGACGTATCGAGGAAGACGAGAGGTAGTTATGCGACCGGGAAGGCACGGCCTGCTGCTGGCCACGGCGTTGTCGGCGTTCGCGCTGACGGCGTGCGGCGGCGCGACCGTCGAAAATGACCCGGGCACCGACACGAGCGTCGCCCCGCTGGAGCGGGCCCCGCAGTCGACGCCCGCGGAATCGGACGATGAGTCGGACGACGGGGGCGAACGGCCCCCGGCGGCCCCGCCCGCGAGCCCGCAGCCGCAGGATCAGGGCGCCCAGGAGGTCTCCGAGGTCCCGACCCCGCAGCCGGAGCGCTCCGGGGAAGACACCGCCTTCCTCGGCGGGCTCTCGGACGGCGGCATCGACGTCAACGGTGTCGAGGACCAGCTCATCGGCGCGGCGTCGACCGTCTGCCGGGCGGAGGAATCCGGCATCGGCGAGGTCACCGTCACCGCGGTCGCCGGTCAACTAGTCGAGCAGCAGCGCACCGAACTGACCGCGGAGGACGCCGTCGCGCTGATTGAGAATGAGGCACGGGCGGCGTACTGCTAGAGCAATGAGAAAAACACTCACCGTCCTCGCGGTGCTGGTGATCCTGGCGCTCATCGGCGTCGGGGTCTTCCAGTGGCTGCGCACCAGTGACGACTCCCCGCTGCCGCCGATCGGCGAACCGCCGATCCCGACGGAACCGGAGCAGCCGGACTGGTGCCCGGAGGTCGAGGTCATCGCCGCGCCGGGCACGTGGGAGTCCGCCGCGGACGATGATCCGATCAACCCCACCGCCAACCCCTGGAGCTTCATGCTGTCGGTCACCCGGCCGCTGCAGGAGCGCTACACCCCTGACGAGGTCAAGGTGTGGACGCTGCCGTACACGGCCGAGTTCCGCAGCATCAACTCCCGGAACGAGATGACCTACGACGCCTCGCGCAATGAGGGCACCTCCACGCTGGAGGGGGAGCTGCGCCACATGAACGACGTCTGCCCGGCCACCGACTACATCCTCACCGGCTTCTCGCAGGGCGCGGTGATCGTCGGGGACATCGCCAACAAGATCGGGCAGGGCCACGGGGCCGTGCCAGCGGAGAAGATCAGGGGTGTCGCCCTGGTCGCGGACGGGCGCCGGGAACCTGGTGTGGGCCAGGTCCCCGGCAACCCGGTCGCCGGCGTCGGCGCCGAGGTCGCCCTCGAACCGCTCAACCTGCTCGTCCAGCCGGTCGTGCCGGGCGCGACCATGCGCGGCCCCCGCCCCGGCGGATTCGGCGAGCTGCAGGACCGCACGTACGACATCTGCGCCCCGGACGACAGCATCTGCGACGCCCCGCGCGACGTCGGCAACGCACTCGCGCGCGCCCAGGAACTGGCCGCCGCCAACGGCATCCACGCGCAGTACGCCACCAACCCCAACGTCATCCCCGGCACGACGACCAACGCCTGGATCGTCGACTGGGCGATCGACCTGATCGAGAACGACCCGTCAGACCTTCTGGACCCACCCCTGGACATTCCCCTCGACGTAACGGGGTAATAACCGCGGACAATTAACAGGGGGCGGTGCCTGCTCTGTTAGGTTGGCAGGTAAAAGTAAGTCCCACCGCCCCGCGAACCGCGCACCCGCGCATGATGGCCGCCGCCGGACGTCCCGGAATCTCCGGGAGAACCCGCTGGTCAGCGGCGGGCCACCGACAGACACAAGGAGAAGCATGGACCTGAAAGCGGCGATGAGCCAGTTCTTCAACGAGAAGGGTGAGATCACCCTCGCCCCTCAGCTCACCCTGGCGGGGCTGGCTGAGCTGATGTACCAGGCCGATCTGCAGATGGGCGGCGGCGAGCGACACTGCCTGCGGTTCTGGGATTTCTCGGAGTCCCGCGAGGGTGTCCCGGTGGATTACAACCGCACCGGGATCAACACCCGCATCAAGGCGGTCGCGGCCCGTCTGCAGCAGGTGGGCAAGCTCGGCGACCGGGTGGCCATCCTGGCCAACAACTCCCCGGAGTACATCTTCGGTTTCATCGGCGCCCTCTACGCCGGCATGACCCCGGTGCCGTTGTACGACCCGAACGAGCCGGGCCACGCCGACCACCTGAAGGCCGTGTTCAACGACTCCGAGCCGAAGTTCGTGCTCACCAACTCGCTGTCGGCCGCCGCGGTGCGGGAGCACTTCGCGGAGATCCCGTCCCGCCAGCGTCCGCGCATCCTGTCCGTGGACTCCCTGCCGGACACCCTGGCCACGTCCTACCAGAACCCGATGACCACCCTCCAGGGCCAGCAGATGATGGCCTCGGCCCAGACCATGCCGGTCGACACCCCGGCCTTCCTGCAGTACACCTCCGGTTCCACCCGCACCCCGGCGGGCGTGCTGCTGACCAACCGCTCCATCCTGACCAACGTCCTGCAGATCTTCACCGCGATCCGCCTGCAGATGCCGCTGCGCCTGGTCTCCTGGCTGCCGCTGCACCATGACATGGGCATCATCCTGGCCACCTTCGTGACCATCCTGGGGCTGGAGATGGACCTGATGACCCCGCGCGACTTCATCCAGCAGCCCAAGCGCTGGGTGGACCAGCTCAACCGCCGCGAGTCCGAGGAGGGCGTGTCCATCTACGCCGTCGTCCCGAACTTCGCCCTCGAGCTGGCCGTGCGCTACGGCCGGCCGAAGGACGGTGAGACCCTCGACCTGTCGGCGGTCGACGGCATCATCATCGGCTCCGAGCCGGTGACCGAGAAGGCGCTGGACTCCTTCACCGAGACCTTCACGCAGTTCGGCCTGGAGCGCACCAGCCTGCGCCCGTCCTTCGGCCTGGCCGAGGCCTCCCTGCTGGTGACCACCCCGCAGACCAGGAATCGCCCGCTCGTCTCCCACTTCGACCGCGACAAGCTCGCCGAGGGGGTCGCCGAGATCGTCGCGAAGGACTCCGGGCGGGGTGTCGCCTTCGTCTCCAACGGCCAGGTCGTGCGCCCGCAGTACATGACCATCGTCGATCCGGAGACCCGCGCCGAGCTGCCGGACGGCACCGTCGGTGAGATGTGGGTCAAGGGCGACAACCTCGCCGCCGGCTACCTCGGCCGTGAGCAGGAGACCGCCGACACCTTCCACAACACCCTCGGTGAACGTCTCGCCGAGTCCCGCGTGGAGGGTGCCCCGGAGGACGGCTGGATGGCCACCGGTGACCTCGCCGTGATCATCGACGGTGAGACCTACATCACCGGCCGTCTCAAGGACCTCATCGTCATCGCGGGGCGCAACCACTACCCGCAGGACATCGAGTACACCGTCCAGGCCGCCACCGACCACGTCCGCCCGGACGCCGTCGCCGCCTTCTCCGTCGAGGGGGAGGACGTCGAGAAGCTCGTCATCTTCGTCGAGCGCGACGAGCGTGCCGACGCCGCCAGTGACGCGGACGTGGTCGAGGCCATCCGCGGTGCGGTGAGCTCCGCCCACGGCGTCACCCCGGCCGAGATCCGCGTCCTGGAGGCCAACGCCATCCCGCGCTCCTCCTCCGGGAAGATCGCCCGCCGCGTGGCCCAGAAGTCCTACCTGGCCGAGCAGCGGTAGTCTCCCGCCGGGCCCGCCGCCGGCGACGCCGCCATGAGCCCCTTCCCCGTACCCCGCCGACCGGGCCCCACCGGATCCGTCGGCGCGTCGTGGGGGAGCGGGCTCATGCCTGTTCCCGGGGTCCTGCGTCGGGCGTGGGAACGTGCGTGGCCACCCGCCTGGCCTGCACAATGAAACACATTGGAATAATGGGACGATACTTCCCTGTACAGAAAAATCTGTCCAGACCGTGCCGTGACCGCTGCCCGTCTCCCCGCCGCCCACTCCCGCACCCGGGAGGATGGAACGGGAACGGGCAGCCCGAGAAACATTGTAAGGATGTAGTCGCCGTATGAGTGAGAGCCAGAGCCCGGCGCCGATGACCGTTGAGCAGCTGCGCGGGTGGCTCCGCACCTGGGTCGCCGGTGTCACCGGCCTGCCCGCGGAGGAGATCGCCGACGACAAGCCGATGGAGAACTTCGGCCTGTCGTCCCGGGACGCGGTCGTGCTGTCCGGTGAGCTGGAGAATCTGCTCGGCGTGCAGCTCGACGCCACCATCGCCTACGAGTACCCGACCATCGCGGGGCTGGCGACGCGCCTCGTCGAGGGCGAACCGGCGAGCCGGGGGAAGTCCCGTGCCCGGGCCACCCACCGTCGCGTGGCCACCGATGCGGCCACCACCCCGGGCACCCACGACATCGCCGTGGTCGGCATGGCCGCGCGCTTCCCGGGCGCGGGCGATCTCGACGAGTACTGGTCGATGCTGGTGGAGGGCCGCGACGGCACCGGTCAGCCGCCGATCGGCCGCTGGAGCGAGTACGCCGGTGACGAGGTCATGTCCCGCAAGATGGAGGAGCAGAACCTCACCGGCGGGTACCTGGGCGACATCGCCTCCTTCGACGCCGAGTTCTTCGGTCTGTCCCCGGTCGAGGCCGCCAACATCGACCCTCAGCAGCGCATCATGCTCGAGCTGACCTGGGAGGCCCTGGAGAGCGCCCACCTGGCACCCAACGAGCTGCGCGGTGCCCCGGTGGGGGTGTTCCTGGGCTCGTCCAACAACGACTACGGCATGCTCATCACCGCCGATCCGGCCGAGGCCCACCCCTACGCGCTGACCGGCACCGCCAGCTCGATCATCCCGAACCGCATCTCCTACGCCTTCGACTTCCGCGGCCCGTCGGTCAACGTCGACACGGCCTGCTCGTCCTCGCTGGTGGCCGTCCATCAGGCGGTGCGCGCCCTGCGCGCCGGCGACGCCGACGTCGCCGTGTCCGGGGGCGTGAACATCCTCGCCTCCCCGTTCGTGTCCACCGCCTTCGGAGAGCTCGGCGTGATCAGCCCCACCGGCCACATCCACGCCTTCTCCGACGACGCCGACGGCTTCGTGCGGGCCGACGGCGCGGGTGTGCTCATCCTCAAGCGGGTCGACGACGCCCTCGCCGACGGCGATGACATCCTCGCCGTCATCAAGGGTTCGGCCGTCAACTCCGACGGCCACTCCAACGGCCTGACCGCCCCCAACCCCGAGGCGCAGATCGACGTCCTGCAGCGCGCCTACGACGACGCCCGCGTCGATCCGGCCGGGGTCGACTACATCGAGGCCCACGGCACCGGCACCATCCTCGGCGATCCCATCGAGGCCACGGCCCTCGGCGCGGTCCTGGGTGTGGAGCGGGAGCGCAGGAACCCGACCCTGCTGGGCTCGGTCAAGTCCAATATCGGCCACTCCGAGTCTGCCGCCGGCGCCGCCGGCCTGATCAAGGTCGTCCAGTCCATGGGCCACGGCGTCATTCCGCCGTCGGTCAATTTCTCCGCACCGAACCGCTACATCGACTTCGACGCGGAGCACCTGGAGGTCGTCGAGGACCCGCGCGAGTGGCCCGAGTACTCCGGCCGTAAGGTCGCCGGCGTGTCCGGCTTCGGCTTCGGCGGCACCAACGCGCACGTCGTCGTCTCCTCCTTCGATCCGGCCGATTACCCGGACGCCACCGTGCGCTCCCTTGAGCCGCAGCTGGCGGATCCGGAGAAGCCGAACGCCGTCGCCCTGCCGGTCTCCGGCCTGCTGCCGTCGCGGCGTCGACAGGCGGCCGCCGACCTCGCCGACTTCCTGGAGAGCCGCGGCGACACGGGGGACTCTGCCCTCGTGCCCGTCGCCCGCTCCCTGGCCGGCCGCAACCACGGCCGTTCGCGTGCGGTCGTGAGCGCCGAGAACGTCGCCGACGCCGTCAAGCGCCTGCGCCAGGTGGCCGAGGGCAAGGTCTCCGTCGGCATCGCCGCCGCCGATTCCCCGGCCGCCGCCGGCCCGGTGTTCGTCTACTCCGGTTTCGGATCCCAGCACCGCAAGATGGTCAAGGATCTCATCGGGTTCTCGCCGATGTTCCTCGCCCGCCTCGAGGAGCTGGATGAGCGTGTCGACGCCGAGTCCGGCTGGTCCATCCTCGACATCGTCCGCGACGACGAGCAGACCTGGGACACCGAGACCGCACAGGTGGCCATCACCGCCATCCAGATCGCGCTGACCGACCTGCTGGCCGCCTTCGGCGCGAAGCCCGCGGCCGTGATGGGCATGTCCATGGGCGAGATCGCCGCCGCCTACGCCGCCGGCGGAATCTCCGCCGACGACGCGATGCAGATCGCCTGCCACCGCGCCCGCCTGATGGGCGAGGGCGAGAAGTCCCTGCCCGAGGACCAGCTCGGCGCCATGGCCGTTGTCGAGCTGTCCACCGCGGACCTCGAGGCGCTGACCACGGAGCACGAGGACTACGTCGGCATCGAGCCCGCCGTCTACGCCGGTCCCGGCATGACGACGGTGGGCGGCCCACGCGAGGCCGTCACCGCGCTCGTCGCCAAGCTGGAGACCGAGGGCAAGTTCGCCCGCCTGCTCAACGTCAAGGGCGCCGGCCACACCTCGGCCGTCGAGCCGCTGCTCGGCGAGCTCGCCTTCGAGACCGCCGGCGTCACCGCCCTGCCGCTGGAACTCCCGCTGTTCTCCTCCGTCGACCCGGGCGTGGTCCACCAGCCCGGTGCGGTCATCCACGACACCGACTACTGGCTGCGGATGACCCGCCGGGCCGTCCACTTCCAGGACGCCACCGAGGCGGCCTTCGCCGCCGGCCACACCACCCTGGTGGAGATCTCCCCGAACCCGGTCGCCCTGATGGGCATGATGAACACCGCGTTCACCGTCGGCAAACCCGACGCCCAGCTGCTCTACGTGCTCAAGCGCAAGGTCGACACCGTCGAGTCGATCCGCGATCTGCTGGCCAAGCTCTACGTCGCCGGCGCGCCGATCGACTTCTCGCTGATCTACGGCGACGGCGAGCGCATCGACGCCCCGCACATCACCTGGAAGCACCAGCGTTACTGGACCAACGCCCGCCCCGCGAGCAACCGCGCCCCGGAGCTGCCGGGCGCCCGCGTCACCCTGCCCGACGCCCGCGTGGCCTTCTCCACCAACGCCGACCAGGTGCCCTCCGCCCTGGCCCTGCTGGAGCTGGCCGCCGAGGCCGTGGAACCGGGCGCGCAGCTCGTCGCCGCCGAGGAGCACGCGATGCTCCCGCCGAACGGCGAGATCACCACCGTGGTCGCCCGCGGCATCGGTGGGCTGACCATCACCGTGCACAAGGTCAACGCCGAGACCTCCCGGACCACCCTGCTGGCCGAGGCCTTCGCCACCACCCTCCAGCTGGGCGCCCCGGCCGGGGTGCCGGGCGTGGCCGCCCCGCAGGCGGGTCCGACCGCAGGCCCCGCCGCGGCAGACGCCGACGACGACCTGGGCGTCGAGGCCGTGCGCTGGGATCCCGCCTCCGGGGAGACCGTCGAGCAGCGCATGCGCGCGATCGTCTCCGAGTCCATGGGCTACGACGTCGACGACCTGCCGGCCGAGCTGCCGTTGATCGACCTCGGCCTGGACTCGCTGATGGGCATGCGCATCAAGAACCGCATCGAGAACGACTTCCAGATCCCGCCGCTGCAGGTCCAGGCGCTGCGTGACGCCTCCGTCGCCGACGTCGTGGACATCGTCGAGGAGGCCGTCGAGGCCCGTCTCGCGGGCGGGGGTGGCGGTGCTCAGGCCGGTCCGGCCGCCCCCGCCGTCGACGCCTCCCTGTCCCCGACCGCGGGTGAGGGCGTGACGCCGACCGAGCCGGTGGAGACCGCCCCCGCCGCCGAGGCGGGCGCGGAGAAGCAGGGCGCCCAGGGTGTCGGCGTGGCCCCGCGCGACGCCTCCGAGCGCATGGTCTTCGGCACCTGGGCCACCTTCACGGGCGCCGCCGCCGCGGGCGTGACCAGCCCACTGCCGGCCGTCACCGACGAGCAGGCCACCCGGATCGCCGAGCGGCTGACCGAGCGCTCCGGCATCGCGATCAGCGCCGCACAGGTCCGCGAGGCCGAAACACTCGAGCCGCTGGCCGACCTCGTGCGCGAGGGCCTGGAGACCGAGGTCGAGGGCAATATCCGCGTGCTGCGGGCCCGCGCTGAGGAATCCACCCGCCCGAGCGTGTTCCTGTTCCACCCGGCCGGCGGTTCCTCGGTGGTCTACCAGCCGCTGATGCGGCGTCTGCCCGAGGACGTGCCGGTCTACGGCGTCGAACGCCTCGAGGGCTCCCTGGACGAGCGCGCGGCGGCCTACCTCGACGAGATCCGCGCCTACGCCGCCGGGCGGCCGATCATCCTCGGCGGCTGGAGCTTCGGCGGCGCGCTGGCCTTCGAGGTCGCGCACCAGCTGCAGGGCCTCAATGACCCTGACATCGAGGTCGCCAGCATCGTGCTGCTGGACACGGTCAAGCCCTCCGAGCCGATCCCGGACACCATGGAGGAGACCAAGGCCCGCTGGCAGCGTTACAGCGACTTCGCCGCCAAGACCTACGGGCTGGAGATCCCGGTTCCCTTCGAGCTGCTGGAGACCGCCGGGGAGGAGGCTCTGCTGGGCATGCTCGAGCAGTTCCTGGCCACCACGGACGCCTCGGAGCACGGCCTGTCCGCCGGTGTGCTGGAGCACCAGCGCGCCAGCTTCGTGGACAACCAGATCCTCGGCCGCATGGACCTGTCGCGCTGGGCCGACGTGAACGTGCCGGTCATGCTCTTCCGCGCCGAGCGCATGCACGCCGGCGCCATCGAGCTGGAGCCGCGCTACGCGACGATTGATCCGGACGGCGGCTGGTCGACTATCGTTGACGAACTGGACATCATCCAGCTCCACGGCGACCATCTGGCCGTCGTCGACGAACCCGAGATCGGTACGGTGGGGGCACACCTGACCCGCCGTATCGAGGAACTGGACCGCTAGAGCAGAACGAATCGAGTGGTGATCTGTGACTGAGAGCACGACCGCGGACAAGCTCGCGGACCTGCGGGCCCGCCTCGCCAAGGCGCAGGACCCCGGCAGTGAACGCGCCCGCAAGCGGCGGGACGAGGCCGGCCGGTCCACCCCGCGCCAGCGCATCGCCCGGCTGCTCGACGACGGCAGCTTCGTCGAGGTCGGCGCGCTCGGCAAGACCCCGGGCGACCCCGACGCCATCTACTCCGACGGCGTGGTCACCGGTTACGGGCGTATCGACGGCCGCCCCGTCTGCGTCTACGCGCACGACAAGACCGTCTACGGCGGTTCCGTCGGCGTGACCTTCGGCCGCAAGGTCGTCGAGGTCATGGACATGGCGATCAAGATCGGCTGCCCCGTCATCGGCATCCAGGACTCCGGCGGTGCCCGCATCCAGGACGCGGTGACCTCCCTGGCCATGTACTCCGAGATCTCGCGACGTCAGCTGCCGCTGTCCGGTCGCAGCCCGCAGATCTCCGTCATGCTGGGCAAGTCCGCCGGCGGCGCCGTCTACGCCCCGGTGACCACCGACTTCGTCATCGGCGTCGAGGGCGAGACCGAGATGTACGTGACCGGCCCCGCCGTGATCCGCGAGGTCACCGGTGAGGACGTCACCTCCGCCGAGCTCGGCGGGGCCCGTCAGCAGGAGCTCAACGGCAATATCTCCGCGGTCGTCGGCAGTGAGGACGAGGCCTTCGACTTCGTCCGCGACCTGCTCGACCACCTGCCGCTGACCTGCAATGACCCGGCCCCGGTCTTCGACGCGCCCGCCGACGAGGAGGTCGCCGTCACCCCCAGCCTGGACACCTTCATGCCGGATGACACCAACGCCGGCTACGACATGCTGGACCTGCTCGTCCAGCTCGGCGACGACGAGAATCTCGTGGAGATCCAGGAGAACTACGCGCCGAACCTCATCACCGCCTTCGGGCGTATCGACGGCAGGGCGGTGGGCTTCGTCGCCAACAACCCGATGCACCTGGCCGGCTGCATCGACGCCGACGCCGCGGACAAGGGCGCGCGCTTCATCCGCATCTGCGACGCCTACAACATCCCACTGGTCTTCGTCGTGGACACCCCCGGCTACCTGCCCGGTGTGGAACAGGAGAAGGTCGGCCTCATCCACCGCGGTGCCAAGCTCGCCTTCGCCGTGGTCGAGGCCACCGTGCCGAAGGTCTCGCTGATCGTGCGCAAGGCCTACGGCGGTGCCTATGCGGTGATGGGTTCGAAGAACCTCACGGGGGATATCAACCTGGCGTGGCCGACCGCCCAGATCGCGGTCATGGGTTCCGCCGCGGCCGTCGTGATGATCCAGGGCAAGCAGCTCGAGGCCGCCCCGCCGGAGCAGCGGGCCTACCTCAAGAAGGTCTTCATGGACTTCTACGACGAGAACATGACCAGCCCCTACGTCGCCGCCGAGCGCGGCTACCTGGACGCCATGATCCAGCCGGGGGAGACCCGCCTGGCCCTGCGCCACGCGCTGCGCCAGCTGGCAACCAAGGACGTGCGCGACCTGCCGAAGAAGCACACCATCATGCCGATGTAGGGTCCCGGATCCGAACGGGGGTGGAGGGTGCCCCGGGAGGTCAATTGAGCCGGCAAGAAATCTTAAGGAAAGTTATTATGTTCCTTAAGTTTTCTTATTCCGTCCTCGTGTCCTCCGGGTGTCCGGTCCCGGGTCCGGCCGGTGGCGGATTGCCCCGGAAGGATCACGTTGATGTCCCGACCCGACAGCAGGCCCCGGTCCCCGTTCCCCGATGGGAACACCGGTGAACACCGAGCCGACCAGGTGGCACCTCCCGCCGGATCCGGGACCGGTGCCGGGGGCGGGGAACCCGGCGTTGTCGCCACCGCTCAGCGCCCCCCAGCGGCACCGGCGGACGGTGACCTCGAATTCCGTATCCACCACGCCGTGGACACGGAGCTGGAGGCGCAGTGGAGCGATCTCGCGGAGCGGTGCGCCACCAGGTTCGCCTCCCGTCCCTCCTACGGGCTGAACTGGTACCGGACCCTGGGGAAGGGGCGGTTGGCGGTCGCGACGGTCCATGACGGTGGCCGGCTCATCGCGCTCCTTCCGCTCCACGCACGCAGGCGCCCGGGGGTCACGATCCACCGCTGGCTCGGTCACGGGCTGGGCACGGTGGGCGAACCCCTGGCCGAGGACGGGACCGCGGTGGAGGAGCTGGTGGCCGGGCTGCACCGCTCCGGGGTGGTCCTCGAGCTGACGCACATCGAAGCGGGCTCGCCGCTGCTCTCCGCCCTGCACCGGCACGGTGGTTGGGCGGTGGAGTACACGCGGGACGAGCTCTGCCCCGTCATCGACCTGCCGCCGGGCGCCACCCCCAGGGACCTCCGCAGCGCGAAGACGCTGAGCAACCTCCGTCGGCACCGGGGGAAGATGGCCCGGCTCGGCGCGCCCCACGAGTTCCGGGTGCTGGAGACCCCGGAGGAATTCGAGGAGCACTGGCCTGACATCGTCGCCGTCGCCGAGGCCTCGGCAGAGGGGGACGCGGGGAGGCGCGAGAATCTCTGTGCCCCTCCCTTCGACGCATTCGCGAGGAATTTCCTGCTCGAGGAGGCGCGCGGCGGCCATCTGCGGATCTGGGGGTTGACCTTCGGCGGCTCCTGGGCGGCCTTCGCGATCATGCTGCAGACGGGAAAGGCCGCCGAAGGGTGGTTCACCCGTTTCAACCCGGAATTCCGGAAGGCGAAGACCGGACACCAGCTCATCGAGGACATCTGCCGCCGGCACGATGACCTCGGCATTACCCGGGTGGACATGATGATCGGCCGCAGCTCCTACAAGAGCGACTGGCAGACCGGTGAGTACGCGGTCGGGACGCTGCGCGCCGCACCGAGGGGCAGGGTCGGAGCGCTCCCGCTGGTGAGGCTGAGTGATTCCGTCGTCGCAGGGGCCCGCGCCGGGTTGCGGAAGCTGAGGACGTGCCCGTCTCCCCGGCGTTTCGGCGACGCGAGGCAGCGGTAGCCGGCGTCGAGGCGGTCAACCCGGCGATTGCGGGGACAAGGAAACTTAAATCAAGCTAGTCTTTGTCTTAATATTTAACAAGTCCGCCCGGGTGTCGCCCGGATGTCCTGGCCCGGGTCCTGCCCGGGGGCGGATTGCCATGGAAGGACCATGCTGATGCTCCGGCCCGACAGAAAACCCCGGTTCCTGTTCGTCAACGAAAACATCGGCGGGCACCGGACCGTTCACAGTTCACTCCGGAAAATCTTCGCGGATCGCGGGGACATCGACGTCGAGTTCATCGACGGCGAGGCCCCCGGACCGCTCGGCCGGCTGCTCCGTGCCCCAGTGCCGGGCCTGGACCGGCTGGACCTGGATCTGCAGCCACTGCGGGGACAGCTGGTGCATTCCTGGGCGATGCGCCGCCGGGTGCGGCGGCGGCTGGCGGCCGGGGGGATCGACGCGCTGCACGTGTACACGCAGAACACGATGCTGGGCGGGGCACGCATCCTGCGGTCCATCCCGACGGTGATCACCACGGACAGCACGGGCAGGCTGAACGTGTTCAGCATCCCCTATCGGAGACCCACCCGCTTCACCGCCCCGTTGAGCCGGCTCAACCTCATCTTCGAGAGGCCGGTGCTGCAGGCGGCGACCAAGGTCTTCGCCAACACCCGGAAGGTCGTGGACTCGCTGCGCTCCGCGGACTACCGGCTGCCTCCCCGGCAGGTCTCCCACCTGGAGATGGGGGTGTACTCCCCCTACCTCACCGAGCCGCTCCCGGTCCGCGACCCGGCCCGGCACCCGGGCATCGTGTTCATCGGCACGACGCTGGAGCGCAAGGGCGGCACGATGCTGCTCGACATCTGGCGCCGGGAACTGAAGGACCGCGCGGACCTGACCCTGATCACGCTTGAGCAGGTGCCCGCCGAACCCGGTCTGACCGTGGTCAACGATCTGCAGCCGGGGGATGCGCGCCTGTGGGAGATTCTCGCCCGCGCGGACATCATGTGCTTTCCCTCGGTGATCGACCAGGCGCCGAACGCCATCCTCGAGGCGATGGCGGCCGGGCTTCCGGTCATCGCCCACCCCAACGGCGCAGTCCCGGAGATGGTGCTCGACGGGGAGACCGGTTTCCTGGTGGACTGCCACCGGCGCGAGCCCGTCGCCGACGCCCTGAAGACTCTGATCGACGACCCATACCTGCGCATACGGATGGGGGAGGAGGGCCACCGCCACGTCCGGGAGCACTACAACATGGCCGACTCAGCCTCCGTCATCGTCGACGAGCTGCTCGCGACCGTCACCGGTGGGCGGCGTACCTCGGCGGCCTCCCCGGACGGGGAGGGGGACGGGACGGCCGGGATCCTCCGCTTCCGGATCCACCACACCGTGGACGCGGAGCTCGAAGCGCAGTGGGATGAGCTCACGCAGCGGTGTTCCACCAGGTTCGCCTCCCGGCCCTCCTACGGTTTGAGCTGGTACCGGACCCTGGGGAGGGGGGATCTGGCGATCGCGGCGGTTTACCGCGGTGACCGGCTCGTCGGCCTTCTTCCGCTCCACACGCGGAAGCGGGTGTGGGTCACGGTCCACCGCTGGCTCGGCCACGGGCTCGGCACCATCGGCGAGGTCCTGGCCGAGGACGGTGCTGCCCTGGATAAGCTGGTCACGGGCGTGCGCGAGGCCGGGATCCTGCTCGAACTGACACACGTGCCGGAGGATTCCCCGCTGCTCGCCGCACTGCTGGACAGCGGTGGCTGGACCGTGGAATACACGGTGGACGACCACTGCCCGGTGATGGATGTTCCACGGGGAACCACCCCGGGCGATCTCCGGAGCGCGAAAACCCTGAAGCGCCTGCGGGTACTGAGAAGCGGTGCCGCGAAGGAACTCGGAACGGTGGGTTTCACGGTTCTCCGCACTCCGGAGGAACTGCGGGCGCACTGGCCCGACATGCTGCGGGTCACCCGCGTTTCTGAGGAGGCCGACAGGGAGAATCGCCTCAACCTGTTCGGCGAAGGGCACGCGGCCTTCACGGAACGCTTCCTGGCCCGGGAGGCGCGGCGCGGTCACCTGTGCGTGATCGGCCTGACGGTGGACTCGGTCTGGGTCGCGTTCGACGTCATGTTCCGGACGGGCGAGCGGGCGGAGGCGTGGTTCACCGCCTTCGACCCCGCTTACGGCAAGCTCGCTCCGGGACACCAGCTGATCGAGCACTCCGTCCGGATTCACGACGAGCTCGGCATCACCCAGATCGACCAGATGATCGGGCGCAACCCGTACAAGCAGGCCTGGCAGACCTCGGAGTATGCGGTGGGCACTGTGTTCGCGGTTCCGGTGTCGCGCTCCGGACTGCTCCCCCTGGCCAAGGGCGCCAACGGTGCCAGCGACGTCCTCCGCCCCGCGGTGGGGCAGTGGCGCCGCCGGGTCGCCGTCCCGGCAGGGGAGGGGCAGGGCACATGAGCACCGTCGACCAGTCATCCGGCGTCCAACGGCGGGAGCGCCGGAAGGGCGTCGGGACGGAGAACCGCCGACTGTTCAGCAGCAGCACCGCGATGATCCTGGGCCGCCTCATCACCGCCGTGTTCGGGTGGGCGGGAAGCGTGATCATCGCCCGGACGCTCACCGGCGACGATTGGGGACGCTACTCCTTCGTCTTCGCCCTACTGGGCATCATGGAGGTGGTGACCGACCTCGGTGTGGGGCGTGTCGTCCTGGCCAGGCTGACGTCGGACAAGCCCGAGGAGGTGTCCAGACTCGCCGGTTCCTTCATCATGCTGCGCACGGCGCTGGGGATCCTCGGTTACCTCATCGCTCTCGGCTACGCCTACTTCGCGGGGCTGGCCCCGCTGGTGGTGGCCGCCGCAGGCCTGGCGGGCACCACGGTCGCGCTGGCGACCCCGGCGAACGCTCTTTTCGTCCTCTACCAGAGCAAACTCCGCCTGACCTACGTCGCTGTCTGGGACATCATCGGCCAGGCGGTGCAGTTCCTGCTGATCGTCGCCGTCGCCGCCGTCCACCCGGCCCTGCTCGCCTTCATCATCCCCGCGATCGTCCGGGAGATCGTGGTGTTCGCCGCCCGGGCCGCCGGGGTGCCGAAGCTGTTCACGCCTGAGTTCCGCCCGTCCTTCAGGGCGGTGACCGCCTACTGGGGGGAGATGCTGCGCGAGGCCCTCCCGATCTCCGTCGGATTCGCGTTGTTCACCCTCCTCGAGCGCATCGACATGCTGATGCTGCAGCAATTGGGCACCTACGAGGCCGTCGGCGTGTACGCGATCGGGTACAAGTTCTCGGATCTGATGGGACTGATCGTCAGCGCCCTGGCGGTCCCCTTCACCACGGTTCTCATCAAGACGTGGCCGGAGCAACCCGGGGTGTTCCGCGCTCGGCTCCATCAGGCGGTCGCCGTCGCGGCGTTGCTGGGAGGTCTGGGTGCCGTCGTGTTCTGGCCGAGCGCTGAAGCGTTGATCTCCCTGCTGTACGGCACCCAGTTCGCCGGCGGGGCGGCCGCGGCCGCCCTCCTGGTGGTCGGCAGTGCCTTGTCCGGCCTCACCTTCGTGGTGGTATCCGCGCTGGTCGCGGCGAGAAAGCTACGGGTGTTCCCCTGGATCGCGGCAGCCGGACTCCTGCTCAACGTCGGCCTCAACCTGGTCCTGATTCCGCTGTGGTCAATCGACGGGGCGGCGATCGCCACCGTCGCCACCGAAGTGGTGATGCTCGCGGCCATGCTGCTCCTGCTGCGGGGCAGCCTCGGTATCCCCGGGGTCTCGCCCTGGGGGCTGCTCATCCGGCAGGCGCTGGTGGCGACGGCCGTCGCGGCGTCGGCGGTGCTGCTGGTCAGCGAGGTCGGCATCCCCTGGCCGGTGGTGGTCCTCGTGGCCGTGACCGTCCACGTCACCGTGTCCGCGCTGACGGAACGCCGGGCAAGCGCCGCTGTCCTCACGCAGGTCCGCTCGATTCTGGGCGGATGACGGGCCGGCTGACCATGCGTCCTGAAAGGGAAGGTTGAGAACATGTCTGACAGATCCGTACGCTCCGCGGGGGCACGTGCGCTCCGCGGGCTGGCCTCCCCGGTCGCGGACCGCTTCGGAGGATCCGGGTTGGTGATGGCGTACCACGACATCATCGACGACCTCGCGTCCCCGTACCCTTACGCCGTGCGTGCCTCCGTCTTCCGGGAACAGGTCGCGATGGTCGGGCAACTCGGATACCGGTTCGTCCCCCTGTCGGAACTGGCGGAGACACTCGTCGCGGGCGGATCCACGTCGGGGAAGGCCGCGATCGTCTTCGACGATGCCCTGATCGGGGTCCACCGCAACGCCCTGCCCGTCCTCCGGGAGCGAAACCTCCCCTGGACCCTGCTGCCGGTCACCGACCATCCCGGCGTTTCCCCTCCCTGGTGGCAGGAGGCGGACCGGACAATGGATCTGGATGAGATTCGCGAGGCGGTCGCCGCCGGGGCCGAATTGTGCGGACACACGGCGACGCACCTCTCACTTCCGGACATGTCTCCCGGGCAGGTGCAGGATGAACTGGTCCGCTCCCGGGAGCTGCTGTCGGAATGGGGCGGTCGGGAGGTCGTGGACCTCTGCTATCCGTTCGGGCACCAGAACGCACGGGTCCGGGAGCTGGTCCGGGCCTCGGGGTACCGCACCGGCTGGACCTTCACCAACGGCCGGTGCCATCCGGGCGACGAGCCCCTCACCCTCCGGAGAATGGCCATGCACGACGAACTCCGCGGTCTCCACTGGGCACGCACCCTGCTCCGCCCGAGGTGGACCTGGCCTGCCGTGGAGGACGTGGAGGCGGGAGGGGGATCGGGATCATGATCAGTCTCATCGTCACGGCCGCGGTGTGCGCGCTGTTGTTTCTGCTGTCCGTCCGGAGGCCACAGTGGGGCATCATCGCCATTGCCGCCCTGGTTCCCTTCCACGGACTGCTGCTGGTGTTTCCGGTGGCGGCCACCTTCTGGAAGGAGGCCGCGGTGCTCACCGTCGCCCTCGCCGGCGTCCTCGCCGCGCGCCCCCGGGGCCGGGTGACCGTCGCCCCCTGGCTGGGGCCGGCGTTCCTCCTGGTGCTGGTGGGCGTCGTGTCCGGGGTGGTGGTGCTGGGGGCTGATGCCGCGTTCCCGGTGAAGATCGCCTTCTTCTACCTCATCCCCGCCGTGGTGGTCTATTTCTTCCCCTTCACCCGCGCCGACAAGGATCTGCTGGTGACGGTGCTGATGTGGACGGGGCTGCTCAGCGCGATCTTCGGGCTCTGGCAGCAGGTGGTGGGCGGTTACCGTCTCGCGGATCTCGGGTACGAGTGGAACGAGCACATCCGTTCCGCGGGACCGCTGCTGCGCAGTTTTGGCACATTCAATCAGCCGTTCCCCTTCGCGTTCTACCTGATGCTCGTCCTCATCATCGCCGGGACCGCGGCATTGTCCCGGCCGGGGCGTCCCAGATCGCGGATCTTCTGGGCCATCTCCCCGATCCTCCTGCTCGCCATGGCCTCCTCCGTGGTGCGGGCCAGCTTCATCGGACTGCTCGCGGCGGTGATCGTGGTGGGGGTGGTGCTGCACCGCCGGCTGCTCAGATACCTCGCGGTCGCGGCCGTGGCCGCTGTCCTGCTCGTCCCGGTGGCCCTCGTCATCGACCAACGTGGGGTGCTGGCGACCATGGCCTCCTCCAGCAGCCTGCAGGAACGAGGGGGGCACTGGTCGCTCACTCTTCCGCAGATGCTGATCCACCCCTTTGGCGGAGGGCTGGGCACGACCGGTTCCTCCGCGGAGAAGGTGGCGGAGATCTCCGGATCCATGACCGCGGTGTACCAGCCGGACAACCAGTACCTGAAGATCGGGCTCGAGCTGGGGCTGGTGGGGCTGGCCCTGTACGCGGTGACCGTGGGGGTGGCGATGGTGGTCCTGCGGCGGCTCATCCGGGTCCAGCGGGACGTGGTGGAACAGGGTTTCACAGCCGGAGTCCTCGGAGTGACGGTGGCCGCCTGCGTGGCGGCCGCCTTCGCCACCTACCTCGAGATCTTCCCCCTGGATTTCCACTTCTGGCTGCTCCTGGCCTGTGCCGCATCAGTTCCGCGGGGGGAGGCCGCCAGGATCGGTGGATGGGCGTCGACGCGGTTCATCCCCCCTCGTCGGAGAATGCCGTCCGCAACGGACGAGCGGTGGGCCCGGCATCCCGTTTAGTTTCTTGAAACATCTTTCTAAGGTGATTCTTGTAGTAGTTTCAGATTCATGCACTCGGTTGGAACAACCGGAAAGGGTCGAGAATGTCGGAGAAAACGCTGACGATTGATCGGTGGTCGCCCGGGGCGGCCTCGCCCGCCCCTGTGCCTTCCCCTGTCCCCACCCCACTCGACCTGGGGCTGATCGCTTCCGCGTTCCTTCGCTCCATCCCGGCCGCGCTCGTGATCGCGGTGGTGGCGGGCGGAATTTCCGCGGGGGTCCTCTCGCAGACCGACCCCGTCTACGAGGTGAACACCCAGGTGTCCCTGGGATCGCCCGCCGACACGAGCCTGGATCCGCAGACCCTCGAGACGCTGGGCCCCCTGTACTCGTCGATCGCCAACGACGAGGCGACGAAGGATATCGTCCGCCAACGCACCGGGTTGGACGATCCTGCGCTGACCACCTCGACGACCTCCGTGCCCGGCATGATCGAGGTGAGCGCCCGGGCCGGAAGCGTCGGTGAGGCGCGGAATGTGGCCGCCGCGGTCGTCGAGTCCATGTCGCGCCGCAGTGACTACCTGTACTCCGAGTCCACTCAGAGTCTCGCGGAGGACGTGGAGCGGCGGACCGCCGCGATTCGGGAGCAGATCGACAACCGCCGGGAGGAGGATGAGGACGCCGACGTCTCCGACCTGGAGGGGCAGATCGACATGATCCTCCAGGACACCCGGGATGAGCGTATGCAGCACGTGCAGCCGATCGTGTTGTCCCAGTCCGACAATGACGGGGAGCCGGTGTGGCCCAGACTCTGGCAGACCAGCCTGGTCGTCGGACTGCTGGTGTTCCTCCTGGCGCAGATCCCGCTCACCGTGTGGAAACTCCGGCGTCACCGGCGCGCGGACGCCCTGTGGCTGCGGTTGATCGGACACCGCTACGGGGTGGATCGGGAATCGGCGCTGGCCGATGGCGGGCTGACGCCTCTGGCGGAGGCGAGGGTGTCCACAGCGCTGGCCGAGGGCGGCGACGTCCTCATCCTCGGGGACGTCGACACCGGCGGCATCTTCGACGCCTACGACGCGGAAAGACTGCACCGGGCCGGCTGGCTGGATCCCTGGTGGCGTGAGGTCTCTCCCCCGGACCTTCAGCTCGGAGTCGTGGTGATCGACAAGGGTGACCGCCGGGCGAATCTGGCGGATACCGCAGTGGAGAGGCTGATGGAGAGCGGAGTCCCCGCGTTCGTTGTGGTCCGTTCCGGGAAGAGAAAGGCGAATGGCGATGGCGCCGAAGATCGCGATCGTTCATGAGCGGCTGACCGACGTCGCCGGCAGTGAGCACGTCGTCGCGGAGCTCGCGACGACCTGGCCCGGGGCGGAGGTGCACGTCCCGTTCGCCCGCGCCGAAGGTATCCCGGCGGGACTGGCGGACCGGGTGCGCACCGGGCCGCTGCAGCGGCTCTACCGTGTCCTGGGGGAGAAGAGCTACGCTCCGTTGCTGCCCCTGGTCCCCCGGGCACTGAGGCACGGAGGCCTGAAGGACTCCGAGCTCGACGCGGCCGTGATCAGCCATCACGCCTTCGCCCTGGCCGCGGTCGGCGCCGTTGACGCCCCTTCGGTCGCCTACGTGCATTCCCCCGCCCGCTGGGCGTGGGACGCGCAGTTCCGGCGGGATGAGGCGAGCGGCCTCCCGAGGTCTGCAGCGCTGCGGGCGCTGGCGGCCCGGGCCCGCGCCAACGAGCGGAGGTGGGCGCCGCGGGTCACCTCGGTCGTGGCCAATTCGACGGCCGTCCGGGGTCGAATCCGGCAGTGGTGGGACCGGGAGGCCACCGTCGTGCACCCACCCGTGGACACCGCCTACTTCACCCCTGACACGGAAACGGGGAAGGGTGACTACTTCATCGCCGTGGGCCGGCTCGTGCCGTACAAGCAGGTGCCCCTCGCCGTCGCCGCGGCCGTCGAGGCGGGGGTCCGCCTCATCGTCGTCGGTGACGGGCGGGACATGGAACGGGCCCGCTCCATGGCGGGCCCCGGGGTGGAGTTCCGGGGCCGTCTGCCCGGTGCGGAGATGCGGGACCTGGTGCGGGGCGCCCGCGCGCTGCTCATGCCGGGCGAGGAGGATTTCGGGATCGTGCCGGTGGAGGCGATGGCGTGCGGTACCCCGGTGATCGCCCTCGGCCGCGGGGGAGCGCTGGACACCGTCCGGCCCGGGGAGACCGGCGTTCTGGTGGACGGTGGCGACGAGCGGGAGATCGTGCACAACCTGGCCGAGGCCATGCGGGATTTCAACGACGCGCAGTACAGCACCGGACAGTTGAGTTCCTGGGCCGCGACATTCTCCCCCGCGGAGTTCCGCCGGAAGATGTCCGCCGTCGTCGCCGGGGTGCTGTAACCGCGCGCAGCCGGTGGCGGTGCACGTCCACCCGGCCACGCCCCCGAACCTGAGGACCTTCTCAGAGCAGGGGGGCGTACACCTCCGCGGTCGCGGCCGCCGTAGCGTTCCACGTGAGCTTCCGCACCTGTTCCGTGGCGTCGGCGCTCAGGGCCGCCCGCACGTCACCGTCGTTCAGGGCGGGCAGGAGCGCCTCGCGCCAGCGGACGGGATCCAGCCCGGAGACCACCACGGCACCGTCGCCGACAGCCTCGGGAATGCCGCCGACGGCGCTGGCGACGACGACCGCGCCACAGGCCATCGCCTCCACCGGGGGGAGGCCGAAGCCCTCGTAGGCTGAGGCGTACGCCACCACGTCGGCGGCCCGGTACAGGGCCGGGATGTCCTCGAGATCGACGTACCCCAATCCGATCGAGCCGGTGGGGCGCCCGGGGCCGTCGGTGCCGCCGCCGGCCAGAACCAGGGGGACCCCGGTGCCCTGCAGCGCCTCGTTGACCACCTCGGGGCGTTTCCGGGGCTCGAGTGTGCCCAGCTGCAGCACGAACCGTGGGGGCAGGCCGTATTTCCTCCGGACCATCCGCACCGCCTCGTCGGACGGCACGTGGGTCCAGGAACCCGGGGCGAGGGGAGTGACCGCCGAGGTGCGGCCGGTGATCTCGGCGACGCGTTCGGCGGTGAAGGCGGACACCGAGATGATCGCGTCGGCACGCCGGAGTGCCCGGCGGAGCAGGAAACGCTCGCCGCGGGCCCGGATCCGGGACATCGCCCAGGGGGTGTCGAAGACGGACATGTCGTGGACCGTGGCCACGGTCGGACCCTGCTGTCCCACGGGCAGGTCGACGTCCAGCCCGTGGAAGAGATCCGCGGAGACCGGGACCATTCCCTGCAGCGCCCGCCGGGCACCGGAGGAGACCGGGCGGCGCACCGGCCGCACGCCCCCGGGTAACTCGCCGGCGGCGTCCGCCTGGACCACGGCGGACAGGGCGGGAAGGCCCTTGAGAGCGGCCAGGGCACGCATGAGTTCGCGCTGGTAGGTCTGCACTCCGCTGCCGTTGGGTCGGAGCGCCAGCGCCCCGAGAACGAGATTCATCCTCCATTCCCCCCGACCACGGCACGGACGGTGAGCAGTAGGACCTTGACGTCCAACCAGGGGGACCAGTTCTCGATGTAGTAGTTGTCGTAGAGCACCCGATCCCGGATGCTCGTGTCGCCCCGGAAGCCGTTGATGGCGGCCCAGCCGGTCAACCCCACCGGAACGCGGTGACGGGCGTGGTAGCCGGGAAGCTCCTGCCCGAACTTGTGCACGAAATAGGGGCGCTCCGGACGCGGGCCGACCAACGTCATGTCCCCGCGGAAAACATTGTAGAGCTGGGGTAACTCGTCCAGGGAGAAGCGTCTCATGGCCGCGCCCAGCGGGGTGAGTCGGGCATCACCCGCGATATTCCAGCGGGAATCGGATTCCCCCGGGTCCGCGGGGGTCAGGGTACGGAATTTCAGCAGCTCGAAGGGCTTGCCGTCCAGGCCGATTCGCTCCTGGCGGAACAGCACTGGAGCGGTCCTGGTGTCGAGTTTCACCAGCACGGCCAATACCAGCAGGAGTGGTGACAGTGCCCACAGCGCCAGACCGCTGACCAGGAGATCAAAGGGGCGCTTCAGGAACCAGGTGAGGGATCGGTGCGCCGCCCGGGGCACGTGGCGCAGGGGAATCGCCCCGATCATCTCCGTGGCATTGTCCATCGCGTGGTACTCGGGGAGACGGGGAACGAGGTAGAGCTCCGCCTCCTCGCGCACGCAGGAGCGTAGGACGGTCAACAGATGATCGTCCGGGCAACGGCTGAAGGCGATGATCACCGTCGTCGCGCTGTACTTCCTGATCAGCTCGGGAAGGTTGTCTTCGAGTGGTTCCAGGGAGAGCCCGGGGATGTCGGGGCCGGGTTCCGGATCGCGGTCAATGAGCGCGACCGGCAGCAGCCCGAAGGTGGGTGTGTTCTTCAGATCCCGGCACAGCTGCCGGGCGACCGAACAGCAACCGAGGATGAGCGTGCGGCTCAGCACGGCGGGATTCCGCCGGCGCCGGGCCCGTAGGAGCGCCGCGACGATCACGCGGGAGAACACCAGGCCACCGGCCGTCACCAACGAGAAGACCACATCGTGGAATGAGCTCAGCTCCGGATTCAGCACGGAGGAGGCCACGTAGGGGGCGATGGTGCCCACGACGAGCAGCCGTGGCAGTTCATCGAGCACCGATATGCCCAGCCGGAACCGGTAGAGACGCGGAACCACCGTCAGAATGAGGAGGATTCCGACAGCGGTCAGCAGCGGGTACGTGAGGTCGGCGACGGCGCACACCGTAAGGACGATGAGGCAGTCAGCCAGGCGCTGCCACGGATCGGGGAGATAACGGCCGAGGATACCCGGCCAGCGGCTACGGTCCCTGACCGCTACGGCGGTGTCACCGTCCACTACCCGGTGGGGAGATGTCTCGGGAACTTTGGTGACCATCAGAACGCTCCGGGCCCTTGGTGAGGGCGTGTCGGTTCGCTATGGAGGTCTGATGTGGATCTCCTGGGGCCGCTCTTGAACACTGGATCCTCCTGATTGCCTGAAATCTGAGGGAACAGAGACTGGTGGTGAGGTGTGCCCGGCATTCCGGGTGGGTGACGGAAAATGGTGGAGCCACCGGATGGTGATCGGTCCTTGCGTGGTGGTTGCCGGGCCGTCCCCGCTCCCGATGGAGGGCGGGGATGGTTGCCGTCGGGAAACCGTCGGGTGTCTCCCGGTGCCGAGTCTAACTCTTTCCACATCAAAATTTAAGCAGAATATTAGAATGAGGAAGGCGGGCTTGTTTCCGGGCGTTGTGGAGAGGGGTGACATCCCCCTGGTTCTGCTGGTGGGGGCCCTTGGGTGCCGGGCGGGGCCTATGCGTCATGGCAAGATGGCGCTTTGCTTTTCTTAAGGTTCGGCTCAGTATAGGGTGGTGCTCAGTTCGGGGACGCGTGTCGGTTGCATCCCGAGGATGGGCGCGCGACCGGCATTCTGCGGAGGTTCAGCTCCCGGATGCGCAGCTGGCCACCGAGCCCAGAAACTGGAAGGGTCCATCATGCACATCGTGGCGGTGAACGCGGGCGCCGACGTCTCCGGCGCGGAGAGGGTGCTCGTCGACCTGCTCCGGCAGGCGGTGGCGGACGGCCATCGGGTCACCCTCTTCTGTCCTTCCGGGGACCTGCCTGAACTCCTCGCCGGTGAGGTCATCCACGTTCCCGTTCCGCTGTCCCGCCTGGGAGGGGTGCGTGGGGCACGGCGCCTGTGGAGCATCGCCGCGCTCCCCGGTGGCTGGTGGCGGACCGCACGGCGGATCCGGCGTTCTGCCCGGGGAGCCGGCGCCGTGATCATCAACTCGACGTTCGCGTTGCCGGCGGTGGGGATGGCCTACCCCTTCCACTCCCGGCGCCGCGGTCGGGGCCCGAAGATCTCCTGGCTGGTCCACGACACGATTCACTCACGGAAGCAACGCACGGTCCTGCGCCTGGGGGCCCACGCCCTGACGGCGGCCGTCGCCGTCTCCGAGGTCACGGCGGACTCGGTCCGGCGACTGGTCCGCAGAACCGTGGTCCGGCCCAACGGCGTCCCGGTTCCAACGGAGATGAGCGGCGGAACCGGCTCCACCCCGGGCCGGCCCGTCGTGGGAATCCTGGCGGTGCTCACGGGGTGGAAGGGCCATGACGTCCTCCTCGAGGCGCTCGCGGAGCTTCCGGACGTCCATCTCGACATTGCAGGTGCCGCCTTCCCCGGATCCGAGCAGTTCGAACAGGAACTGCGTACCCGGGCCGCCCGGCCCGACCTGGCTGGCAGGGTGCGTTTTCTGGGCCACGTCGACAAGCACCGGGTCTTCCCGCGTTGGGACATCATGGTCTCGGCCTCCACCTCCCCGGAGGCGGGGCCGTTGGGGGTTCTCGAGGCGATGGCCTGCGGTGTTCCGGTCATCGCCACCGATCACGGCGGGGCCGCGGAATACCTGCGCGGGGGAGCCGGTCTCCTGGTTCCCCCGGGTGACGCTTCCGCGCTGGCGGCGGCGATCCGGACGCTGCTCGACGACCGTGCGCTGGCCGACCGGCTGCGCGACAACGCCCGCGCCGCAATCCTGGAACGGCACGATGTGACCGTCACCGTCCCGAAGATGCTGGAGGCGTTGTGCCATGACTGACCCCGTCACCGTGAGGAAAGGGCCGGCGAACCGGAGGGGCTGGATCATCACCGGCGTCACCGTCGCCCTGTCGGTGGTCCTGGTGCTCGCCATCACCGTCCCCTTCTCCGGGCGGAGTCAACAGGCGCCCGCGGAGCTGCCGGAGGTGTCCGCGGCGGGCTGCCGGGATCTCGGGATCGCGGGGCCGGCGGCCTGGGAGCGCATGCCCGTCGGTGATTTCCGGGACATGGTGGACGAGCAGGTCACCCTGGGCGCCACACGGATCCGGTTGTCCGCTGTCTGGAAGGACATCGAACGCGAGCGGGGGCGGTACGACTGGAGTGGTCTGGACCAACGCGTCGACGCGGCGGTGGCGGCCGGACTGGTCCCGTTGATGCTGATCCACATGTATCCGGACTGGGTCGAGGATTTCGGTGTGGTCGGTGGCGGGGCGGCCGCGGAATTCGGGGAGTTCGCGGAGGCGGTGGCCGCCCGCTACGGCGACCGGGTCGACGCCTACGAAATCTGGAACGAGCCGAATCTGGCCAGGTTCTGGCCCGATCCGGATCCGGACGCCTACGCGGAGCTGCTGGCCGAGTCCTCCCCCAGAATCACGACCGCGGATCCCGGCGCGGAGATCATCTCCGGCGGGCTGGCCCCGGCGACGAACATGCCCGGATACTCCGTGGCCGGACTGGATTTTCTGGGGCGGCTGTACGAGCTCGGGGCGCACGACCATCTGACCGCGGTGGCCGTGCACCCCTACTCCTATCCGGAACGGCCCTCCGGCAACTCACGCTGGAACGGCTTCCGGCAGTTGCGCGACTACCGGGAACTGATGAGCTCCCATGGCGACGGGGCGAAGCGGATCTGGTTGACGGAGTACGGTGCGCCCACCGGCGGTGACGGCGGGGTGAGTGAGCGGGCGCAGGCCGACATGGTGGTCGAGGCACTGCGGATCACCTCGTCCGAGTCGTGGCTGGGGCCGATCTTCCTGTACACGATGTATGACCTGGATCTCGGGGCGGATGACCGCGAATCCTACTTCGGGCTGCTGTACGGGCCGGGCGCGCCGAAGCCGGCCTTCACCGCCGTGCGGGAGGCGGCGGAGTCCTGCGGCGCCTGATTCCCGGGCCGACCCCGGCGGGATGTGTCTCAGCTGCCGTGGGGACGGACAATCCCACCGGCGCATTGGCTTTCTCCGCCGTCTGTGTAACAGAATGATCAGTGAGGGGCGATATACCTCTTGCAACTGCCTTCGAGCTCAAAGGAGCACACCTTATGCTGAGCATCGCCTTGGACCTGTCCGGGGACATCATCAACTACGTGATCATGATCGCCAACATGATCATGCACGGAGCCGGCTCCTCAAACTAAGGGACAGCGCCCCGGCCCACCCCGTGGTCGGCCCGACCGGGTGCCCTCGGCCCCGATCCTCTCCGTGGAGAGGATCGGGGCCGAGCTGATTCCGGGACGTCCCCGTGCAACTTTGCGACGCCGCGGTGCCACCGCAGGCACCTCGATCCCGGCTACGCCGCCTGCTCGACCTTCCGGCGCCCCGCCAACCGGGCGGCCAGCCGCCAGCCGAGCATCAGCACGCCGGACATGATCGTGGCCACGAGGATGAAGGACCAGTGGGGGACGGAGCCGTTGCGCAGGCCCCAGATCACCAGCCCGACGACGGCCGTGACGAGCCAGGCGGTGACGCCGGCCGGGGCCGGGCGTGCCCCGTCCCACTTACAGGCGACGATGAGGATCCAGGACACGGCCACACCCAGCAGGAAGGGCCACAGGGTGCTCAGCCAGCCGGTGAAGGTCAACGGCATGGACTCGCTCTGGTGGGCCATGCGGGCGAGAAACGCGAAAACCGCGATGGCGATGACGTCCGCGATGAGTCCGGTGTACCTGCTCACTGTTGTCCTTCCTCACGATGTTCGGTCCTCTCCGAGTCTATCGGGCGCATCCGCGTGCTCCCGGTGCCCTCCCCGGAATCAGGGGCGGGGGGCTTCCCGCTGCCCGCGCCGACGTTCTCCAGCTCCCCGGAGGGGCGGTGGTCCCGGGCGTACACGCCCCGGCGGGCATAGTGCAGGAAATAGATCACCCAGCCGAGCACGGTGATGAACGCGAACGAGATCAGGCGGTAGACCAGGGCCGCGGCGGTGGCGTCGGCGGCCGTCATGCCGGTGGCCACCAGGGTGGCGATGATGGCGGCCTCCACCGTGCCGAGGCCACCGGGGGTCACCTGTGCGGAGCCGGCGAGTTTCGCGGTGACGTAGGCGAGCACCACGCCCATCAGGGTGGTGTGATCCTCCATCCGCTCCAGCCAGGGCAGCACCCCGGTCACGGCCCACACGCACGCCCACAGGGTGATGATGTCGAGGACGCGGTTGAGCAGTGAGTAGGTCCCCGCCACCGCGAAGCGGCGCGGGGAGAGCTGCACGGTCTCCAGCTGACGGATCTGCTCCACCACGCCGTCGAGACCGGCCCCCTTGTCCCGACGCAGGAGCGAGTTGAGCCGTGGCAGCAGGGACCGGGCCCAGCGCTCCAGCAGACCGGGGTGTTCGGCGGCCCAGTACACCGCCCAGGACAGTACGGTGGTGACGGCCAGGGTGACCAGCAGTGAGCCGATGCTGACGTGCGCGCCGAGGAACCACACCGCGGCCAGGCCGACGACCACCAGCCACATGGTGGAGATTGCCGAGGACAGCACGAAGAACCAGCCGCACAGGATGATGCTGGCCCCCCAGCCGCGCTGGACCTGGTAGGTGAAGATCGCGGAGAACGCCGGCCCGCCGGGCAGGGTGGTCGACCACGAATTCGACGCCAGGGTGAGCGCCCCGGTCTCCATCAGCGGGACGCGGGTACCGCCCGCGGCGAGCAGGAGACGCATCACCTCGGCCATCGCCAGCAACGACAGCAGCGCGGACACCAGCGCGACGAGCAGGCCGGCCGGGTGGGCCTCCAGCAGGCGGTGGAACCCCTCGCCGAGGAACGGCAGCTGGTCACGGAAGAGGAACAGGGCGACGGCCAGCACCGCCAGGGGCGCGAGCCACCGCACCCACGGGTTGGAGAGGAACCGCCGTAGTCCGGCCATCAACTCACCGGTCCCGGTGGGGCGGGTTGTCCTTGTCCGACCGCAGACGCTTCATCAGCTCGGAGAAGGGCACGAGCTCTTCATCCTGGGCCGTCGACCTGCCGCCGCGCACGGCCTCGGTCTCGTCGACGACCACGGCCTCGTCCACGGACACGTACTCCTCGCGGTCAGTCGCGGCGTCAGCCCCGGCCTCAGTCCCCGGTTCCGGCTCGGGCGTCGTGGCGTCGCGCTTGTCGACGCCGCGCTGCACGGCCTCCTCGGCGGCGGCCGGTGCCACCGGCTCGTCCGGCACGACCGGGGTGACCACCGTGTCGGCGGTGCTCGGGGTGGCGGTGGCCGTGGCCGGGACCGGGGCGGGCGTCGACACGCGCGTGGCAGCGGGTTCGGCAGCGGGTTCGGTGGCGGGTGCGGCGTCGCCGCCGTGCCCGAGCTTCTCGTAGGCGCGCCTGACCCAGCCGGGCGCCCACCAGTTGTCGTCGCGCAGCAGGTGCATGACGGCGGGCACGAGCATCATGCGGATGACGGTGGCGTCGAGGGCCAGGGCCGCGATCATGCCGAAGGCGATGTACTTCATCATCACGATCTCGGAGAACCCGAACGCGCCGGCGACCACGATCATGATCAGCGCCGCGGCAGTGATGATGCTGCCGGTGTGCGCGGTGCCGTACTTGATGGCCTCGTCGGTGGTGGCGCCCTTGTCCCTCGCCTCGACCATTCGGGAGACCAGGAAGACCTCGTAGTCGGTGGACAGGCCGTAGATGATCGCGATGATCAGCACCACGATCGGGGACATCAGCGGGCCCGGGGTGAAGTTGAACAGGCCCGCGCCCACGCCGTCGACGAACATCAGGGTCAGGATGCCCAGGGTCGCGCCCAGGCCGAGGACCGTCATGATGATCGCCTTGGCCGGCAGAATGAGCGAGCCGAAGACCAGCGCCATGAGGATGAACGTGGCGAGCACGATGTAGAGCGCCATCCACGGCAGCTTCTCGAACAACGCCTCGATGGACTCGACCTCCATCGCCGGGGTGCCGCCGATGTAGAGCCCCACCCCCTCGGGGGCCTCGATCTGGCGCAGCTGGTCGATGACGGACTCGTTGAGCTCGCGGTCGGTGATGCCCGCCGAGAGCACCGTGGTGCCGTCCTGCGTGGCGGTCGCCGGGCTCAGGGGGGCGGTCAGTCCGTCGACCTCGCGGGCCTGCAGGACCACGTCCACGAGCTGTTCATTGGTGGCGTTCGTGACCACCAGCTTGATCGGCTCGGTGCGGAAGGTCGGGAAGGTTTCGTTGAAGGTGTCCTGGGCGACGCGGGTCTCGTGGTCCGGCGGCAGGTAGGTCTCGTTGATGCCGCCGAATTTGATGCCCGCGATCGGCAGGGTCAGCAGCAGGAGGCCCCCGGCGACGGCCACCGTGATCACCTTGGAGTGCTTCATCGCCCACGCCGGGACGCGGAACCAGATGGTGTCCTCCAGGCGGCGGCCGGTGCGGCTCGTGCGGCGCACCGACCATTTGTCGATGTTGTGGCCCAGCATGCCGAACAGCGCCGGCAGCACCGTCACCGACAGCAGGGCCGCCAGCCCGACGGCCGAGATCGCGCCGTAGGAGACGGACTTGAGGAAGGCCTGCGGGAAGACCAGCAGGCCCGACAGCGCCACGGCGACCATGAGCGCGGAGAACACCACCGTCTTGCCGGCCGTGGCGGTGGTGGTGGCCACCGCCTCCTCGACAGCTGAGCCCTTGTCCAGCTCCTCCCGGAAGCGGGAGACCATGAACAGGCCGTAGTCGATGGCCAGGCCCAGGCCCAGCAGGGTGACCACGGACTGGGCGAAGACGTTGACCTGCACCAGGCCCGCGATCATCGACAGGATGCCCAGCGAACCCAGGATCGACAGGACACCCACCACCAGCGGCATCGCGGCGGCGACGACGGAGCCAAAGATGACCAGCAGCAGGATCGCGACGACAGGCAGCGCGACGACCTCGGCGCGGAGGATGTCGCCGGCCATGCCGTCGTCGAGGGCGTCGGCCACGGCGGTCGCGCCGGCTACCTGGGTGGTCACGTCCCCGGGCAGGTCGTCGGGGACCAGCGAGTCCTCGATGGCCCGGAAGTCCTTCAGGGTCTGTTCGTCGTCGCCCTCGAGGCCGATGGCGGCGAAGGCGGTGGAACCGTCCTCCGAGATCAGCTGCGAGTTACGGGTGTCGAAGTAGCTGGTGACGTGCGAGATCTGGTCCGGGTGGGCGGCCTGGAGCTCCTGCAGGTGGGAGGCGATCGCCCCGAAGGTGGCCGGATCGTTGAGGCTCTGGTTCTCCCTAGCGGTGAACAACAGGATGACGTCGCCGCTGTTGTCGCGCCCGAAGGCCTCGAGCTCGATCTGGGCGGCGGCGGTGGAGTCGGAGCCCGGATCGTCCCAGCCCTCCTGGCTCATCCGCTCCCCCAGCCGCAGACCGAAGATCAGGTACACCAGCAGGATCGCCGCGACGACGATCAGCGGCACGATCCGGCGGTGTCGGTAGGAGAAGTGACCCCATTTCAGGAACACGGTGGGTGGCCTTCCTAGTGCTGTCGGCTGTTGAGGAGCGCGGAGAGGGGACGGAACGGCTGCAGCCAGGCGCCCTCGTCGGGCAGCTGGTCCAGGCTGATCCGCGGCAGCGGCTCACGGAACACCCCGGGGATGTCCTCGAGGTCGATGAAGTCGATCGTGTCCGAGGACACGGCCCAGGAGGCGTGCTCGTGGAAGCCGATGACGGTGACCGGCAGGCCCTCGTCGATCAGCTCGTCGATGGTCTCCCGGAAGTTCTGCCCGTCGGCGGAGGCGACGACCACGCCCTGCAGCACGCCCTCGGCGTGCCGGCGGCGGATGTGGGCGAGCATGTCCGGGTCGACGTCGGAGTCCTCGTCGATCTTCGGCTTGGCGAACACGGCGAAACCGACGTTGCGCAGCGCCTCGACCCAGGGGCGGACGACGTCCGCACCACCCGGGGTGACGTTGGTGAACACGGTGGCCTCCGGCTCGACGCGTGCCCCGGTCTCCCGGGAGAGCTCGGCGGCCTCGCCCAGCAGCCAGCGGCCGATGGCGTCGAAACGCGGCCGGTAGGCGGCCGTCGGGCGGCCACCGAGGATGGCGCCGAGCCCCATGTCCAGGTTGGGGGCGTCCCAGACCAGCAGCAGATTCTGCGGCCCGGGGCTGGCGTTCTCACGGTAGTGGTGAGTGGACTCGTGGATGTCGTTCACGGTGGCTCATTTCAGTAATTAAGGAATCAAAAAAAGGGAATCAGTCCTCGGCCGGCGCCTCGGTGCGCTGCCACAGGAATTCGTTGATGGTGTGGTCCTTGTCCAGGCCCTTGCCCTCGAACTTGGTGATCACCTGCCGGTCCGTCAGTAGCGGGGCCTCGTCCCACGGCCAGCCCCGGTACTCGAGCAACGGCTCAACGTCCACCAGCTCGGAGATCCATTCGGCGTAGTCGGCGTGGTCGGTGGCCACGTGCAGCACCCCGCCCGGCTTGAGCCGGGTGGCGATCAGGTGCAGCGGCCCGGACTGGATGATGCGGCGCTTGTGGTGGCGCGCCTTCGGCCAGGGATCCGGGAAGAAGATCCGCACCCCGTCGAGACTGGCCGGGGCGATCATGCGGGCGAGCACCTCGATGCCGTCGCCGCGGACCATGCGGATGTTGTCGATGCCGCCGCGCACGACCGCGCCCAGCAGTTTCGCCAGGCCCGGCTTGTACAGCTCCACGGCGATGACGTTGGTGTCGGCCTCCAGCGGCGCCATCGCGGCCGTCGAGGTGCCGGTGCCGGAACCGATCTCCAGGACGGTGGGGGCACCGGCGCGGCCGAACCAGGCGTCGACGTCGATGGTCTCGTCGGAGAGCACCCGGCCCAGGCGCGGCCAGTTCTCCTCCCACAGCTTTTCCTGGTTGTCCGTCAGTGTGCCGCGGCGGAAGCTGACCGCGCCCAGGCGCGGGTAGTCGAGGCCGTCATCGAACTCGGTCTGCGGGGGTCGGCCGGCCGGCAGATCGCCGAGGGGGCGATCCGCGGAGGAGGGGCCGGGGGAACTCTGGGAAAAATCAGGACTAGTCACCGTGCCTATTGTTCCCTTGCCGTGGGTGAACTTCAATTTTCCGGCCCGGAAAACCGGTGGTTTCCGGCCCCTGAGATGGGGTCAGGTGTGAATGATGGGCCTGGAGTGGTGGTGCCGGCACTGCTCCGGTTGCGGTGCCCGCGCCCGTCGGCCACCATGGCCGTGGGGAGGGCGCCACCGACGCTGGGCGCCCCCGCAACCACTGACAGTTCGGGGGATGGACAGTCATGACCGGGGACACCACGGCGGTACCGACGCCCGTGATCTTCACCCGCGCCGCGGACTGGGCGCACGGCCGCCCCTTCGGCTGCCGGGCCGGCGAGGACCTGCGGCGCACGCTGATCGAACTGACCGGGCCGCCGCGCATCGGCGCCTGCGGTCTCGACGCCGCGGTGCCCCTGCCGGAGGACTGGCTCACCACGCTCGGCGCCCGCGAGGTCGCCGTCAACTGGCCGGTGACCACCCCGGGCGTCGACGCCGTCGTGTTCGTCCATGCCGGCACCGTCCCACCCCGGGTGCGCTCCCGCATGCTCGCCGGGCCCGCGCTGTTCGTGCGGGTGCCCGACCTCGGCGAGGACGCCGCGCGGCAGGTCATCGCCGCCCTGACCCCGGCGGCCGTCCTCGGCGCGCGTACCCACCTGCTGGCCGGGGAGCTGCACGCCCTGGCCGCCCGCCACCCCGGGCTGGCCCCCGGACTCGAATCCATCGCGGTGCTGGCCGACCCGGTCATGATGCCGGCCGTCCGTGTCGCGGTGATCGGGCCCGAGGAAGCGCGCCGCGGCGCCGTCACCCACGAGCTGAGCCACGCGCTGCCGGACGTGGAGATCGTGGACCACGGGGACGTCGAGGCCGTCGTGGCGGTCGCGCCCGCCCGCGGCTGGGGCGCCACCGACGCCCCCACGCTCGCCGATGCCGCGCGCCGGGTCGGTCGGCTCGTCTCCACCGCGCCGCTGCCCGCGGGGGTTGCCGGTCACCACACCGTCGAGGGGGAACTCGCGGCGGTGCTCACCGCCGTCCTCGACCGGCCACGGACCGTCGAGTTGCCGGAGCCACGGCCCGGCGCGTGGTCGCGGGCGGCGGACCACCTGGAACGCCGGCGCCGCCGCACACTCGAACTGCGCCTGCAGGAGGCCGTCGCACTGGCTGGTGATGACAACCGCGCGGCCCTGGCCAGTTTCCGCCGCCTCGCCCGGCAGCTGGGCGGGGGCGAGGTGACCGAACCGGGCAGGGAGGTGCTGCTGGAACCGCTGGCGCAGGCGGGTCTGCTCGCCGTCCTCGCCGGTGCGGCCGTCGGGCGCCTGGTCTGGGCGCTCGATCCGGTGACCGGGGCGGGCGCGGGGATCGCCGTCGGCGCGCTCGTCGGCTGGCTGCGGTGGCGCCGGGCGCACCGGCAGCGGTGGACGGCCTGGGCCGGGGAGCAGGCCGGACGGCTGCGGCGAGGGTACCTGCAGGCGGGTGGGGCCGGGGGTGCGCCGGCTGGCCCGCAGGCCTGGCTGCGGCGGGCACTGACCCGCGCGCACGACTGAGAGGGGAGTGAGGACGTTGTCCGACGGGTGGTGGCAGGTCTTCCATGGGCTGGACGGGCTGGACGGGCCCGAGGGGGAGACGACGGAGGTCGGAAGCGCAGGGGAGGTGGTGGCGGGGGAGGACTCGTTGCGACTCTCGCTCGGCGGGGAAGACTGGCGGCTGGACGGTTCGGCGGGGGATTCCGTGACGCTCGCGGACGCCAATGGGATGACCATTTACGCTGATCTGGACGCCGACGGGGAGGTTGACCACATCACCACCGTCCACGCCGCTGGAGACTTCGAGGTCTGGTCCTCCGACCCCCACGCGGCCGAGTGGGGGCTACCGGAGGAGGGTTCCGGAAATGGGGCTTCCGGCCCGAGTGAAGCGTGGGGATTGCCTCCCGAGCGCACCCCCGAAATAGGGCAGGTGGATCGTTGTTCACATCAACAAAATCGGGGGTGGTGGAGGATAGAACGGGAGGAAACGGGCCGGTCATGACCAGTGACACATGAGGAAAAGGTCACGAATCGCCCGCACCGGTTGTCGAGTAGATACCCTGTGGGGTGAGAACTCTGCCGAGTGACTTATATGTCAGGAGAACACATGACCACTGCGATTAAGGGCCTCGTGGGCCCTGCTCCCACCGATAATGAGAATCTTCTCACCTGGATTGCCGAGGCAGTGGAGTTGTTCCAACCCGACTCCGTCGTCTTCGCCGATGGCTCCCAGGAAGAGTGGGACCGTCTCGCAGCCGAGCTCGTTGAGGCAGGCACCCTCATCAAGCTCAATGAGGAAAAGCGTCCGAACAGCTACCTCGCCCGCTCCAACCCGTCCGACGTCGCCCGCGTCGAGTCCCGCACCTACATCTGCTCCGAGAAGGAGGAGGACGCCGGCCCGACCAACAACTGGGCCGATCCGTCCGAGATGAAGGCGGAGATGCGCGAGCACTTCCGTGGGGCGATGCGGGGCCGCACGATGTACGTCGTGCCGTTCTGCATGGGCCCGATCACCGATCCGGACCCGAAGCTGGGCGTGCAGCTGACCGATTCCGCCTACGTCGTCATGTCCATGCGCATCATGACCCGCATGGGCCAGGAGGCGCTGGACAAGATCGGCACCGACGGCGATTTCGTCCCCTGCCTGCACTCCGTCGGCGCGCCGCTGGAGCCGGGCCAGGAGGATGTGCCGTGGCCGTGCAACGACACGAAGTACATCACCCACTTCCCGGAGACCAAGGAGATCTGGTCCTACGGTTCCGGCTACGGCGGCAACGCCATCCTGGCCAAGAAGTGCTACGCCCTGCGCATCGCCTCCGTCATGGCCAAGGAGGAGGGCTGGATGGCCGAGCACATGCTCATCCTGAAGCTGACCTCCCCGGAGGGCGAGGCCTACCACATCGCCGCGGCGTTCCCGTCGGCCTGCGGCAAGACCAACCTCGCCATGATCACCCCGACCCTCGAGGGCTGGTCCGCCGAGGTCGTCGGCGATGACATCGCGTGGCTGCGCCTGCGCGAGGACGGCCTCTACGCCGTCAACCCGGAGAACGGTTTCTTCGGCGTCGCCCCGGGCACCAACTACGCCTCCAACCCGATCGCCATGCGCACCATGGAGCCGGGCAACACCCTGTTCACCAATGTCGCGCTCACCGACGACGGCGACGTCTGGTGGGAGGGCATGGACGGCGAGAAGCCGGCCCACCTCATCGACTGGCAGGGCAATGAATGGACCCCGGACGCCGACCGGCCAGCCGCCCACCCGAACTCCCGCTACTGCGTGGCCATCGAGCAGTGCCCGGTCGCCGCCCCGGAGTTCAACGACTGGAAGGGCGTCAAGCTCGACGCCATCCTCTTCGGTGGTCGCCGCCCCGACACCGTGCCGCTGGTCACCCAGTCCTTCGACTGGGAGCACGGCACCATGCTGGGCGCGACCCTGGCCTCCGGCCAGACCGCCGCCTCCGCCGAGGCCAAGGTCGGCTCCCTGCGCCATGACCCGATGGCCATGCTGCCCTTCGCCGGCTACAACATCGGTGACTACCTGCAGCACTGGATTGACATGGGCAACAAGGGCGGCGACCGCATGCCCTCGATCTTCCTGGTCAACTGGTTCCGCCGCGGCGAGGACAAGCGCTTCCTGTGGCCGGGCTTCGGCGAGAACTCCCGCGTCCTGAAGTGGATCGTCGACCGCATCGAGGGCCGCGTGGGCGCCGAGGACACCGTCGTCGGCCACACCGCCCGTGCCGAGGACCTGGACCTCACCGGCCTGGACACCCCGATGGAGGACATCCGCGAGTCGCTGTCCGCCCCGGCCGCGGACTGGACCCGCGACCTCGAGGACAACGAGGAGTACCTCAAGAACCTCGGCGACCGCATCCCGCAGGAGATCTTCGGCCAGCTGGCCAAGCTGCGCGAGCGTGTCGAGGCCGCCCAGAAGTAGCCCGCTGTGCGCTGCGTGACCACGCCGCGCTGAGACCCCGCCCCCGCCGGTTCTTCCGGTGGCGGCGGGGTCCGGCGTTTCTGAAGGGACGTGACTGTGAACCTCAGGGGGTCAGTCACGGCCTGAAGCGCCGGGCGGGCTCAAGGTTTTAAGGATTCTTCCCGTCTAACCTCCGGGAATAACAATGACTGCGGAACTCCCACTCTGAATTCGAGGCGATAAGCGCACTCTGCCCCTCTTCTGTGAATCTGGGCATGTTTAAACCTGCTCAAATTGTCTCGAAAAGGGGGCTTGTGTACGGAATCACCTGGAGTGGTTCCCTGATCAGGGCGTCGACCACGGCGCCTGACGTCTGGAGGCCGCCCTGTCGGGGACGGTCTCTCGCCAATCTGACTCGCCGGATACCCCGGTTCCACGGAATAAGGGGGCTGACAGTCTGATTCGGAAGGAGGGGTCTCGTCGGTAATCCGATAAGGATGGCGGCACCTTCCCGGATGCCCGGCTCGGGCGCCCAGCCACTGGTGGAAGGGGTTCCCCTTTGTCGAGTCGTCGAAGCCGGTCCAGATCTCCGCCTCCGCAGGAGGGAGTCGCAGGGCCGCCATCCCGGTGGCTGATGTCCCCTGACCCCAACGTTCCCGCAGGTAGTCCGTGGCGCAGTCTCATGGTCCGACGATGACGGGATGGAGGGGGTTGCCCGGGAAGCTGTGGCTCCCCGAGGTCGACCGCTCCCGATCTCCCATCGTGGTGGGAGTCCGGGAGCGGCCCAGGGAAGTGGGGACTGCCGTCAGACGGCGAAGGGGATGGCGCCGACGAGGACGCCGATGACCAGCATGGCCAGGGAGACGATCACGGCGCGCCAGAGCACCTTCTTGTGGTGGTCACCGAGATTGACGTTGGCCAGGGAGACCAGCAGGAGGATGGCCGGGACCAGCGGGCTCTGCATGTGGACCGGCTGGCCGGTGATGGAGGCGCGTGCCATCTCGGCCGGGTTGATGCCGAAGTTCGCGGCGCTCTCCGCCAGGACCGGGAGGATGCCGAAGTAGAAGGCGTCGTTGGACATGAAGAACGTCATCGGGATGGACAGCACGCCGGTGATCACGGCCAGGTACGGGCCCATGGAGTTCGGGATGACGGTGGTGATCCAGTCCGCCATCGCGGTGACCATGCCGGTGCCGTCGAGGACACCGACCAGCACTCCGGCCGCCAGGACCATGGAGACCACGCTGACGATGCTGGGGGCATGGGAGACGATTTCACTGGTCTGAGCCTTGATCTGCGGGAAGTTCACTACCAGGGCCAGGCCGGTGCCGACCATGAACACGAAGGCCAGCGGGAAGATGTTGAGAACCAGCAGCACCATCACGGCGATGGTCAGGATCAGGTTGAACCAGATCAGCTTCGGGCGCAGGGTCGCACGGTGCGGGTCGAGCGCGGTGTCGGCCATCGTGGGATCGTCGTCGTCGACCAGGCCGGCGGTGGAGTGTTCCTCGACCTCGACGCGGGTGTCGGTGTCCACTCCGCCCCCGCCGCCGGAGGGCCCGTGTCCGGAGCCGCCGCCGAAGCCGTCGTCACGGGAGGATCCGGAACCACCGACGGTCCCGCCGCCGCGGCCACCGTCGCCGCCGAAGCGGGAGGTGTCGATGACGCCGCCGAGGCGCTTGCGCTCGGCCAGGCCCATCCACCAGGCGAAGGCGAGGCAGATGATGACGCCGACGGCCAGGGAGGGCAGCATCGGGACGAAGATGTCGGTGGCGTCCACGCCGAGCGCGGCGGACGCGCGGGCGGTCGGGCCGCCCCAGGGCACGATATTCATGGTGCCGTTGATCAGGCCGGCGGTGCAGGTGAGGATGACGGGGCTCATGCCCAGGCGCAGGTAGATCGGCAGCATCGCGGAGGTGGTGATGATGAAGGTGGTCGAGCCGTCACCGTCGAGCGAGACGACGCCCGCCAGGACGGCGGTGGCGACGACGACCTTCGCCGGGTCGTTGTCCAGCACCCGGGTGATCCCCCGGATCAGCGGGTCGAAGAGCCCGACGTCGATCATGATGCCGAAGTACATGATCGCGAACATCAGCAGTGCTGCTGTGGGGGCCATGTCGCCGATGGCGTCGAGGACCATGTCACCGAGGCCGAAGCCGGCACCGGCGATGAGTCCGAAGATCGTGGGAACGAGGATGAGGGCGACCAGGGGAGTCAGGCGACCCGTCATGATCAGCGTCATGAACGTGAGGATCATGGTGAAGCCGAGGGCGACGAGGACTCCGTCTGAGAGGGTGTAGCTCATCGCGTATTCCGCGGCGAGCGTAACGGTGGCGGGGGTATTCATCGACAGTCCTTCAGAGAGGCGGGAATAGTTCGTGGGGTCTGACGTCCACGAAAGATTAAGTGTTCTGCGCCACATAGTCGTGCTTGAGTGCATTGGCCCACCTAAAGTGCATTTAAAGATTTCTGTGCATTTTGCTCAGGGGATGCGGCAACCCCGGAGGTGCCGCCTCTTTTCGCCGGCACCGGGCGGGCTGAGATCATGAGGGACGGACGGCGGGACGGATTCCGCATTGTCCCGCGCCGTGCCGGACCGGGATGAGGAGATGAGGGGAAGATCATGCGCTTCGCCACCAGGGTGCTGCTGCTGCAACTGCTCACGGTCGTGACCGTTGTCGCGGTGTGCGCCGTGATCTTCGCCTGGCTGGCCGTCAATCAGCTCAAGGCCGAGGCCGAGTCCTCGGCGCTGTCGATCGCCCGCACCGTCGCCGCGGAACCGGAGGTCCGGAGCGAGGTCGCCCGACGGGTGGCTGCCCCGGAGGCATCGGAGGTGGAGCTGGCCTCGGGAATTCTGCAGGACTACGCCACGGACATCACCGCACGCACCGGCGCGTTGTTCGTGGTCATCGCGGATGCCGAGGGCATCCGGCTGGCGCACCCCGAGGAGGAACGCCTGGGGGAGCAGGTGAGCACCAGCCACGAGGCGGCGTTGCGTGGGCAGGAGATCATCGCCTGGGAGACCGGGACATTGGGGGAGTCCGCGCGGGCGAAGGTGCCCGTGTACGCCCCCGGCACGAGGGAACCGGTCGGCGAGGTCAGCGTGGGTTTCGAGCGGGCGAGCGTCTTCGATGAGCTGCCGCGGCTGCTGCTCGGGGTGTCCGCGGCAGCGGTGGTGGCGCTCGCCGTCGGAATCGGCGCGCTGCTGCTGATGCGGCGCCGCTGGGAACAGCTGACCCTGGGGCTGCAGCCGGAGGAACTCGTCTCGCTGGTGCAGAACCAGGCGGCGGTCCTCGACGGCGTCGACGACGGCGTCATCTCCCTCGACCTGGACGGGATCGTCCGCGTGTGCAACGAGCCGGCCGCCCGGATGCTCGGGATCGAAGCTCCCGAGGGGCGCGCGTTCGCCGAACTCGACCTGCCGGCGGATGTGCTGGTCGCGCTGCGCAACGGTGAGGCCCGGGACGCGGTGGCCATCGGCGACCGGGTGCTCTACCTGGACTCGCGGTCGGTCGAACGGGCCGGGCGCCGGCTGGGTTCCGTGATCATCGTCCGGGACCGCACGGACATCGTGGGGCTGAGCGAGCGGCTCGGTTCCGTCCGCGCGATGACCTCGGCGTTGCGGGTCCAGCGCCACGAGTTCGCCAACCGCATGCACGTGGCCACCGGCCTGCTGGACGCCGGCCGGATCGGGGAGGCCGGGGAGTTCCTGCGGGAGATGCGCGACCGCGGGCCGGTGGACTACCCCCTGGCGGACGGTGAGCTGCTCGCGGAGCCTTTCCTCCAGTCCTTCCTCGGGGCGAAATCCATGGAGGCCGCCGAACGGGGCGTGGATCTCAGGCTCGGGGAGGAGACCCTCGTGTTGGGGACGGTCTCCGGGGTGGAGGACACCGCCACGGTGCTGGGTAACCTCGTGGACAATGCGGTCAGGGCGGCTGCGGAAGCACCGGAGACAAGCGAGACGCCGCGGGAGGTCGACATCACTCTCCTGGACGAGGGCGGTGACTTGGTGCTGGTCGTCGCCGACACCGGCGCGGGGATTGCCCCCGGCACCGATGTGTTCGCGGCCGGGTCCGCCGGCGGCGACGCGGTCCACGGGCACGGCATCGGACTCAAGCTGTGCCGGGAGCTGGTGCGCCGCCGCGGCGGGGATCTGTGGATCATCGACCGCGGCCGGCAGCCGAGCGGCCGCGGGGCGGTGTTCGGCGCCCGGCTGCCGGGTGTGATGGAACCGGGAGTGACTGCGGATCGGCGGCGCGACCGGGAAGAGGATGGGAGTAGATGACAATGAACAGGGACTGGCGGGTGCTGGTGATCGACGACGACTTCCGAGTCGCGGGCATCCACGCGGACGTCGTACGGGGCACGGCGGGTTTCACCGTGCTGGACTCGGTACGGACGATCGCCGAGGCCAGGGACGTGATCGCCCGGGACGCCCCGGACCTGCTGCTGGCCGATGTCTACCTGCCCGACGGGGACGGGATCGAACTGGTCCGTGCGGCAGATGTGGACGCCTTCGTGCTCAGCGCCGCCGACGAACCCGCCACGGTCCGCCGCGCCCTACATGCCGGGACCCTGGCCTACCTGGTCAAACCGTTCTCCCAACGGGTGCTGGCGGAACGACTCGACCGCTACGCCCGGTTCCGCAGGGTGGTCTCCGGAACCCGCAGACTCGGACAGGAGAAGGTCGACCAGGCCCTGTCGATCATGCACGGTTCCGAGGAACCGGCGAGCCCGTCCGCCTCGGCGACGGAGCAGCTGATGCTGGACGCCCTCGGGGATGGCGTGCTCTCCGCCAGCGAGGTCGCCCGGCTCGCCGGGGTCTCCCGGGCGACCGCGCAGCGCCGCCTGGCCGCGATGGCGGGTCGGGGCATTCTGGAGGTCCGCCTGCGCTACGGCACCTCGGGCCGCCCCGAGCACCTCTACGCCCGGGGAAACGCCTCGGGCAGGTAGCCGCCGGCTCTCAGCGCCTGCGCACCACGACGACCAGGTTGCTCACCAGGAATTCCCGCACCAGCGGCACCCGCACCAGCCACCACGCCCAGGACGGGTGATAGCGGGGGAAGAGCAGCTCGACGTCGGCCAGGCCCTGCTCCTCGAGCCCCCGCGCCCAGCGCAGCCCCTCGGAGCACGAGACGTCGAACAGTGACTCGCCGAAGACGTTCTTCGGCGGGTGCCCGTGTCGGCGCGTGTAGCGGTCGCGGGCGAAGCCGCCGCCCACGTAGTGCTCCCACAGCCCGGTCTCGTGCCCGCCGAACGGGCCGAGCCAGACCGTGTAACTCAGCACGACCAGCCCGCCGGGGCGGGTGACCCGCAGCATCTCCCGGCCCATGTCCCAGGGCCGGTCCACGTGTTCGGCGACATTGGAGGAGTACACCACGTCGAAGGCCGCGTCGCGGAAGGGCAGCGCCGTCCCGGAGCCGCGTACCGACGCCGCGACCTCGATGCCGGCCGCCGACATCTCGCCCACGTCCGGTTCCACTGCCACATAGCTCGCCCCGCGGCGCTCGAAGGCGGTGGCGAAGTAGCCGGGGCCGCCGCCGACGTCGAGCACCGCGTCCCCGGACAACGACTCGCCCGTGATGTCGTGGCGCAGCGCGGCGAGCAGCCCGGCGGTGTCCTCGGCGAGCTCGCCGTAGAACAGGTCGGGCCGGGTCTGCTCCTGACGCACCGAGGTGAGCAGGCGCAGCGAGCGGGCCAGGGTGGCCAGTGCGCGGGTGCGGGGAAAGATCATGGTGGAGTAGTTCTTCCGGAGGGTGCGGGGAGGGGAGGTGTCGTCCCACAGAATGCCAGACCGGATCCCGGGCCGGGCCACCCGCCGTCACCGCGGCGGCGGAGACGGCGGTGCACCGCAAAAGGGGATACCGATAGGCTGGGCGAGGTCATGAAGATTCTTCTGCTGTGCTGGCGCGACTCCACCCACCCGCAGGGTGGCGGCTCGGAGCGCTACCTCGAGCGCGTCGGCGAGTACCTCGCCTCCCGCGGGCACGAGGTCGTCTACCGCACCGCCGGCCACACCGACGCCCCGCGCCGGTCCTACCGCAACGGGGTGCGCTACTCCCGCAGCGGCGGCAAGTTCACCGTTTACCCGAAGGCGCTGGCCGGTATCCTGCTGGGCCGGTTGGGCATCGGCACGCTCGGCCGCCTCGACGCGGTCGTCGACACGCAGAACGGCATCCCCTTCTTCGCCCGGCTCGTCACCGGCGCTCCGACCGTGTTGCTGACCCACCACTGCCACCGGGAGCAGTGGCCGGTCGCCGGACCCGCCATCGCGCGGCTGGGCTGGTTCCTGGAACGACGCGTCGCCCCACTGGTCTACCGCCGCAGCCCGTACGTGACCGTCTCCGGACCGAGCGCCGACGAGCTGGTCGGACTCGGGGTCGACGCCGACCGCATCCACATCATCCGCAACGGCGTGGATCCGGTGCCGGAGCACCACCCGCGGGCGGAACGGACCGGCCGGCACCACCTGGTCACCCTGTCGAGGCTGGTGCCGCACAAGCAGATCGAGCACGCGATGGACGTTGTCGCCGCACTCGGCGAATCCCACGACGTGGTGCTCGACGTCATCGGTTCCGGCTGGTGGGAGGACGAGCTGCGCGTCTATGCGCAGCGCACCGGGGTGGCCGACCGGGTGACCTTCCACGGCCAGGTCGCCGAGGAGCACAAGCACGCCCTGCTCGACCGCGCCTGCCTGCACCTGATGCCCTCGCGGAAGGAGGGGTGGGGGCTGGCCGTCATCGAGGCCGCCCAGCACCGCGTGCCCACCCTCGGTTACCGCAGCTCCGGCGGCCTGCGGGACTCCGTGCTCAACGGGCAGACCGGCATGCTCGCCGAGGACCGCGACGAGCTCATCCGGTTGACGCAGGCGCTTCTCGACGCCCCCGAATCCCGCCACGACCTCGGCCTGGCAGCCTACGTGCGCGCCCAGACCTTCTCCTGGGAGCGCACCGGACGACAGTTCGCGGAACTGCTGGAGGGGCTGGGGCGGTAGCGGACGGACTCAGGGGGTCGCAGTCGTAGTTCGCTCTCAATCAGGTCGCTCCACAGTGATGGGCGATTCAATAGGGTATACCTTAATGCCCCTGATTCAGCTGGTCTTGACGCGGTACTAGTCTTCCGCCGCGTCCTTCCCGGTGCGTTTGCGCGGGGAGGCGGCGGGGCGGGCATCCCGCTTGCCGGCCGACTTACCGCTCTGTTTGCCGCCCTGCCTACCGCGCGGGCCACCCGCGCGTCGACCCGCCGGCCGCGGTCGAGCACCTCGTCGACCACCCCGCCCGGCCAGGCGCAGAACCAGCACCCCCACGGGAATGAGCAGCCACAGCCCCAGCAGGGCCACACCCAGGGGTGCGACGCGTCGCTGCGCGTCGGTCCCCACCACGCGGCCGTCGTCGTCGACGATCACCCCGACGCCGAGTTCCTCGAGCGTGTCCATGTCCCGCCACGCCCACGCCTCCTGCGCGGCCACCCAGCGCTCCGAGGGAGGGTCCACCAGCACCCCGTCCACGGTGAGTGCCCCTGATTCGACCATTGACAGTGCCTTGGCGTAGGGATCGGTGACCACGCGGCCGTCGGCGAGCGTGATCAGGGCGGGCCGGTCGACGAAGAGCACGTCGCGCCCGTCGGCGAAGGCCACCAGCTCCTCGTTGACCTGGACCTCCACCGGGGTGAGCTGCTGCAGGGCACGCGGGGCGTCGGGGACCTGCAGCAGTGCGAGCACCAGCGCCCCACCCGCCAGCCAGCGGGGCCGCAGTCCGCCGGCGAGTGCGGCGTAGGCGGGCAGGGCCAGCATGACGAGCTTCTGGGAATCGCGCAGCAGGCCCGCACCGGGGATGGTGGACACCGCCCAGGCCAGGGCCTCGGGCAGCAGCCACGCGGCGACCGCCCCGCCCAGGCCCACCAGCCCGAGGACCAGCAGCACCGGAGGACAGCGGCGCACCCCCAGCAGCAGCACGGCGAACAGCGCCACGCCCGCGACCGCGAAGCCGACCTCCCGGGAGGCGGGCACGGCGTCGGCATTCCAGATTCCACCGAGCCCCAGCAGGGAGCCGAGGGTGCCCACGAGGCCCTCCGCGCGCGGGGCGAAGGCGGCGACGGACTCGGGCGTCGACAGCGCGGACGACGCCGACGCCAGCCCCGGGATGATCCACGGCAGGCAGGCGACCACGCCGACGCCGGCCGTCCACCAGCGGTGCCGGCGCGCCGTCGCCACGCCGGTGAACAGCGCGAACAGTCCGCCGGTGGGGGTGAGCGCGGCCAGCCACATCGCCAGCCACGCCACCCACGCCCGCCCCGACAGCCCCGCCGCGGCGATCAGGGGCAGCAGCCAGGCGGCTATGACCAGCGACCAGTGTCCCTGCAGCAGGCGTTCGACCACGAAGGGGTTCCACAGCACCACCGTCATCGCCGCGGCCGTCGCCCACCCGCCCCCGCGGGCCCGGCGCGCCAGCCACGCCGCGCCCCCGGCCCCGGCGGCCGCGGCGGCGACGATCAGCCCGCGCGCCACCCAGGAGGCCGGGGCGAACGTGCCGAGCACCGCGAGCACTCCGTCCTGCGGCACGTTGCGCGCCGCCAGGTTCCCGAAGCCGAGCGCCGAGGGGGACAGGGCCGGGTGGTCGAGGACGAGCATGTCGCGCAGCGCCAGCTGCCCCGGGCTAAACAGTGGCCAGAGCAGCAGGCCGATGAGCAGGGTGGCCCAGGCGGTCGGCAGGAACCGGCGCGCGGTGCTCAGGACACTCGCCCCCGCTGTTCCAGCCGGCGCCGCACGATCATGACGGCGGCGACGGCGATGAGCACGAAGGCGAGCGCCTTGCACACGGTGGCCAGGACCTGCAGGGCCCGCAGCCGGTCGACGACGGGCTGGGCCTTCTCGTGTTGGGCGGCCTGCGTGCGCTCATCCCAGTGGGCCACGGTGTGGAAGATGGCGCGGTCCGGGGAGGGCTCGGCGGCCAACGCCTGGGCCTCGCGGGGATCGGCGGCGAGGTAGATGTGGAACTCCCGCTCGGAGTCGACGATCACGCCGGACTCCGGCTCGGTCCACAGGGTGCGGGCGACGGCGTAGTAGGGCTCGAGGACCACGGTGGTCTCCGCGTCGCGGTCGAGGCGGGCGAGTTCGGCGTCGCTGTAGTAGTCCCCCGCCCGGCCGACGACCTGGAGCCCGTCGAGCAGGGCGCGCTGTTCGTCGCTGAGGAGGTTGAGCAGCTGTTGGCCGGCCGGCTGCGGTTCCTCCGGCTGGGCCCAGCCGCGGGCGATGGCCTCGGTCAGGGGAAGGGCGGTGACCTCGTGGTGGAAGCGGTAGGTCTCCAGGCCGTGGTGGGGTTCCTCCGCCACATAGTCGAGGGGGATGGTGCGCTGGGCGATCGGGTCGAAGTAGGCGTAGGAGCGGCGTTCGGTCGTGAAGGGGAAGAAGTACTGCAGGCCCCGGCGTACGGCCTCGCCGGTGTCGAGCCCGAGGTCCGCGCCGGGGAGGTCCACGCTCATGCGGGCCACCGGGTCGGCGACGGGGTAGGTGGACTGCCGGGTCACACGCAGGTGGTCGGTGATCCCGGCGAGCAGCCGGTCACCGGCGCGCACCTCCAGACGCGTGTCGACGTCCGCCTCGCGACGGTCGTCGGCCGGGCTGGTGGTGGTCTCGCGGTGCAGGTGGGATTCGGTCTCCACGATGAAGCAGGACAGCGGCAGCTCCGCCGGATCCTGCCCGGCGCAGCCGCCGTCGTCGGCGTTGGCGTCCGGGACACGTCCCTCGCGCAGGGCGACCGCGTCGAGGACCAGCGTGGGCGCGGGTTCGGTGGTGTAGGTCGCCGAGATGTCGGTGGACAACGGCTTCATCAGGTTGATGATGGGCGGGGCGACGAAGTTGCCGAGGATGATCGCGATCACCGCGAGGGTGATCACCACCAGGAGCCGTCGTCCGGCGCGACTGGGGTTCCGCAACTCGGCCAACGTCTTCCTTCCAGTAACATCTCCGGCAGTAACCCGGAGAAAGGGGGTGACGACCCGTGACGGGAGAGACACCCGGCACCGCCCCGACCAATGCGGCGGCAGGGCCGACGGCACCCGCATCAGGCACCGCCCCATCTTACAAAGGTTCCTACATCTTCTCGCTGGAGGGGCTGCGGGCCGTAGCGGCGCTCGGGGTCGTCGTCACGCACGTCGCCTTCCAGACCGGCGCGGACCCGGCCACCTTCCTCGGTTCCCTCTCCGCCCGCTTCGATTTCTTCGTCGCCGTCTTCTTCGCCCTGTCGGCGTTCCTGCTGTGGCGCCGCCACCGCACCGACCGCACCCTCGCCCGAGCGGGCCGCTACTACGTCAACCGCGCCGGGCGCATCCTGCCCGCCTACCTCGTCTGTGTGGCGGCCGTTATCCTGCTGCTTCCCGACGCCGCCGGCATGTCCGGCACCCAGATCGCCGCGAACCTGACGCTGACGCAGATCTACGTGGCCGACGGCCTGGCGCCGGGGCTGACGCACCTGTGGTCCCTGAGCGTGGAGGTGGCCTTCTACCTGGTGCTGCCCGTCCTGGCGCTGACGGTCGGGCGCCTGTCCCGCCGGGCGCGTGTCGGGGTGTTCCTCGCGGCCGCGGTGGTCAGCCTGGGCTGGGCGTGGCTGCCGTTCGTGGAGTCCACCCCGGCGCCGGGGGTGGCCAACCGGCAGATCTGGCCGCCGGCGTACGTCTGCTGGTTCGCCGTCGGGTTGCTTGCCGCCGAGGCCGAGGGGCGCGTGCCCGCCTGGTGCGAGCGGGTCTTCCGGGTCCGGCCGCTATGGTGGGTGCTGGCCCTGGTGGTCGCCTGGGTGGCCGGGCAGGAGTGGTTCGGCCCGCTCGGGCTGGTCCACCCCTCCCCGGGCGAGTTCACCGCCCGCGTGCTGGCCGGCACCGCCTTCGCCGCCCTGCTGGTCGTGCCCTACGCCCTGGCCCCCGGCCCGGGGCTGCTGACCAGTGGGGTCATGCAGGCGCTCGGCCGGTGGTCCTACTCCATCTTCCTGTGGCACCTGGCGGTGTTGGCGGTCGTCTTCCCCCTGGCGGGGCAGGGCCTGTTCCAGGGCGGTTTCTGGCTCGTGCTCGCTTTGACAGCGGTGGGCACCGTCCCCGTGGCCGCGGCCAGCTATGTCCTGGTCGAGGATCCGGCGCGGTGGGCGGTGCGCCGCCTGCGGGGCCCGCGGGAGGCGGCCCGACGAGCGGGGAACCCGGGCGGCGCGGGCAGCAGGCAGGCCAGTGCCGCGGCACAGACCAGTGAGACGAATCCGGCGTCACCGGCGTAGTCCGCGCTCGGCCAGGGCGCGCGCGCCAGCCACGCACCCGCGATGCCCGTGAGCACCCCGGCCAGCACCGGGGCGGGGAAGACCGTGTAGCGGCGCACCAGGAACATCAGTGCCCCGGCCAGCAGCCCGGGCCATCCCGCGACCAGGACCAGCGTGACCGCTCCCAGGGTGAGCAGTCCCGCCCCGGAGCCCCCGCGGGAGAGGACGGCCGGTGACCACGCTTCGCGACGGTCGCGCCCCCGGAGCAGCAGCAGGACGCACCCGGCCACGGTGAGCAGGGCGAGCACGCCACCGCCGAAGAGGAAGGCGCGGTAGGGGGCGTCGCCGGCGAAGGAGAACTCCACGCGGCCCGATACCCCGGCGGGCACACGGAAGGCCTGGGTCGCGGCGTCGACGGTCACGGGCTCGAGCCGCACACCGTCGATCTGCGCGCGCAGCCCCGGGTTGGCCGCCCGCCCGGTGACCAGCAGGCGGTCGGTCTCGGCGGCGGCGATGTCGGCGTCGGTGGGGACGGGGGCGGGGCCCGGGGTGAAGCCCGGTACGGTGAGGCTGACCCACCGGGCGTGGGTGCGCAGCCGGTGGTCGCCTTCCGCCAGCTCGACGGTGTCGCCGGGCCGGTGCTCCACGCCGTCGATGGTCACCGGCTCCCCGTCGGCGGTGTCGACCTCGACGGTCATGTCCCGGGGTGCGGTGAACTCGCGGTTGAGCACCCCGGTGTCCACCGCCAGGTGCTGGAAGAGGAACTGGCGCACCTCCGGCGAGGTGTCGGGGACCTTCACCACCCGCTCGACCGGGACCCCCTGGATGCCGAACTCGCTGACGCCCACGGGGGCCGGACCGTGCAGGGTCACGCGCACCGAGTCGGTGGCCCCGCCGGGGACGACGATCTCGGCCGGTTCACCGCCGACCAGCTCACGCTCCACCGAGGCCGTGCCCGCCGGCCCGGAGGAGACGGTGACGGTGGTGTCACCGGTGACGGTGATCTCCAGGACGGGATCGGGGAAGTGCCCGCGCAGCTCGATCCACTCGCCCGTCGCCGTGCCCGGGGTGGGCCACCAGGCGGTGTCGGGGTCATCGTCGACGGCCGCGGTGACCGAGCGCGCCGGGTCCGCCCCGCCGAAGCTCGTGGCGTCCGCCGCCGAGCTGGAGGCGGCGACCTGCCCGCCGCGCTCGTCGACCCGTGTGTACGGGCCCACGGAGGGGTAGTCGGGCACGGCGTTGCGCACGTCCGAGCCCTCGGCGCGGTCGGCCAGGGGAGCGGAGACCGGATCCTGCAGCGTGCCGTAGTTGCGGGCCACGAGCATCGGGGTGTCGGTGACGATCTCGGCGTCCCCGGACACCAGCTGGCGGGTGGCGGGCCCGTGCAGGGTGTCGAGTAGGGCGAGGATCTCCCCGCCGCCGGCCACCCGCACCGGCTCCGTGCTGGTCAGGGTCATGCCGGCGTCCGGGTCGAGCAGGACGATCTCGATCTCGCCGTTCCCGCCGAAGGCGTGCACCCGGTCCGGATCGTCCGTCAGGTCGGTGGCGTCGATCGGCTCGCCGCCCACCCCCTCGGCGAGGTCGTGGCGCAGCAGCACCGCGCCGATGCCCAGCCGCGACAGTGCCCGTGTGGCGGCCTCGTTGCCGGAGTGCAGGGCCGTCATCACCCCGTCGAGGCCGCGGATCGCCTCCGGGTGGATCAGCGGCACCGCGTCGCGCACCGCCCACGGCACCTCCAGCAGCGGCTGGGCGGGCTCGTCGCGGGTCCAGCCCCAGTCCTGGCGGGCGAAGGAGGCCTCCGGGGCGATGAGCGTGCGGGTGCCGGCGGCGTGCTCGTTGAGGAAGGCGGTGGCCTCGTGCCAGTACCCGGGCACCTGCTCGTAGGCCCCGCGCGGCAGCAGGCGCGCCGACCAGGCCGGGGCCAGGGCGGCCACGGCGACGCACACGACGAGCACGGCCGCCGCGTGCCGGCGCCCCGGGTGCGCCAGCTGCGTCCTCGACGCCGGCAGCGGCAGGTGCGAACCCAGCGCGGCCAGGCCGATGAGCAGCGGGAGCCGCACGAGGGGATCGAATTTGTGCAGGTTACGCAGCGGAGCGCCGGCACCGTCGAGGAAGTCCAGCCAGGCCTGGCCGAAAGGTCCGTGGGCCATCCCCAGAATCGCCACCCCGACCAGCAGCATCCCGGTCCACAGGCCGCGGTGGGGGGTGTCCTGTAGCGCCAGCCCGGCCAGGCCGAGCGCCGCGACCGCCGCGGTGACCAGCACGAACACCGGCTCGGAGACCAGCAGGTTGCCGGCGACCCGCTCGGTGTCCACGAACGGTGACCAGCTGGTGGTCCCGCGCAGTATCTCCGGCAGGTTGAGCCAGCGGGTGGTCACGAAGGAGGACTCGATGTAGTCGGTGAAGGGCGCGGAATACCGGCCGAGCACCAGCAGTGGGCCGATCCACCACAGCGAGACCGCCAGGCAGCCGGCCAGCCACCCGGCGGTGGCGCGGACCGCGCGCCCGTCGCGGCGCAGCATCCGCCAGACCAGCACGATCCCGGCGGGCAGGCAGGCGGCCAGGGTGGCGGTGGCGTTGACCGCGCCCATCGCTGCGACGGGCAGCACGGCGGCGGCCACCGCGCGCGTCGACAGGCGTCCCAGCAGCGGCACCATCACCCAGGGGGCCAGCATCACCGGCCAGGTCTCGGAGGAGATCGTCGTCAGGGTCGACAGGGTGCGCGGGGACAGGGCGAAGAGCCCGGCGGCCAGCACCCGGAAGGCCGGGGTGCCCACCTGCAGGCGGCGGGCCAGCACCAGGAAACCCGAGTAGCCCACGCCCGTGACGAGGGTCCACCACAGGCGCTGGGCGATCCAGTCGGGCAGGGGATCGGCCAACAGGAAGAACAGGCCGTGGGGGAACAGGTAGCCGTAGGCCTGGTTCTGCAGCTGACCGAGGGTGAACGTGTCGGTCCAGGCGTGCAGGGCGCCGGCGAGGAAGCCGGCCGGATCGGCGGTGAGGTCGTGCTTGGTGTCGGCGGCGGTCAGCCCCCAGGGCTGGAGGAACATGACGGCGGCCAGCAGTAGCCAGCCCGCCAGGTGGGCGTGGAGCGGGCGCAGCGGGCGGCGGCCGGTGCCCCTCACGTCAGCCGCGGGTGCCGTACTCCGGGCCGCCGAGCAGGGCGTCCTGGGCGGGCACCGCGTTGCCCTGCGGCACGGAGTCCTGCCCCGAGAAGGAGGCGATGCCGATGACGGCGACGATGCCCAGGGCCACGCCGACGACAGCGCTCGCCACCGCCGGACCCAGGGCGCGGCGGTTGAGGGAGTCGGATTGGTAGGCCATGGGCAGATATCCTAGCAGCGCAGACCAGCCCCCGGCCAAGCCCGCGCTCAGGCCCGTTAGGCCTCCGTGCCCCGGTCCTCCTCGATCTCCGGGGGCACGATGAACACCGGGATACCGGCGTTGTGGACCACGTTGTCTGCCGTGGAGGTCTGCCACAGCGAACGGATACCCGTCACCGCCTTCGTGCCGGTGACGATGACGTCCGGACGCAGCTCCTGCGCGGCGTCGACGATCGCGGACCAGATGGCGGTCGCGGACTCCACCATGTGGGCACGTGCCTGCAGCCCCATCGACTCGGCCAGCTCCACGCCGGCGCGGCAGGTGTCCCGGGCCCGGGAGTAGGCCGGGTCGTCCGCCTCGGCGCCGGCCACCCAGTCCGCCTGGTGCATCCCCGACATGCTCGACGCGCGGGCCGCGGTGCGGTGCAGCGGCTCCCACGCGGTGAGGATCTCCACGTGGCGGGGCCGCAGCAGCCGCGCCGCGTACTCCATGGCACGGCGGGCCTGCGGCGAGCCGTCGTAGGCGATGAGCATGGTCAGCGGGCGCTGATCGGACGATGGGGACTCGTCCGGGGTCGGGTTCTCAGGTGGGGTGGTCACGGGGAACTCCAGATTCCGGTGCGGGGAACAGATACCGGGACCGAGTCTAACCAGCGCCCCGCGGGCGCACGGGGAACCGGTGATGACGCGGCGGGTGTGCCTCGGGCAGACTGTGGGGGTGTTGCACAACGTTGACGCCGGTGGGGAAGGAGGCCGGAGCATGGACATCAGACCGGCCCTCGCGCTGGTGGCCGCCGCCTGTCTGCTCGTGGCATGTGCCCCCGCCGCGCAGGATTCCGGACCCACGGAAACCACGGAAACCACTGCGACGTCCCCGACGCCCACGACGTCCGCCGCCCCCGACGCGGCGTCGACAAGCGCGCGGGAGTCCACCCCGCGCCCGACGGGCACGCCTACACCGGAGCCCACGCCGCGGGAGATCGCCCGCTCCCGGGTGCCCGAGGAACAGCGCGCGAAGATCGCCTCCCTGATGGTCGTCGGCGTCACCGACTTCGACGACGCCCTGGCCAAGTTGGAGCAGGGTGTGGGCGGCATCTTCATCACCAGCTGGGCGGACCCGGCGATCCTCACGGAGCCCGGCCGTGACATCGCCGCTCTCCGCGAGATCGTCGACCGGCCGTTCTCCGTGTCCATCGATTTCGAGGGCGGACGCGTCCAGCGACACTCGCAGGTGCTCGGCTCCTGGCCGTCGCCGCGTGAGATGGCGCTGACCATGAGCCCCGAACAGGTCACGGGCATCGGCCGTGAGATCGGTGCCTCGCTGCGCCACCACGGGATCACCGTCAACTTCGCCCCGGTCCTCGACGTGGACACCGTCGGTCTCGAGATCGTCGGCGACCGCTCCTTCTCCGCGGACCCGCACACCGCCGGGGTCTACGGTGCCGCTTTCGCCCGCGGACTGTCGGAGGCCGGGGTCACGCCGGTGTACAAGCACTTCCCCGGCCATGGGCAGGCCAGCGGCGACACTCACCTGGGCCTGGCGCACACCCCGCCCTACGAGCAGATGGTCCACCACGATCTGCCGCCCTACGCCGTGGCGCTGGGGCAGGCGCCGGGCGCGGTGATGGTCGGGCACATGGTGGTGCCGGGCCTCGGGGACGGGACCAGCCCATCGACCCTGGATCCGGCGGTCTACCGGCTGCTGCGCTCCGGCGGCTACCCGGGCGGGGTCCCCTTCGACGGGCTCGTCTACACCGATGACCTGTCGGGCATGCGGGCGATCACCGACCGGATGCCCACCCCGGAGGCGGTGCGCGCCGCGATCGCCGCCGGCGCCGACCAGGCCCTGTGGTCCTCGGCCACCGGTCTGGGGCACGCCATCGACCTGGTGGACGCGGCCGTCACCGCCGGGGAGATCCCGATCGGGCAGATCGACGCCTCCGCGCTGCGCGTGCAGCTCCAGCTGCTGGAGTCGGGCAGCTAGCCGGGCACCGGGCTCCCGGGGTCAGGGCGTGGGGTCCTGCGTGAAGAGCTCGACCGCCGCCGTGACCTCGGGGGAGGGCTTCGGGTTCCAGGTCGCCCACGTGCGGACCACGAGATCCTTGCCGGAGGCGTCGTGGCCCTCCAGCGGGATCCACTCCCAACCGGGAAAGTTCCGCCGTGCGGAGGCCTCGGTGGTCAGGGCGACATCCGCCTCGACCAGATCGGCGATCAACGCGCTGTACTGGCCGAACTTGCGGAAGATCCAGGTGGCGTCCACGTTGACCGACCGCATGGCATTCTTGAGAATCTCCTCCTGCACCCGGATCTCACCCCGGGAATGGGCCAGGACCCGCAGGCCCTCCATGTCGTAGAGCGTCGCGGAGGGTCGGTCACCCAGGACGTGGTGGAGCTCCGAGCCCAGCCGCACCACGATCCCCATACGCTGCCGGAACACCAGCTGCGTGGGGAACGCCTCGCTCTGCCTCCTCGCCAGGGCGATGTCCAGCTGCCGTTGTTTCAGAAGAGTCAGTTGTTCATCGGTGGGGGCCTCGATGAGCGAGACCCGGACGTTTTCGGGCATGCCGCCCAGCCGCTCCCGCAGCCAGGTCCCCGGCAGTCCCGGGGGCACCCCGATCTTCACACTGGTCATCAGATGTTCGCCGGAGCGGATCTCGCCGATCAACGACTGCATGCGGGCCAGGATCTCCGTGGCCTCATCACGCAGGACCTCCCCCGCCCGGGTCAGGGACACCCCGCGCGAGTGGCGCTCCAGCAGCGGGGCGCCGATATCCGCTTCGAGCGCGGCCATCTGCCGGCTGAGGGCGGGTTGGGAGAGGTGCAGTTCCTCCGCTGCGCGGAAGATCTGCCCGTGCTGGGCCACCACGAGAAAGGATTTCAGCTGGTGCAGGTTCACGGGGTGCCCCCTTGAGCGACGGTATGCAGGGAATGTATTTCTGGGTTGTTGGATATGCATTTGTACTATAAATCACACTCGCATATCGTCCCTCGAGAGGGTCACTCCAGACCGTGGGACACCGACCCCGTCCCGTCGCCGGCCGCGCCCTCCGTTTTAGTCGGATACCGGCGCGGAGGACGCGGCAACCCTCAGAGAAGGTATCGAGACAAGTGTTGACGAACAGGGTTCCCGCAACCCGGAAGGACACCTGACCATGACCACCCAGGCCCCCGCCTCCGGGCACCGCAAAACCCCGAAGAAGGCCGCCCTGTCCGGCTGGATCGGCTCGGCCCTTGAATACTATGACTTCGCCGTCTACGGCACGGCGGCTGCGCTGGTGCTCAACCAGCTCTTCTTCCCGGAGGACACCGCGCCCGGCGTGGCGATCCTCGCCTCGATGGCCACCGTCGGTATCGCCTACATCGTCCGTCCGCTGGGCGCGCTGATCATGGGGCCGCTGGCCGACCGCTTCGGGCGCAAGTTCGTGCTGATGCTGTGCCTGTTCATGATCGGCGCGAGCACGTTCATCGTGGGCTGCCTGCCCACCTTCGACCAGGTCGGCTACCTGGCCCCGGCACTGCTGGTGATCTGCCGCGTCATCCAGGGGTTGTCCGCCTCCGGGGAACAGGCCAGCGCGATCTCGGTGTCACTGGAGCACTCCACGGAGCACAGGCGTGCGCTGACCGCCAGCTGGACGCTGCACGGCACCCAGTTCGGCACCCTGCTGGCCACCGCCGTCTTCATCCCCTTCACCCTCTTCCTGAGCGAAGAAGCACTGATGTCCTGGGGCTGGCGCGTGCCGTTCTGGCTCTCCGCCGTCGTCGTGCTCGTCGCCTTCCTGATTCGCCGGGGCCTGGAGGAGCCGCCCGCATTCCGGGAGGTGCAGGAGTCTCAGGCCAACGGTGAGGCCGTCCGCGGCCCGTCCCCGCTGGCGCTGACCCTGCGTTACCACAAGGCCGCTGTCGCCCGTGTCGCCGTCGCCGCCATGATCAACACCGTCAACGTGGTCTTCACCGTCTGGTCGTTGTCCTTCGCCACCAACGTGGTCGGCCTGGACCGTTCCACCATGCTGCTGGTCCCGGTGGCCGCCAACGTGGTGGCCCTGCTCGCCATCCCGCTCTCGGGGGCGCTGGCCGACCGCCTCGGACGCCGGCCCGTCTTCGTCATCGGTGCCATCGGATCCGCGGTGGCGATGGGCGGCTACCTGAACGCCATCTACTCCGCCAACTGGACCGCGATCTTCATCGTGGGCGTGGTGATGTCCGGACTGTTCTACTCCATGTCGAATGCCGTCTGGCCCGCCTTCTACGCCGAGATGTTCCCCACCCCGGTCCGCGTGACCGGCCTGGCGCTGGGCACCCAGATCGGCTTCGCCGTCTCCGGTGGCTTCGCCCCGGTCCTGGCCTCCGCACTGGCGGGAGCCGAGGGGGACAACTGGCTGGGCGTCGGCATCTTCGTGGGCGTCGTCAGCGTCATCGCCGCCGTCGCCGGCCTGACGGCGAAGGAGACCAGGAACCACAACCTCGACGAGATCGACGCCCTGCACACCGCCCGCGGTGAGGCCACGGACCTGGCCCGCGCCGGCGTCGAGGCCGGCAAGGAGCGCAGGACCACCATCGTGGTGGAGCCGGACCAGCCGCACCCCCGCCGCACCGAAGACAACAACAACGACCACCAGGAGGCCCGACTCTGATGCGTACCTCGATCGCCACCGTCTGCTTGTCCGGCACCCTCGCGGAGAAGCTCCGGGCGGCGGCCGACGCCGGATTCGACGGCGTGGAGATCTTCGAGCAGGATCTCACCGTCTCCCCGCACTCTCCGGAGCAGATCCGGCGGCGCGCCGCCGACCTGGGCCTCACCCTCGATCTCTTCCAGCCCTTCCGTGACTTCGAGGGGGTGGAGGAAGCGCAGTTCGAGGCGAACCTGCGCCGCATGGAGGCGAAGTTCGCGTTGATGAACCGCCTGGGCATCGACACCATCCTGCTGTGCTCGAACGTCGCCACCGCCACCATCGACGACGACGGGCTCTTCGCCGCCCAGCTGCGCCGCGCCGGTGAACTGGCCGAGCGTTACGACGTGCGCATCGCCTATGAGGCGCTGGCCTGGGGCCGCTTCGTCAACGACTTCGAGCACGCCCGACGCATCGTCGACCTGGCCGGCCACCCGCGGGTGGGCACCTGCCTGGACACCTTCCACATCCTCTCCCGCGGCTGGTCCACCGACGCGGTGGAGGAGATCGCGGGCGAGAAGATCTTCTTCGTCCAGCTCGCCGACGCCCCGCAGCTGAGCATGGACATCCTGTCCTGGTCGCGCCACCACCGCGTCTTCCCCGGCGAGGGGGACTTCGACCTGGTGAAGTTCATGCGCCACCTCGCGCGCACCGGCTACGACGGTCCGGTCTCGCTGGAGATCTTCAACGACTCCTTCCGCAAGGCCGAGGTCGGACGCACCGCCGTCGACGGCCTGCGTTCCCTGCGGTGGCTGGAGGACCAGACCTGGCGCGCCCTGCACGCCGCGGGGGAGGGCAAGGCCGCTGAAGCCCTGGAGCTGTCCCCGCTGCCCGAGGTCGCCGACCCCGAGGGCGTGGACTTCGTGGAGATCTCCACCGGCCGACTGGGGGAGACCATCAAGGTGCTCCACCAGCTCGGCTTCCGCCTCGGCGGGTACCACCGCAGCAAGCCCCAGTTCCAGGTGTGGACCCAGGGGCCGGTGCGCGTCGTCATCGGCGACCGCGGGCCGACCGGGGCCCCCACCGGCATCACCTCCCTGGGCGTGCGGACCCCGGACCCGGCCGCCGCGCAGGCCCGTGCCCACCTGCTCCAGGCCCGTCCGGTCCCCCGCGAACGGGCCGCGGGCGAGGTCGAGCTGCACGGGGTGTACGCACCCGACGGCACCGAAGTGTTCTTCAGCGGTCTGGCCCCCGAGACCGCCCCGGCGTGGCTGGCGGAATTCGGCGTCACGGACAACGACCTGGAGCCCGCCCCGCTGATCACCGGCATCGACCACGTCAATCTGGCCCAGCCCTGGCAGCACTATGACGAGACCGTGCTGTTCTACACCTCCCTCATGGCGCTGGAGACCCACAGCCGCGAGGAGTTCCCCAGCCCCATCGGGCTGATCAGCAATAAGGTCATGCGTTCGGCCAACGACACCGTGCGGTTACTGCTCAGCGTCGCCCCCGAGGACGGTGAGCAGGGTGACTTCCTGGCCGCCGCCTACCCGGAGCACATCGCCATCACCACCACCGACATCGTCGCAGTGGCGCGTCGTGCGCGACAGCGGGGACTGGCGTTCCTGCCGGTCCCCGAGAACTACTACGACGACCTGCAGGCGAGATTCGACCTGACCCCGGCCTTCCTCGCCGAACTGCGCGAGAACGACCTGCTCTACGACCGCGACGCCGACGGCGAATTCCTGCACTTCTACACCGGCACCCTGGGCACGATGTTCATCGAGGTCGTCGAGCGCCGCGGCGGTTTCTCCGGCTGGGGCGAGAACAACGCCCCGGTCCGACTCGCCGCCCAGTACCGCAACGTGCGCGACGCCGAACGCGGCATTCCGCAGTAGACCCCGGGCCCCGCCCCGGAGGCCCCGGAAAGGAATCAACCATGGCAGAACGGATTCTGCTGCTGAACGGCCCCAACCTGAACATGCTCGGTCAGCGGGAGCCGGAGATCTACGGCCACGAGACGCTCGACGACGTCGTCACGCTCGTGCGGAAACGGGCCACGGACCACGGCCTCAAGGTCGACGCAGTGCAGAGCAACCATGAGGGCGATCTCATCGACGCGCTGCACCGCGCCCGCGGCACCCACCTCGGCTGCGTGCTCAATCCCGGCGGCCTGACGCACACTTCGGTGGCGCTCCTCGACGCGGTGAAGGCGGCGGAGCTGCCCACGGTCGAGGTGCACATCAGCAATCCGCACGCCCGCGAGGAATTCCGCCGCCACTCCTACCTCTCCCCGGCCGCGAAAGCCGTCATCGCCGGCGCCGGCGTCCCCGGGTACGGATTCGCCGTGGACATCCTGGCCACCCACCACAATGAAGGACACTGACGAAGATCATGAACCACGACAGCATTCTCCTCGGCCTGATCGGCGAGGGCATCTCCCTGTCCCGCACCCCGGCCATGCACGAGGCCGAGGGGCTGGCCCAGGGGGCGGCGACGGTGTACCGCCGCCTGGACACCCTCACCGACCGGCTGAAGGGCAGATCCCTGACCGGGCTCCTCGACGCCGCACGCGCCACCGGATTCAACGGCCTCAACATCACCCACCCATACAAGCAGGCGGTCCTGCCCCTGCTCGACGAGCTCTCGGAGCAGGCCGCCGGGTTAGGGTCGGTCAACACGGTCGTCATCTCGCCCGATGGAAAACTCACCGGCCACAACACCGATGTCACCGGCTTCTCCCGGGGGCTGGAGGAGGGGCTTCCCGATGCCGGCATGACCGAGGTCGTCCAGGTCGGTGCCGGGGGAGTGGGCAACGCGGTGGCCTACTCCCTGGTCACCCACGGAGTGGAGCGGCTGTACGTCGCCGATCTGGATCCCACCCGCGCGCAGGCGCTGGCGGAGTCGATCAACGCAGCCGTCGGCCGGGAGGCCGTCACGGGTGTTGACGCGCGGGGTATCGAGGACGTCATCGCGGCCGCTGACGGCGTGGTCAACGCCACCCCGATGGGCATGCCCGCCCACCCCGGCACCGCCTTCGACACCTCCTGCCTGACGCCCCGGCACTGGGTGGGCGACGTGGTGTACATGCCCATCGAGACTCAACTGCTGGCCGAGGCCAAGGCGCTGGGATGCCGCACACTCGACGGCACCGGCATGGCCATTCACCAGGCCGTCGACGCCTTCCGCCTGTTCACCGGCCTCGAGCCTGATGCGGGGCGGATGCGCGCGACCTTCCTCTCCCTGGGCTGACCTCCCGCACCTACGACGACGGGGGAGACCGGGCCCGGACGGAGTCTCCCGGCACCTCCGCCGGGGGATGCGCACGGTGGTCCGGGATGACCCGCTGCCCCGGCCTTTCGCCCCCGGGGAATGATCTCGGGGGAATCCGGGTGGAAGCGCGATTAAGTAGGTATTTACTCCGGCGACCATTACTGTGAGAACCGTGAATCAGTCAAACAACCAGCCCGCGGGTGGCCGGGGACTGAAGGTTGCTCTCGGGGTGATCGTCGGTCTGCTCGCCCTCGCGGGAATCGCGTGGGGCGTCGACTACGCCCTGAACAAGGACAACGTGCCCCGCGGCACGAGCATCGGCGGCGTGGACATCGGCGGCATGAGCCCCGACGAGGCCGTGTCCGCCCTCGAGCGTGAGCTCGGCGGCGTCGTCGACGAGCCCGTGACCGTGCGCGCCGGTGAGCTCAGCACCGAGTTCGTCCCCGCTGCCGCCGGCCTCACACTGGACTTCGAGCAGGCCGTCGCGGCCGTCGGCACGCAGCCGGCGAACCCGTTCACCCGGCTGGCCAACCTGGTGCGCACCACGGAGGCCGAGGTCGCCACGGGCGTGGACCAGGCCCTGCTGACACCCGAGCTCGAGCGCATGCACGGCGAGCTGACGCCCGAGCCCGCCGACGGCGCGGTGACGCTGGTCGACGGCGCGGTCGAGGTCACCCAGCCCGTCAACGGGCAGAACGTGGACCCCGCCGCGCTGGAGGAGGACGTGACCAGCCGCTGGCTCGACCCCACCGGCGTCGAGGTCGACGCCGAGATCACCGAACCGGCCATCGGCACCGACGCCGTCGAGGCCGCCGAGGACACCGCCACCACCGTCGTGTCCACCCCGCTGGTGGTCCACGGCCGCGACGAGGTCGACGGCGTGATCGAACCGGCCCGGATGGGCGAGGTCGTCACCTTCGTCCCCGAGGGCGATCAGCTGCGCACCGACATCAACGTCGAGGTCGCGCAGGGCATCCTCGCCGAGACGCTCGGCACCACCGAGAGCCAGCGGCAGAACGCCCAGATCACCTTCACCGACGGCGGCCGGCAGATCACCCCGCACGTCGACGGCGTGCAGATCAACTGGGAGGCCACCTTGGCCGACTTCCCCGAGCGGGTGACCTCCGGCAACGAGGACGACCGCACCTGGGAGGCCGCCTACGAGGACGACCCGGCCGCCTTCACCACCGAGATGGCCCAGACCGCGACCTTCGACGAGGTCGTCGGCGAGTTCACCACCTCCGGCTACTCGGAGACCTCCGGCATCAACATCGCGCTGACCGCCGCCGAGGTGGACGGGGCGATCGTCGCGCCGGGCGAAACCTTCTCCCTCAACGGCTACACCGGACCCCGCGGCACCGCCCAGGGCTACGTCGAGGGCGGCATCATCATCAACGGCCGCGCCGGGGAGGCCGTCGGCGGCGGCATCAGCCAGTTCGCCACCACCCTCTACAACGCCGCGTATTTCGCGGGCTTGGAGGACGTGGCGCACACCCCGCACAGCTACTACATCTCCCGCTACCCGGCCGGCCGCGAGGCCACCGTCTACGAGGGCGCCATTGATCTGCAGTTCCGGAACAACACCGAGTACCCGGTGCGGATCGACACCGCTGTCGGCGGCGGCAACGTCACGGTCCGGCTGATGGGTGTCGACACCACCGACGTCGAGTCTGTCTCGGGCGGACGCTGGGCCCACACGCAGCCGGAGACCCGGGTGATCTCCGGGGACGACTGCATCCCCTCCGGCGGTGCGCCCGGATTCACCACCTCGGACACCCGCATCATCCGCGACCTCAACGGCAACGAGATCTCCCGCGAGACCCAGACCACCGTCTACGACCCGCAGCCGATCGTGCGCTGCAGTTAGGACGGTAGTCCGCGGGCAGACAGAAGGCCGGTGCACCCTCTGGAGAGGATGCACCGGCCTTCTGTCGTCCCGGTCGTCATGCGTTGTAAAGGGGCGGTTCACCGGCGAAAAACCGCTGATCCGGCATCTTCTCCGGGTAAACCGCCCCTTTGGGAACGCGCCGGCGTAGCCCCCGCGGGCCGGAGCCGACAAGGGGACACGCGGAAGGCCCGGTCCACCACGAGGGCGGACCGGGCCTGATGAGAGCCGGTGACGGGAATCGAACCCGCACTCTCAGCTTGGGAAGCTGATGTTCTACCACTAAACTACACCGGCAGTGATAACTGCAGCTCACGTGAGCTACCGGCTAGTGTAGCACCCGCCCTCGCCGGCGCCGCAAATGGCCCCGTGTCGGCCACCACACCGTCTGACGTACACTTGGCGACGTGCTGCTTTCCGACCGTGACATCCGTGCCGCCATCGATTCCGGTGACCTGGGCGTCGAGCCCTACGACCCTGAACTCGTCCAGCCGTCGAGTGTGGATGTGCGCATCGACAAGTTCTTCCGGGTGTTCAACAACTCGAAGTACACGCACATCGACCCGAAGCAGGCGATGGAGGATCTGACCACCCTCGTCGAGGTTCCCGACGGGGAGTCCTTCGTTCTCCACCCCGGTGAGTTCGTGCTCGCCTCCACCCTGGAGAAGTTCTCCCTGCCGACCCACCTCGCCGGCCGCCTCGAGGGCAAGTCCTCGCTCGGTCGCCTGGGTCTGCTCACCCACTCCACCGCGGGCTTCATCGACCCGGGTTTCTCGGGGCACATCACCCTCGAGCTGTCGAACGTGGCGAACCTGCCGATCACCCTGTGGCCGGGCATGAAGGTCGGGCAGATGGCGATCTTCCGGATGTCCTCACCCGCCGAGTTCCCCTACGGCACCGGCAAGCTCGGCTCGAAGTACCAGGACCAGCGCGGGCCGACCCCGTCGCGGTACTACCTCAACTTTCGTTGACCGCTTCTCGACGCCCGCGGCGGCACGTCGTCGGCACGTGCCCCCGAAGGGGGCGGGGAAGCGGGCCGGTCGGTGCCATTCACATGCGAGTTCAACCACCGTTCACGTCAAACAGGTAACAATGTCCCTTATGCGCATGACTGTGATCGGCACCGGGTACCTCGGTGCGACCCATGCGGCGTGCATGGCGGAGCTGGGCCATGACGTGCTGGGTGTGGACGTGGACGAGGCCAAGATCGACTCGCTGCAGGCCGGTGAGGTCCCCTTCTTCGAGCCCGGGCTGCCCGAGGTGCTCACCCGCAACCTCGAGGCCGGGCGCCTGGGTTTCACCACCTCCTATGAGCAGGCCGCGGCGTTCGCCCACGTGCACTTCCTGGGGGTGGGCACCCCGCAGCAGCGCGGCTCCTATGCCGCGGACATGACGTATGTGCGCGCGGTCATCGAGAACCTGGTGCCGCTGCTCGAGGGCGAGCACGTCATCTTCGGCAAGTCGACCGTTCCGGTGGGCACGGCGGAGGAGATGCAGGCCCTGGCCGATTCCCTGGCCCGGCCGGGCACGAGTGTGGAGATCGCCTGGAATCCGGAGTTCCTGCGCGAGGGCTACGCGGTCAAGGACACCATCAGTCCCGACCGCATCGTCCTGGGCGTGCGGGAGGGCAGCACCCGCGCCGAGGGGATCGCCCGCGAGGTCTACGCCACCCCCCTGGAGCAGGGCACCCCGTTTCGGGTGATGGACCTGGCCACCTCCGAGCTGGTGAAGGTCTCCGCGAACGCGTTTTTGGCCACCAAGATCTCCTTCATCAACGCCATCTCCGAGATCTGCGAGATCGCCGGCGGGGACGTCACCGCCCTGGCGGACGCCATCGGTCTGGATGAGCGCATCGGGCGCAAGTTCCTCGGCGCCGGTCTCGGCTTCGGTGGCGGTTGCCTGCCCAAGGACATCCGCGCGTTCATGGCCCGGGCCGGTGAACTCGGCGCCGATCAGGCCTTGACCTTCCTGCGCGAGGTGGACGCGATCAACATGCGCCGCCGCGACCGGATGGTGCAGCTGACCAAGCAGGTCTGCGACGGTAACCTGCTCGGCCACCGGGTGGCGGTGCTCGGGGCGGCGTTCAAGCCGAACTCCGATGACGTGCGCGATTCCCCGGCCCTGTCGGTGGCCGGGTCGTTGTCGCTGGCGGGTGCGGACGTGTCCGTCTATGACCCGCAGGCGATGGACAACGCGAAGAAGGTCTTCCCCACCCTCGGCTACGCCGATTCGGTCGAGGAGGCGCTGCGTGGTGCGGACGTGGTGGTGCTGGCCACCGAGTGGCGCCAGTTCAAGGAACTCGACCCCGTGGCCGTCGGCGAACTCGTCGACACGAAGATCATCATCGACGGCCGCAACGTCCTCGACCCGGTCACCTGGCGGGACGCCGGCTGGACCATCCACGCCCTCGGCCGCAGCCTGGACAAGGCGAGCGCGTGAGCTACGACCTGATGGTCTTCACCCTGGACGCCGTCCCGGCCGATACCCCCACGGACGAGCTGCTCGCCTGGTGCCGTAACCCCGGGCATCCCGACGGGTGGGATGTCACCTCGCCCGACGGGACGTCACCGGAGCTGGTGGCCTTCTACGACGAGCTGCGCGTGGACTTTCCGCCGGTGAACGGTCCCGACGCCCCCTCGGGGAACGAGCTCGCCGAGGTTCCGGGGCTGGAGGACCGGCTGGCCGACTACGAGATCGGCGTGGACCACATTTATCTGGCGTTCCCGTGGGGCAAGGCGGAGAAGGTGGCCCAGACGATCCCGGCGGTCGCCGAGCGGCTGGGCCTGGGTCTCTATGATCCGCAGGGGCCGAACGTGTTCTTCCCCGATGGCACGATGGTCTAGAGACAGTTCACGCGAACGGGGGCGACATGAAGGTTGTCTGTCATGCCCGGCCACCTCCGGTCAGAGTGCCGCGGGTCCCCTCTGCGCGACGTCGTGACGCCCGTGCACGGCATGGTAGAAGACAGCGGCCAGCACCGCCACGCCGGCCAGGACGGCGTACATGGTGCCGTAGCTGGTCGCGGACACCAGCACCCCCAGGGCGATTGGTCCCAGCCCGAGCCCCACGTCCATGAACAGAAACATCGTGGAGATGCCGGTGCCGAGTTTGTCCGCGGGCACCGCGCTGACGGCGATGGCCTGGCACGCCGGCATCAGGGTGCCGTAGCCCAGTCCGGTCAACGCGCCCGCGATGATGATCTGCCAGTCGGCGGTCGCGACGGCCAGCAGCCCCAGAGCGAGCGCGAAGCAGACCAGACCCAGGTAGATCACCACATTGTCGCCGTGCCGGTCCTGCACCCTACCGAGCACGAAGCGCATCACCAGCATGGTCGCCGCGTAGGCGAGGAAGAACAGTCCCGCACCGGTGACCACGTCGCGTTGTTCCGCGTACGCGTTCAGGTAGGTGATCACGCCCGCATAGCACAGGCCCACGAACAGCATGAAGGCGCCGATCGGGATCACCGCCGGATGCGCGATGTCGCTGAGTGAGAAACGAGGGTGCTTCGGCGTCTCGCCTGCTTCCCGCGCGGCCTTCTCGGCGGCGGCCTCGGCCTCCCGCTGTTCGGCGGGCCTGCGCAGGAACAACCCGAGGAGCAGGCCGACGGCCGCCGTCGCCAGCGTGACCAGGAACAGGGCGTCGTAGCTGAAGGAACCGACCAGGAACAGGCCCAGGGCCGGTCCGACCGCGGTGGCCAGGGTGGAACCGAGCGCGAAGTAGCCGGTGCCCTCGGCGCGACGCCGGGACGGGATCGCGGACTGCGCGATGGCCATCAGGGCGGTGCTGGCGAAGGCGTAGCCGAAGCCGTGGACGAAGCGCACGACGATCAGCAGCGGCAGAGTGCCGGCCGGAATGTAGAGGGCGCAGGCGATGGTCACCACGACGATGGCGGCCAGCATGATCCGGCGCCGTCCGAGGACATCGATGAGGTAGCCGGCGAAGATCCGGGCCACGGTGGCGCCGACGACGAAGGAGCTGGCGGCGAAGCCACTGGCGGCCTCCGAGGCGGCGAATTCCTTGACCGCGTACAGGGCCACCGTGGTCACCAACAGGTAGAAGAGGAGGAACTGGACGAAGTTGACCAGCCAGGACAGCAAGAAGGTGGGGGTGACCAGCGGCGGGTTGCCCGGATCCGGGGACGGTGGCATCGCGGCTCCTGTGCCGGGCCTGGTGGAGTGGGGTTGATCCGCGTCGGTGTGAGCCGTCACCGTGGTCCTCCTGGAATCTTGAGAGTGATTTGTATGATGCAAACCGTACGCCCCACAGCTGGGGTAAGGGCACACGAGGGGAAGGAAGCCATGGACCACAGAAGCACCGCGGGCCTGGTGTACGAACACATGCTGCTGTCACGGCACGCACTGCAGGGGGCGCGGCCCTATGACCGCGAGACCCCGCTCGACCGCAGCGCGACCGTCCTGCTCTCGCGGCTGGCGGCCGAGGGGCCGATGACGGTGGCGGAACTGGCCGATGTCTTCGACCTGGACATCTCGACGGTGCACCGGCAGGTCGCGGCGGCGATGAAGAAAGGACTCGTGGAACGCATCAACGATCCGGCCGGCGGCGTGGCGCGCAGGCACCGTGCGACAGGGGACGGCACCCGTCGCCTCGCCGCCGAACTCAATGCGCGCCGGACCTCAGCCGAGCGGGTGGTTGCGGACTGGACGGACGAGGACCTGGACACCTTCGTCGCGCTCCTGCGGCGATTCAACGAGGGGGTCGAGTCGGTACGGGGCAAACCCTGGCCACGCCGCGACTGAGGAACCCGGGTCACGCCCGCACCGGTTCCCGGAAATCGGTACGTCCCGCCGGCGCGGGCCGACGGGACGTGCATGAGACAGCTGGGGTGGGAACGAGGTCAGAAGTCGATGCCCTGCTCGTCCAGAATGGCCTTCAGACGGGACGGATAGTCCGTGATGATGCCGTCGACACCGGCCTCGAGCTGCTCGCGCATCTCGGACCCGTCATTGACGGTCCACGGCACCACGCGGTAGCCGCGTTCGTTGGCCTCGGTGTTGAACTGCCGGGCGGCCTCGAGATCGAAGTCGCCGTTGTCGTCGCGGCCGTAGGAGGTGTGGCCCGGGGAGAGGACCTCGACGCCGATCTGGTCGGCGGCGGCGAAGATGTCACCGTTCACCTCGTCGTAGTCGACCTCACCGGTGAAAGCGGAACCGGACTGCCAGGTTCCGTTGCTCCACAGCATGACCAGCGGGATCTCCGGGGCCTGCTCGCGGACCAGCGGCAGGGTGCGCCAGTCGAAGGACTGGATCATGGTGCGGTCGGCCACGTCGTACTCCTCGATGACGGGCAGAATGGCGTCGACGAACTCCTGCGGGGTGGCGGAGGCGTCGGGGTTGTCGGCCTCGACCTTGGTCTCGATGTTGTAGTGGACCCCGATGTCGTCCTTGGTCAATTCGAAGACGTCACGCAGCTGGAGCAGGCGGTTGGTCTCGGGGTGCTCGGCATCCGGGTAGGCGTCCAGCGGGAGGTTGCAGTTCAGCGTCTGGAGCTGTTCCCAGGTCAGGTCGTTGACGAGCTTGCCCACATAAGGGTAATCCGGGTCGCCCTGGATGAGCGGGGTTTGGACGTCGGTGCACTTGTCGGCCTGGATGGTGGGATCGTGCCAGACGACCGGGACGCCGTCCTCGGAGATGACGATGTCGAACTCGAGGGTGGTCACATCCAGCTTCTGCGACTCGATCACGCCGAGCTCGGACTCCTCGGTCCACTCCCCGCGGCCGAAGCGGTGTGACTGCAGATCGAAGGTCTCCGGCAGGTTGTCGGCCGGATCGACGGCCTGCGGGGACTCACCGCTGCTGCTGAGATCGGCCGACGAGGATGAGGAACCGGGAATGGTCCAGGCACCCAGCGACAGGGCGAGGGGGATGGCCACGACACCGGCCAGGACCGAACGGATGTGCTTCACTGCGACTCCTTGGAAAACGGAAAAATGATCGATAAACGCGCATTCCATTGTGGAGAGGCAGGACTAACACGAGGATACTAATAGATTAAGAAGCAGTGAATAATATTCGACTGGCAGGGTGCCCGCGCTCCGCGTCCTGTCTCTGTTCAACCGTCCACGGCGTCCCCCTCGTGGCGACGGCCCCTGGTCACCGACTGCGCCGAGTCCGTCCTGCGTCTCCCGGCGCCCGAGTCGGGAGGGTGAACGACAAGAATCAGTGTGAGCACCGCAGGCGTCGGTACCGGTTGACCGCCGCCATGATCTCCTGTTTGCGCGGCCGGGCCAGGCGTCCCGGATGGAAGTTGCGCCGCTGTCCCGACACGGTGTCGATCCCGTCGGCATCCACCCGGGCAAGCACGTCGTCGACGAGTTCACCCAACGACCGGCGCCCGTCCGACAGCTCACCGAGTCGGGCGAGCACCGCGGCGATCGCCCGGGTCTGTGAGTCGTCGACCAGCTGGGACACCGCGGACAAGTCGATGAACTCCTCGCCGAGCTGGATGGATGACAGGCCCTTCGCCCGCGGTGGCTTCGGGCCCCGCGGCCCGCCACGACCGCCGTGACTTCCGTGACCTCCGCGTGCACCCCGCGATTCCGGGGTGGGCGAGCCCCGTTCCGGCACCCGGGCGTCTGCTGTGGGGAACGGTGCCTGGGCCTCACGTGCCCCGGCCAGTTCCCGTGCCCGGTCCGTCACATCGAGCGGGCGGTACGAGTCGAGCAGAATGACACGATCCGCCACGTCGAGGAACGCCCCGGAACCACCGGCCACCAGCACCGTCGAGACCCCGAGTGACTCCCACAGGGCGCGCACCCGGTCGAGCAGCGGGGTGATGGGCTCGTGCGGGACCAGGGCGCGCATGCGCTCGTCGCGGATCATGAAGTTGGTCGCGGAGGTGTCCTCGTCGATCAGCAGTGTTGTCGCACCGGCCTCCAGGGCCTCGACGAGGCCCGCGGCCTGGGAGGTCGAGCCGGAGGCATTGGGAGTGGTGAAGCGCGTCGTGTCCGTGCCGGAGGGCAGGTCGCCGATGAACTGCGAGATGTCCACGTCCGTGACCGAGCGGCCGTCCTCCGCGCGCAGTGCCATGGCGTCACCGACCGCGACGGCGAACTCGCGGCCGTCGCCTCCGATGTGGTCGTAGACCCCGCGCTCGAGGGCCTTCAGCAGGGTGGACTTGCCGTGGTAGCCGCCGCCGACAATCAGGGTGACCCCGCGGGGCAGCGCCATGCCGGTGACCTCACGGCCGGAGCGCAGGGTGAACGTGCGGCGCAGGCTGTCCGGGGAGGAGAACATCACCGCGGATCCCAGGGGCAGGTCACTGTCGCCGGAGGCCCGCGCCAGCACCGCGCCGTCGGAGACGAAGGCGAGCAGATCGTGCTCCACGAGCTTGCCGCGCAGGTCCGCCTGGTCGAGGTGCAGGACCACGGCCTCCCGCAGCGCCGCGGCGTCCACGCGGAACAGGGCGTCGTCGATGACCTGGGGCAGGACGTCGCACAACAGTCGGCGGGCGGCCTGGCCCCGGATGCGCCGACCCCGGGCGGGCAGGGCGGCGTCCAGCCGGACGGAGACCTCGCGGTCGTCGATACGCACGCTGGAGCGCTCGAGGACCTGCTGGCCGGGGACGTCGATGCCCAGCGAACCCTGCTCCTTGCCGCCCCGGACGCCGAGTCCGCGGATTGCTGACGCGACCCGCCGGGTCAGATGATCGGCGGCGGCGACGGGGGAGGCATCGAGCAGTCCGGCGTCGACGGGCAGGGCGGAGCGGGGAACGGTCACCCGCACCAGAGAGGGCGGGGCGAACGGGTCCGACTGGACCCGGTCGATGTCCAGGGTCAGCCCCCGGCCCAGATCGTGGGAGCCGCGCAGGGATTTGTAGGCGCCGTAGCCGGCGCCGTCGAGCTTGTCCAGTTCCTGCGCGAGCGTCGTCATGCCCGCCAGACTACTTACTGCTTGTAGCTGACCAGAAAGTTGCCCAGGCGCTCGATGGCGTTCTCCAGCTGGGAGGCCCACGGCAGGGTGACCACGCGGAAGTGGTCGGGATCCGACCAGTTGAAGCCGGTGCCCCGCACCATGAGGATCTTCTCGGAGCGCAGGATGTCCAGCATCAGCTTGGAGTCGTCGTGGATCTCGTAGAGGTGGGAGCGCCCGAGATAAGCGCTGACGAGACCACCCGCTGTGGAAACGCTCAGCCCATTTGCTTTCATCCTGAGGGCCAAAATTGTGGCGCATTAAAGGAAAACCGCAGCAGGGCCGTTCCTCTCGAGAAATGGCTCGACAAGCTTCCACTTCATAGGGGCGCGGTGCTACAGGTTGTAGGCGTCGAGCCCCCGGTCAAGAGTCCAGATCCCGGCGTTGATGCCGGTGCGGTCCGCATACTGTTCGCGCTCCGTCAGGATACAGAGGTCACCTGCGCCAACCTGGCTTGTGGCGTGCTCCACGTACGTGCTCCCGGTACCGGCACCAGCAAGAAAACGCATCAGGAAATCTTTGTCCCAGGGGATGTCGTGGAGAATCCACGGGGCTTTGCCCTCGATTACCATCTGGAGCGTACTGCGAAACCGTTCTGCAGTTGTACGGCGCAGATCCCCGTTGGGTACCTGGGCAATGTGGTTGCCGGTCTCGATGACTGTGGTGATGGGAAGGATGAAGTCGGTGCCTGACTTCATCTGGTTCGCCATCTCCAGTTTGATTTCCTCAGAGTTCTGGTCCAAGCCGGGGACCGGAATGATGTTGCACACCACGCTGGTGTCAAGAAAGATGACGTTGCGCATCAGCTTACACCGAGAAACTTCTGGAAATCGGAATAATCCGGCTCGGCGACGACATCGTCGACGAGTTTACCCGCTGTAACGGCATCACCCAGGGTTCCTTCTGCCAACGCGCGTGCGTACCCAGGCAATTCGGTGAGCGCGGTCAATTGGCTGTATCCAGTGGTGGGGTTGCGGTGGCACACGATGATGCTGTCATTCAAGGTTCCCTCCGCAGCATCGAGCAAAGCTGGACTATGCGTCGTGGCGAGGACACGGGCGCCCGTCTCCGAGTGGCTGTTCCGGATCAAATCAAGCACTCGGTGCGCCTGGGAGGGATGAAGGCCGTTCTCGAGTTCCTCAATGACGATGAGAACACCACTATCGGAACCGGACACTTCTAATCCGGTGGTTGAGACGCTGAGTCCGCTATCGATGTCCAGACCAGATCGGGCTGACTTGAGAGTGGTGGCGATACCGAGAATTCGCAGAAGCCCATCGCTCATTTCCCGGGCAGGCGTCAATTCAGTGCTGGTGTTCTTGGTTCCACCTCGCGTTTCCTCCAACTGCAGCATCACGTCCTGAAGGGATGAGGTGGCGAATGAAATACCTGAGATCTGGTCATCAGCTACTTTCCTGGTGAGCTCAACGATCTCAGCGAAAGCAGACGGGTCATTTGCTTCGAGGCTTCGAAGTGCTGCCGAGAGGTTCTCACCGGTGCGGCGGAGAGCGACATCCTGCCCAGGCACGAAGCTCCTCATTAGATGAGGCAAGGGATCGACATGGAAGGTGCCGCGAAGCGCGAGAGCCACTGCCTCGGCCCCCTGGAGAATCGATTTCTCAGTCCTATTTAAACCTGGAAGTGCGAGTGGAATTTGAGTGAGAACCAGGCGACTGTCACGGAAAACCTGTGTCGGATTCACTCCTCGTTTGCCGCTGTATACCTCCGTCTCGATGCCCGGAAGCGCATTGTGGGTGGGCTTGGTTTGAAAGATGACGGTGTCGTTATTTCGGGTACCGCTCTTTGTCGTGATTGTCGGGCCCCGAAGACTTTCGGAGATCACCCTGAGATCCGGTGACACCTGGATCGCGACATCATAAGTGTAGGAGTCTTTTCCGCTTACGACCGTGCAACCGAGCGAGAAGTGATCTGAGCCGTGGGGAGCACAGCCGCGGGAGCCGCCTCTGACTGCGCCACCTTCGCGCCGTCGTCCGTCGAGCGCGTCCGCGAGGTCTTCTCCGCCAGCAAGCCGCGACAGAACCTCGAGGCCATCAAGCGCATTAGACTTGCCCGAGCTGTTGCGTCCCGTCAGTAGAGTGATGTCTTTGAGCGGGAGGATCGAACCGTGGAAGGACTTGAAGTCGGTGAGCCTCAGTTCAACAAGCCGTGCGGTGATCATGGCAGATAACCTCCGAGGATAGAGGAATGGGGCAACTAGAGGTTCACAATACCGGCTGGGAACTAAACCAGTGCTGGGCCTGGAATCGATAAGATCAGCGGCAGCCGGACGGAAAATGCACCTGTCGAAGCCTGATCGCCGGACTCACACGAATGTCGATAAGCAAGAAGCCTCAGATCCTTGGGACCTGAGGCTTTGAGGGCACCGCAATCTACTGCTTGTAGCTGACCAGGAAGTTGCCCAGGCGCTCGATGGCGTTCTCCAGCTGGGAGGCCCACGGCAGGGTGACCACGCGGAAGTGGTCGGGATCCGGCCAGTTGAAGCCGGTGCCCTGCACCATGAGGATCTTCTCGGAGCGCAGGATGTCCAGCATCAGCTTGGAGTCGTCGTGGATCTCGTAGACGTTCGGGTCCAGTCGCGGGAAGGCGTAGAGCGCACCCATCGGCTTGACGCAGCTGACGCCGGGAATCTCGTTGAGCTTCTCCCAGGCGATGTTGCGCTGGTTGAGCAGGCGGCCGTTCTCACCGGTCAGGCCGTAGATCGACTGGCGACCGCCGAGCGCGACCTGGATGGCGTGCTGGGCCGGGACGTTCGGGCACAGGCGGGTGCCGGCGAGCAGTTCCAGGCCCTCAATGAAGCCCCTGGCGTGCTCCTTCGGACCCGTCAGCACCATCCAGCCGGCGCGGTAGCCGGCCACCCGGTAGGCCTTGGACAGGCCGTTGTAGGTGATGGTCAGCAGGTCCGGCGCGAGCGAGGCGATGTTGATGTGCTCGGCGTCGTCGTAGAGGATCCGGTCGTAGATCTCGTCGGCCAGGATCAGCAGCTCGTGCTCGCGGGCGATGTCCACGATCTGCTGGAGGATGTGCCGCGGGTACACCGCACCGGTGGGGTTGTTCGGGTTGATCACCACGATCGCCTTGGTGTTCTCCGTGATCTTGGACTTGATGTCCTCGATCGACGGGTTCCAGTTGTCCTGCTCGTCGGCGAGGTAGTGGACCGGTTGACCGCCCGCCAACGACGTCGCCGCGCTCCACAGCGGGTAGTCGGGGGCGGGGATGAGCACCTCGTCGCCGTCGTTGAGCAGCGCCTGGGTGGTCATCGTGATCAGCTCGGACACACCGTTGCCCAGGAAGACGTCATCGACGTCGAAGTACGGGAAGTCGTCGATGACCTCGTAGCGGGTGACGATCGCCCGGCGGGCCGGGATGATGCCCTTCGAGGTGGAGTAGCCCTGTGAGGTCGGCAGGGCGGCGATCATGTCGCGCATGATGACGTCGGGAGCGTCGAAGCCGAACACCGCCGGGTTGCCGGTGTTGAGCTTCAGGATGGTGTTCCCGTCGAGCTCCAGCCGCTCAGCCTCGGCCGCCACCGGCCCGCGGATCTCGTAGAGGACGTCCTTCATCTTCTCGGACTGGTCGAACGTCCTCGGCGCACGGCGCCGGGTGGTGGTTGCGGGCTGCTGATGAATCATGGCGATCTCGCTCATGGAGTGCATTGTGCCACTCGCGCACCGATTGAGTAAACCAGGTGTTGATCACACCGGTGCTTATCGACGCCCACCCGACCCGCGGCGACGGCGGGACTGATCTACTTGCCGCGGCGCTTCTTGATGGCGTCCCCGGCCCAGTCCATCGCCTTGGTGGTCAGCTCCGCCTGCCGCTCCTTGCGCTGGACCCGCAGCTCCGCGGCACGCAGTTTCTCCGCCTCCCGCAGCTCACGCATCCGCTCCCGGTGCAGCTGCCGCTGACTGGGCTGGTGCCAGGAGGCTGGCCCGACCTTCGCCACGTACAGCATGATCGCGACCACCGGAATGATGAACAGGACAAGAAGGGCCGCCAACTCCATTCCCAGGGCACTCAACGCGATCGATCCGGCGACGGAACCGATCGTGGCCAGGCTCACCACCGCCAGTTTGGGGCGCTTTCCCTGGTCGTGGGCCTGGTCGATCTCGGCGGCGGAGTAGAAGGGCTCCACCGATGAACCGTGCTGCATCTCCGGGACGGGGGGAAGATCCGTGAACAGGGCGTTCAGCTCCGCCTGGGTCTTCGCCGCTGTCGCCAGGGCGCACCGCTCGTCGTACTCGTCCACGGTCAATCTGCCCTCGGCGTAGAACTGGCTCAGGGCGGAGATCGTGGAAGAACGTTCCACATCGGAGACGCGAATATTGTCTGCGTTCGGATTGGAGTTCACGAACTACAAGTTACCAGGTCGAGGGGTTTCGGCCGAGTACGCGGAATTCACGCGGCTTCCTGCCTGACGCCCGTGCCCGCTGCGTCTTGCGTGACGACGCCCCGCTCCCGGCACAACGGCGGGGAGGGCGGGGTGGGCAGGCGCCAACCGCCAGTTGAACGCTCAGTCTTCCTCATCTGTGGAGTCCGGCCGCGGGGAAGAAGCGCCCGGGGCAGGTGGCATAGCTGAGCCTGGGGCTGCAGGCGCCCCTCCGGGTGCCGGTGGGACTGCGCTGCCGGGGGCTGCGGGCGTGCCACCGGGAGCTGCCGGAGTTCCGCCCGGTGCGGGAGGCACAGCGCTGCCTGGTGCGGCAGGCGCGTTGCCCTGCCCGGCGGGCGTGCCACCGGGTGCGGGAGGCACGGAGCCACCGGGGGCGGGCGTGCCCCCGGGCGCAACGGGTGCAGGCGGTGCCGCATGGCCGGGTGCAGGCGGTGTGGCGCCACCGGGGGCAGGAGGAGTTCCACCGGGCGCCGGAGGCGTAGCGCTGCCCGGTGCAGCCGGAGTTCCGCCCGGGGCCGGAGGAATAGCGCCACCGGGAGCCGCGGGCGCATCGCCAAGGGTTGGAATTACAGAATTTCCGGGCGCAGCGGGGACACCGCCGGGCGCAGCGGGGACACCGCCGGGCGCAGCGGGGACACCGCCGGGCGCAGCGGGGACACCGCCGGGCGCAGCGGGGACACCGCCGGGCGCAGCGGGAGCCCCGCCAGGCACCGGAGGCGCGGCACTACCCGGTGTCACAGGGGAACCGCCGGGCGCAGCGGGAGCCCCACCAGGCGCGCTGGGGGCACCACCCGGTGCCGGTGGAGTAGCGGAGCCCGGCGCAGCGGGGGCACCACCCGGGGCGGCCGGCGCCCCACCGCTCGGCTTCTCCTCCCGGGCAGGCTTCGTCGGTTCGGTGACCGCCTTGTCCTTCTTCTTCGGGGTGATTCCCAGGTCGAAGGACTCGCGTACCGGGGCGTCGAGGAAGGCCTTCTCGTGGGCGGGCGGCAGCTCGCCGTCGACCAGCACAGAATCACGCAGCATGCGCGCGACGTCGCGGACCTTCGGTTGCTCGGCCTTCGGGGCGTCGGAAAGCGTATTCACACCGTTGCCGATCATGGTGTTGCAGAACGGGCAGCCGACTGCGATCTCCTCCGCGCCGGTGGCCAGGGCCTCGGCGCTGCGGTTCTCGTTGATGCGGGTGCCGATGTTCTCCTCCATCCACATGCGCGCACCACCCGCACCACAGCAGAAGCCCTCGTTCTTGTTGCGATCCATTTCCCGCAGCTCCATGCCGGTCACGCCGAGCAGCTCACGCGGCGGATCGAAGACCTTGTTGTGACGGCCGAGGAAGCAGGGGTCGTGGTAGGTGATCGGCTTGCGGTTCTCCGGCCCGCGGGGGACCGGGGTGATCCGCTTCTCGCGCACCAGGCGGTTGAGCAGCTGAGTGTGGTGGAAGACGTCGAAGTTGCCGCCGAAGTCCGGGTACTCGTTGCGGATGGTGTTGAAGCAGTGCGGGCAGGTGGTGATCACCTTGCGTTGTCCCGCCGGGACGCCGTCGAAGACGCCGTTGAGGGTCTCGATGTTCTCGGCGGCGAGCATCTGGAAGAGGAACTCGTTGCCCGCGCGGCGGGCGGGATCGCCCGTGCAGGTCTCCCCCGTGGAGAGGACGGAGTACTTCACGCCGGCGGTCTGCAGCAGCTCGATGACGGCGCGGGTGGTCTTGCGCCCCTCGTCGTCGAAGGCGCCAGCGCAGCCGACCCAGAACAGGTACTCGGTGTCGGCGAAATCGGTGATGTCCTCACCGAAGACGGGCACCTCGAGGCCGTCGCGGCGGGCCTCCTCGACCCAGGAGGCGCGCTCGGAGTTGTTGCGGCCCCACGGGTTGCCCTTGGTCTCCAGGTTCTTGAACAGGCCGGTCAGCTCGGAGGGGAACTCGGATTCCGCCAGCACCTTGAAGCGGCGCAGGTCGGTGATGTGGTCGATGTGCTCGATGTCCACCGGGCACTGCTCTACACAGGCGCCGCAGCTCGTGCAGCTCCAGATCACGTCCGGGTGGATGGGCTGCTCCTCACCCACGAGCTTGAGCACGTCGACGCCCGCGTGGGACTCGTCGGCCTCCGGCAGCGACGGGTCCATGAGGTAGGAGGCCTTGTCCATCGCCATGTCCCGGATGTCGATGACCACCCCCTTGGGGCTCAGCGGTTTGCCGGTGTTCCAGGCCGGGCACTGCTCCTGGCAGCGACCGCACTCGGTGCAGGTGGTCGAATCGAGCAGCATCTTCCAGGACGCGTCCCGGATGGTGCCGACGCCGAGGGAATCGTCGTCCTCGATCTCCTCCATGTTGTCCAGGGTCAGCTTCCGGCCCTGGGAGATCATCGGCTTGACCTCGCGCAGGGCCTTCTCCCCGGTGGCGTGGCGCTGGAAGAAGATGTTGAAGAAGGCGAGGAAACGGTGCCAGGCCACGCCCCAGTCCAGCTGACGGCCGATGAGCAGCAGCCACACCATGCCGGAGAGTAGTTTGACCAGAGCGAACACGCTGACGAGCACGTGGCTGGCGGGCAGCAGCTCGGCGACGTAAATGGAGACGAAGTCCGCGACCGGGTGACCGTCGCCGTAGGTGGCGATCTTGCCGGCCTTGACCAGCAGCATGCCCAGGCCCTCGATGAGCACGACCGCCTCGACGAAGTAGGCCGCCTTGACGTTCGAGCCGTAGAAGCGGGAGAGGCGTTCGCGGTGCCCCTTGTTCAGGCGCACGCCGATGAGGAAGAGGATGCCCAGAATCGTGCCCAGGGCGAGGATTTCCTCCAGGAAGCGGTACACGGACCAGCCGCTGAGCAATGGCCAGCCGCTGGCCGGGTTGAAGGTCTGGATATAGGCCTCGAACCAGACCACGGCACCGAACATGAAGCCCACCATCACGAACCAGTGGGCGATTCCCACCGCCGGTTTCCGCAGCATGTCGGGGTGGAGGAAGATCTCCTTGAGCATCTGCCCGAAACGGCGTGCCGGACGGTCGACGCGGCCCGGGGCGGGTTGGCCGGAGGAGATCAGCCGGTACATCCGCCAGGCGCCGCGCAGGAAGTAGAACCACGCGGGCAGGGACAGGAGGATGCCGAGGATGCCGAGAATGATCGTTGTGCTGGTCATCGCCGGGGCCACGGCTGTGGGGAACATTGAGCTCACATTTCCATTCGTCCGTTGACAGTGGATTGCTTCACCGGTTGGGGGAGTGCGGACCCGTTCCAGGGATCAGGTCCCGGACCGAGAGCTTCATGGTTCAACTGAGGCCTGCATCCCCAACTGGGGAGTCAGTTTCACAGCTTAGGGGGTGGAGCGGGCAGCACCCTAAGCGCACGGGGGATTTCATGCGGGGCACGGGAGATTGCGGAACTGTCGGTGGGAAGCGGGGGGGGCGCAGGGGAGGAACGGGGCATTTTCAGTCCGGCACCGCTGCAGGTCGGCTGAGAGCTGTTTCGGGGGAAGGAAACGTCGAGGCGGATGACTTTCCAGGGGGCCACTGGGGTCGTCAGACTTCAAGGATGAGAATTGTCCTCGGGTAAATCATGATCGTGGGGATCCGCTGATCCTCGTTCAGTGGGCGGCGGTGTCGGCATTGCAGCCCCTTTCGGCCCGCATGATACGCGCCCAGGCGACTGGATGTACATCGAGGTTCCGGGCGTGGAGACCCCTGCGTGACGACGTCTCGCTCGCGACTGGGTGGGTGGTGGCGGGGGCGTCGGGAAGCGGGAACCGAACGGGTATGTGGATAGCGCGCCCTACGCGTGCGCGTGGCACGATTGGTGTATGTCTCAGCCTGCTTTCAGTCCATACACGCTTCAGGTCCTCCGTGAGTACACCTCGGCGGAGACGCTTCAGCAGGGTCTTGAGCTGCACAGCCACCGAGCTGCGATGCTGACCGGGCACATGAAGGTGGAAGATGGCATCGTCTACGACTTCTTCGTGCGCAATGGGCCCGGGAAACCGGGGATGGTCCAGACTGTGGTCGAAATTGAGCCGGGTAGCGGGGTGGACAGTGAGTGCACGTGCCCGGATCTGCCGTGTGCCCACGAGGTCGCGGCGATCCTGTATCTCGTCGACAAGGGGTGGGTGAAATTCGCGGCGGACGGGGACGCCCCGCAGAAGACGGTGCCCGCCTAGCGTAGAACCCTGGATTCCGTTCTTCCGCCGGTCGTGGAGGAGGAGGTGACGAACGATGTCTGCCTGTTCTTCTCCGAGGAGGCGGGTTCGCTGCGAATCCGACCGGGGCAGCGGGGTAAGACAGGTTGGATCAAGGGGAAGGCCAAGTGGGACGCGCTGTACAACCTCAAGTGCGGTGCGAACGTCCTTCGGTTGTTGAAGGAGCTGTACAACACCTGGCTCGGTAGCACCAACCGGTACCGCTACGGCTGGGGATACGGCCACCAGGGGGACTGGCTGCCCCTGGACACCCTGGCGTTGCCACAGTTGTGGGACATCTTCACTGAACTACGGGAGGCTGGCGTGGTGTTCATCGCGTGGGACGGCCGACGCCCGGTGGACCTGTCGGCGGAACCGGCCCGCCTGCGGATCGCCGCCCGCCGGAAGGAGAAGGAGGGCGGTCTTGAACTGCTGCCGGAACTGTGCTTCGGAGATTCGCCCGCGTCCACCAGGCCCGGCGTCACCCTGGTATTCCTCGGAAAGCCGTCGACGGTGCTCGCGGAGATTGAACAGACCTCGGCCAGCAGCCAGGACATCCGGCTCCGTCCCTTTGCCGAGCCGCCGCGCGACGAGTTGCTGAGACTGTTCCGCAATCAGGAGACCCTGCGTGTGGGAGCCGAGGAGCGGGAGGATTTCGAGAACCAGTACCTGCCCAGGCTGCAGCAGCTGGTGCCGGTGGAATCACCGGACAATTCCTACCAGCCCCCGGCTCCGCGGCCCGCCGTGCTCAATCTGGAGGTCACGCCGGTGACCGGGGAAAAGGACGAACTGGTGCGCCTGCATCTGAGGTGGTCCTGGAACCGCGGACCGCTGGGGCGGGTGGACCGGGACCACGAATCCGCGGTGGTGGCCGCGGTGAAGGACACCGGTGCTTCCGTGGTAGATCAGACCCTGCCCAGGGAACGGGCCGTACCCTTCCTCGCTAAGACTCTGCCGCACCTGCAGGAGCTCGATCACGTGCACATCAGCATGACTGACGAGGTACCGGAGTTCCGCCAGGCCACTCACGCCCCACAGGTCACTGTCGGCATGAGCGCCGGGGAACAGGACTGGTTTGACCTGCAAGTTGAGGTCACGGTCGGCGGGGAGCAGGTGAGCTTCGCGGCGCTGTTCACCGCCCTGAGCCGGAACGAGGAGATCTTCGTGCTGCCATCGGGCACCTACTTCAACCTGGACACCCCGGAGCTCGACCAGCTGCGGCGGATCATTGAGGAAGCCAAGACCCTCAATGACACGTCAGTGGAGAATCTGAAGGTCAGCCGCTATCAGGTGGATCTGTGGGAGGAACTCGTCGAGACCGGCATCGTGGATGCCCAGGAACACGACTGGTGGGAAAAGATCCACTCCCTTGCCGCGGCCTCGGATCAGACGGATGCCGATTCAACGTTCGAGGTCCCGGAATCCCTCAATGCCGACCTGCGTGATTACCAGAAGATCGGCTACCGCTGGCTGGAGACACTACGCCGGAACAACCTCGGTGGCGTGCTCGCCGATGACATGGGGCTGGGAAAGACCCTGCAGGTGATCACCATGATCAGCGCCGCATTCGAGGAGGATCCGGATGGTGCCCCCTTCCTGGTCGTCGCCCCGACCAGTGTGGTGGGCAACTGGGTGCGCGAGGTGGAGAAGTTCGCGCCGGGACTTGCTGCGGTGGCGATCGAGGGCACCGCGAAGAAGCGGGGTAGGCCACTGGCCGAAGTGATCGGAGGGGCGCAGGTGGTGGTGACCAGCTACACCCTCTTCCGCCTCGAGTTCGAAGACTACGCTGCGCTGGCCTGGTCCGCAGCGATCTTCGATGAGGCGCAGATGATCAAGAACCACACCTCCAAGGCCTACAAGAACGCCCGGCTTCTCGACGTCCCAGTCAAGATCGCGGTCACCGGCACACCGCTGGAGAACAACCTCCTGGAGCTGTGGTCGCTGGTGTCCCTGACCAGCCCGGGACTACTCGGCGGGAAAACGCACTTCACTGAGTTCTACCGGTCGCCCGTCGAAAAGGAGAAGGACACCGAGCGCCTCAAGCTACTGCAGCGCAGGCTACGCCCGTTCCTGTTGCGCCGCACCAAGGAACTGGTGGCGGCGGATCTGCCAGAGAAGACCGAGAACGTCATGGAGGTCGACCTTTACCCGAAGCACCGGAGAATCTACGACCGCCGCCTACAGCGCGAGCGGCAGAAGGTACTCGGTCTGGTGGATGACCTCAACGCCAACCGCTTCGAGGTCTTCCGCTCCCTGACCCTGCTGCGTCAGCTCGCGCTGGACTGCGAACTGGCGGCGGAGGGCACCGCTCCCTCGGCGAAACTCGACACTCTGGCGGAACTGCTCTCCTCGGCGGCGGCGGAGGGACACCGGGTACTGGTGCTCAGCCAGTTCACGCGTTTCCTCACCAAGGCTCGCGACGCGGCGGTCGAGGCCGGGATCGACAGTCTCTACCTGGACGGGAAAACCCGGGGACGCCAGAAACTCATCGACGAGTTCCGCGAGGGTAAGGCTGCGGTGTTCTTCATCTCCCTGAAGGCGGGAGGCTTCGGGCTGAACCTCACCGAAGCAGATTATGTTGTCCTGCTGGATCCGTGGTGGAACCCGGCGACGGAGGCGCAAGCGGTGGACCGCGCCCACCGAATCGGTCAAACGCGACAGGTGATGGTCTACCGGTTGGTGGCCCGGGACACCATCGAATCCAAGGTCATGGAACTCAAGAAGTCCAAGGCCGCCTTGTTCGACCGCGTGCTCGAGGGCGGCGGTACCGTCGAGGCGGATGGCCTGGGCATGGACGACATCCGCGCCCTGGTGGAATAGCCGGGGCAGCTCGGGTCTGGTCCGCCACCACCGTCAGAACCAGAAGTGACCGTTCAGGCATGAGCTCGGCCACGCGGCCGCAACGTCATTCGGTGGTGGCCCGGGCATCCGGTCAATTCGTCGGCACGCAGGGACAACAATTTATCGAACAATCAGCGGCGGGCAGAGGTCGGGAACCGCACCTGCCCAGAAAAGGGGGCCAGCCCGGCACCTGACCTGGCAGCTGAATCCCATCGATGGATTCAGACTCAGAGGCAGGGGTCCTGCCTTTCTGCCGGCATCAGATGCACACCGGCACCTCACGGGCGTGCTTGACCATTTCCTCCCAGTCGACGATCTTCTTGCGCTCGCGGCCCTCTGCCTCGCCCAGGGATCGCTCCTCGGCGTCGAGGCGGTACCAGCCCTCCCAGGTGGTGTAGGCGATGCCGCGTTCGGTGAGCAGCTCGATGATGGCGTCCTCGCCCTCGTGCTTGCGCGGGGCGAGCTTGCCGGCGACGGCGTCGGCGATGAGCATGTCGGTGGTCTGCTTGGCGTCCGACTTGGTGTTGCCGATCAGGCCGATGGGGCCGCGCTTGATCCAGCCGGTGGCGTAGAGGCCCGGCAGCGTCTCGGCGCCGGCCTCGGTGAGCACGTGGCCGCCGTCGTTCGGGATGACCGCGGAACCCTCGTCGAAGGGTACGCCGGGCACTCCCTCGGAGCGGTAGCCGACGGCGCGGTAGACGGCCTGGACGGGCCAGTCGGTGAACTTGCCGGTGCCGTTGACGCCGCCGTTGCCGTCGAGTTCGGTGCGCTCGGTGCGCAGGCCGACCACGTGGCCGTCCTTCTCCAGGATCTCCACCGGGGACTCGAAGAGGTGGATCTGCAGGGTGTGCGGGGCGTCCTTCGGCTCCCGGATGGCGTACTGCTCGAGGATCTGGCAGACCAGGTCCTGGGACTTGGAGTTGCGGCGGGCCTCCTCGGAGGCGGCGTCGTAGTCGATGTCCTCCGGATCGACGACCACGTTGATGGTGTCGGAGTGGTCGAGCTCCTTGAGTTCCTGCGGCGTGAACTTGGCCTGGGCGGGTCCGCGGCGTCCGAAGACGTGGACCTCGGTGGCCTGGTTGTCCTTCAGGGACTCGTAGACGTTGTCCGGGATCTCGGTGACCTTGAGCTCCTCGCCGGTCTTGGCCAGGATGCGGGCAACGTCCAGGCCGACGTTGCCCACGCCGATTACTGCGACGGACTTGGCGGACAGATCCCAGTCACGGTCGAAACGCGGGTTGCCGTCGTAGAAGCCGACGAAATCGGCGGCGCCGTAGGACTCGGGCAGGTCGGCGCCCGGGATGTTCAGCTCGCGGTCGCGGACGGCTCCGGTGGAGAAGACGATGGCGTCGTAGTACTCGCGCAGTTCGTCGACGTGGATGTCCTTGCCGACCTCGATGTTGCCGAGCAGGCGCAGGCGCGGCTTGTCGAGCACCTTGTGCAGGGACTTGACGATGCCCTTGATGCGCGGATGGTCGGGGGCTACGCCGTAGCGGATCAGGCCGAACGGGGCGGGCATCTGCTCGAAGAGGTCGACGTGGACCTCGCGCTCCTCGTTGCGGATGAGGAGATCGGAGGCGTAGATGCCGGCGGGGCCGGCACCGATGACGGCGACGCGCAGCGGCGCAGCGTCCTGCGCGGCCTGCTCGGTCGGCTGATTCGGTTCAGTCATGACTGGGGACCTTTCAGGCTCGGAGGGGGAGATGTCAGTCAATCTGGTGCGGTTATTCTAGACCACTTGGTCTGTAAAAGTAGCACCCTTGGGCGGCGATGCCAAGGTTCCTCGCCTTTAAATTCATCCAATGAGATAACCAATGGAGTGTGTCAATTAATTTATTCATCGTGTGGGGATCCTAATTTATGCAGGTAACCGCTGCCGATGAAGGATTTGCCGGGCGAAATGGCGGCGCATTCTGAAATTAAGGGTTGTCGTAGACAGAGTGGTCCGGATAGGTTCGGTGCCGTACTGCGCGGAACGCCTTCAGGTTGATTCTGCGCCCGATCCCGAGCAGACAGAGCAGTTCAGCAAGAGGAGCAGACATGGCACCGACCACGGCGACAGAGGCGCGTCCCGCCAGGAAGGCCCGGCCGGCGCGCGCGAAGAAGCCGGAAGGCCAGTGGAAGATCGACGGCACGACCCCGCTCAACCGTGACGAGGAGGTCAAGCAGGAGGATCCGGCCATGGACGTCAGGCGGCGGGTCATCGACGTCTACTCCAAGCAGGGCTTCGCCGCCATTCCGGAGGACGATGTCCTCAAGCGTTTCAAGTGGCTCGGCATCTACACCCAGCGACGCCAGGACCTCGGCGGTGAACTGACCGGCCAGCTCGAGAACTACGAGCTCTCGGACCATTACTTCATGATGCGTGTGCGTTTTGACGGTGGCCTGGCCTCGCCCGCCAGGCTGCGCGCCGTCGGCGAGATCTCCCGGGACTACGCCCGTTCCACCGCCGACTTCACCGACCGGCAGAACATCCAGCTCCACTGGATCCGCATCGAGGACGTGCCCACCATCTGGGAGAAGCTCGAGTCCGTCGGCCTGACCACTCTGATGGGCTGCGGCGACGTGCCGCGCGTGATCCTCGGCTCCCCGGTCGCCGGCGTGGCGGTCGACGAGGTCATCGACGCCACCCCCGCGATCGAGGAGATCCAGCGCGATTACCTGCCGCGCGAGGACATCAAGAACCTGCCCCGCAAGTTCAAGACCGCCATCTCCGGCAACTCCCGGCAGGACGTCACCCACGAGGTGCAGGATGTCGCCTTTATCGGCAGCGAGCACCCGGAGCACGGTCCCGGATTCGAGGTGCTCGTCGGCGGTGGCCTGTCCACCAACCCGATGCTGGCGCAGTCGCTCGGTGCCTGGGTCCCGCTCGAGAAGGTGCCCGAGGTCTGGTACGGCGTCGTGTCGATCTTCCGTGACTACGGATACCGCCGCCTGCGTAACCGGGCGCGCCTGAAGTTCCTCGTCGCCGAGTGGGGCGTCGAGAAGTTCCGTCAGGTGCTCGAGGGCGAGTACCTGGGCTACCAGCTCGAGGACGGCCCGCGTCAGCCGATCAACCCCGGAAACCGGGATCACATCGGCATCCACCCGCAGCGCGACGGGCGCTTCTACCTCGGCGTCAAGCCGACCGTCGGCCACACCACGGGCGAGCAGCTCATCGCGATCGCCGACGTCGCGGAGCGCTTCGGCATCGAGCGGATCCGCACCACCGCAGACAAGGAGCTGATCTTCCTCGACGTCGAGCGGGAGCAGCTGGGCCCGCTGGCAGCGGCGCTCGACGAAGTTGGCCTGTACTCGAATCCGAGTGAGTTCCGCCGCGGCATCATCTCCTGCACCGGCCTGGAGTTCTGCAAGCTCGCGCACGTGACCACCAAGGCCCGGGCCATCGAGCTGGTTGATGATCTCGAGGACCGTCTCGGCGACCTCGATGTGCCGCTGAAGATCGCGCTGAACGGCTGCCCGAACGCCTGCGCGCGTACCCAGGTCTCCGACATCGGTCTCAAGGGCCAGACGGTCACCGACGCCGACGGCAACCGTGTCGAGGGCTTCCAGGTCCACCTGGGCGGCTCAATGAGCCTCGACCCCAACTTCGGTCGCAAGCTCAAGGGTCACAAGGTCATCGCGGATGAACTCGGTGACTATGTGGTCCGCGTGGTCAACAACTACAAGCGGGAGCGCAACGACGGTGAGCAGTTCCGGGAGTGGGTCCAGCGCGCCGATGAGGAGGCACTGAAGTGAGCCTGCGACGCGCCCCCAATCCGAACCGCAACCACCCCCTGTACTGCCCGTACTGCGCAGGCGAGGAGTTGTTCCCGGACACGCAGGACGACTTCGCCTGGTCCTGCCGCGACTGCACCCGGGTCTTCTCCGTGCGTTACCACGGCCAGGACGATCCGGAACACCGGCCGGCGGCGGTCCCCTCGACCGCGCAGGCCTACCAGGACTCGCTCGCCCGCCACGGCCACCGTGAAATTCTCCGCGACTCGGGCGACACTGGGTCCGTGGGCCCGCACGGAGCGGGTTCCGAGAAGAAAGAGGTGAACAGCTGAGATGACCACCAGCGTCAATCTGCTCGGCGGCAACGGCGAAGGTCGCGCGGAACCACGTGACCCCGAGCTCAGCCCCGAGGGACCGAAGTCCACCGCGCCGCTGCCCGCGGCCGTCGCGAAGCGCAACGCCGAGCTGGTCGAGCGCTACGCCGACGAGCTCTACGACGCCGACGCGCAGACCATCCTCGAGTGGACCAGGGAGCACGCGCCCGGCTGCATCGCTGTGACGCTGTCCATGGAGAACACGGTGCTGGCCGAACTCGCGGCCCGGCACCTGCCGGAGGCGGACTTCCTGTTCCTGGACACCGGCTACCACTTCGACGAGACCCTGGAGGTCGCCGAGCGCGTCGACCAGCGGTACCCGCAGCAGCTGGTCACCGCGACCCCCATCCTGCCGCGCGCCGAACAGGACTCGATCTACGGGCGCAACCTGTACCGCCACAATCCCACGGCCTGCTGCCGCATGCGCAAGGTCGAACCGCTGGCGGCGTCCCTGTCGCCCTACGCGGGCTGGATCACCGGCCTGCGTAGGGCCGACGGCCCCACCCGGGCGAGCGCGCCGGCGCTGAGCCTGGACGCCACCGGCCGGCTGAAGATCTCCCCGATCATCACCTGGTCGCTTGAGGACACCGACGCCTTCATCGCGGATCGGGACCTGATCGTCCACCCCCTGACCACCCAGGGGTACCCGTCCATCGGGTGCGCCACCTGCACTCTCCCCGTCGCCGAGGGCGACGACCCCCGGGCCGGCCGCTGGGCCGGCAACGCCAAGACAGAATGCGGACTCCACTCATGACCCTTTCCATCGACACCCCAGACACCACCAACACCCGCGAGCTCTCCCCGCACCTGAAGGACCTCGAGAACGAGTCCATCCACATCCTGCGTGAGGTGGCCGGACAGTTCGACAAGGTCGGGCTGCTGTTCTCCGGCGGCAAGGACTCCGTCGTGGTCTACGAGCTGGCCCGCCGCGCATTCGCCCCGGCCACCGTGCCCTTCGAGCTGCTGCACGTGGACACCGGCCACAACTTCCCCGAGGTCCTCAAGTTCCGCGACGACCTGGTCGAGCGCACCGGGGCGCGCCTGCGCGTGGCCAAGGTCCAGGACTGGATCGACCGCGGTGACCTGACCGAGCGCCCCGACGGCACCCGCAACCCGCTGCAGACCGTCCCGCTGGTGGAGACCATCAACGAGCAGGGTTACGACGCCGTGCTCGGCGGCGCCCGCCGCGACGAGGAGCGCGCGCGTGCCAAGGAGCGCGTGTTCTCCGTGCGGGACTCCTTCGGCGGCTGGGATCCGCGCCGCCAGCGCCCGGAGCTGTGGAGCCTGTACAACGGCGGTCACCTGGCCGGCGAGAACATCCGCGTCTTCCCGATCTCCAACTGGACCGAGGCGGACATCTGGGAGTACATCGGCGCCCGCGGCATCGAGCTGCCCCCGATCTACTTCGCCCACGACCGCGAGGTCTTCGAGCGCGACGGGATGTGGCTGACCCCCGGCGAGTGGGGTGGCCCGAAGAAGGGCGAGGAGATCGTCACCCGGCATGTGCGCTACCGCACCGTCGGCGACATGTCCTGCACCGGCGCCGTGCTCTCCGACGCCACCACCATCGACCAGGTCATCGAGGAGATCGCCTCCTCGACCCTGACCGAACGCGGCGCCACCCGCGCCGACGACCGCCTGAGCGAATCCGCGATGGAAGACCGCAAGAAGGAAGGCTACTTCTGATGACCACCGCCACCCTCCCGACCGACTCGGCCACCGAGAAGCTCGCCCAGCGCGAGACCCTGCGGCTGTGCACCGCGGGCTCCGTGGACGACGGTAAGTCCACCTTCGTCGGCCGCCTGCTGCACGACACCAAGTCCGTGCTCGCCGACCAGCTCGCCTCCGTCGAGCGCACCTCCGCCGACCGCGGTTTCGACGGCCTCGACCTGTCGCTGCTGGTCGACGGCCTGCGCGCCGAGCGCGAGCAGGGCATCACCATCGACGTGGCCTACCGCTACTTCGCCACGGACAAGCGCACCTTCATCCTCGCCGACACTCCCGGTCACGTGCAGTACACCCGCAACACGGTCACCGGCGTGTCCACCTCCCAGGTCGTCGTGCTGCTCATCGACGCCCGCCACGGCGTCGTCGAGCAGACCCGCCGCCACCTGACCGTCGCGGCCCTGCTGGGCGTGCGCAGCGTCATCCTGGCCGTCAACAAGATCGACCTGGTCGACTACGACGAGACCGTCTTCCGTGGCATCGAGTCGGAGTTCACCGCCCTGGCCGACGGCCTCGGCGTCACGGACGTCAACGTCGTGCCGATCTCCGCCCTGCGCGGCGACAACGTCGTCGACCGCGGGGAGAACACCGGCTGGTACGACGGCCCGACCGTCCTCGAGATTCTCGAGAGTGTCGAGGTACAGCGCGGCCGTGCCCACGAGCTGGGCTTCCGCTTCCCCATCCAGTACGTCATCCGCGAGCACGCCACCGACTACCGCGGCTACGCCGGGCGCATCGACGCCGGCGAGATCGCCGTCGGCGACACCGTCCACCTGCCCGAGGGCCGCACCACCACCGTCACCCACATTGACTCCTCCGACGGCGAGCTCGCCTCCGCCGGCGCCGGTGAGTCCGTGGCGCTGCGGCTGGCCGATGACATCGACCTCATCCGTGGCGACCTCATCGCCGGTGAGGACCGCCCCGAGGCCGTCCGTTCCTTCGAGGCGACCGTCGTCGGCCTGACCGACAAGGCGCTCAAGACCGGCAAGGCACTCAAGGTCCGTTACGGCACCCAGCTGGTGCGCGGCCGGGTCACCGCGGTCGAGCGCATCCTCGACATCGACGGCGCCGCTGACGTGGAGGACCCGGAGAGCTTCGGGCTCAACGACATCGCGCACGTGCGTATCGACGTCGCCGGTGAACTGAACGTGGAGCCCTACGCCGCCCGCGGTGCGGTGGGTTCCTTCCTGCTGGTCGACCAGTCGGACGGCGACACCCTCGCCGCCGGCCTGGTCGGCCACCGACTCCGCTGAGGTGAGTGACGATGACCGCACTGATCACCCTGTCCCACGGTTCCCGCCACGCCCTGGCGGAACCCGGGATCCGGCGCCTGACCCACGCGACCGCCGATGAGCTCGGGGTGGAGGCGATTGCCGCCCACCTCGACTTCACGAACCCGACGCTGCGGGAGGCCGCGGTTCAGCTGTCGCGTGGGGGAGTGCGCCGGGCGGTCGTCGTCCCTCTGCTGTTCACCCACGCCTACCACGCGAAACACGACGTCCCCGCCGCCCTCGAGGAGGCCCGCGAGGCCAGCGGGCTGCAGCTGGCGCTCACCCCCGGCCTGGGCACGGGGCCCGACGTCGCGCAGGTCCTGGCCGAGCGCGCCCGCGCGGACGCCCCCGCCGGGGCGCACCTGGTGCTCTACTCCGTGGGCTCCTCCGACACCGCCGCCAACCAGTCGGTGATCGACCTGGCCCACGACGTCGGCACCGCCACCGGGCACACCATCGAGGTCATCCCCGCCACCGGCGGGCAGGGCACCGGGGGAGCCGCACTCGTCGAGACCGCCCTGTGCCACGAACGCATCCATGTGCTGCCCCTGTTCGTCACCCAGGGGCTGCTCCTGAGGCGGGTCACCGACCAGTTCGACCACATCGAACGCGCCACCGGCGCCCGGCTGACCGCCTCCGCTCCCCTGGAGACGGCGCTGGCCGGGGTCGTCGGCCAGCGCCACCGCGACGCCCTCGCCGAGCTGCTCGCCCGCGCCTGACCCGGCTGGCTGCCCGGCCCCACCGCCCCCGACTTCCCCGCCCACCCTTCCTAAGGACGTCCGTCATGAAAACCCTCATTCTCATCGCGATCGCGGGCCTCGCGGCCCAGCTCGTCGACGGCGGCCTCGGGATGGGCTTCGGGGCGACCTCGACGACCATCCTGATCCTCCTCGCGGGCCTCGGGCCCGCACAGGCCAGCGCCGTCGTCCACACCGCCGAACTGGGCACCACCCTGGTCTCCGGATTCAGCCACTGGCGCTTCGGCAACGTGGACTGGAAGGTCGTCTTCAAACTCGCGGTCCCGGGTGCCATCGGCGCCTTCGCCGGCGCGACCTTCCTCTCCCACATCTCCACCGAGGCGGCCGTGCCCGTCACCGCCGCGATCCTCACGGCCATCGGCCTCAACCTGGTCTGGCGGTTCTCCCGCGGCCGGGTGCGCCGGGTGTACCAGGAACAGAGTTACCACACCGGATTCCTGGGCGGGCTGGGCCTCTTCGGCGGCTTCGTCGACGCCTCCGGGGGCGGCGGCTGGGGGCCGGTGACCACCTCCACCCTGCTCACCCTCGGGCGGACGGAGCCGCGCCGGGTCGTCGGCACCGTCAACACGGCGGAATTCCTGGTCACCGCGGCGGCCACGCTCGGCTTCGCGATCGGCATGTGGTCCGACCTGCTCGACAATCTCGCCGCGGTGCTCGCCCTGTTGATCGGCGGTTCCATCGCCGCCCCCATCGCGGCCTGGCTGGTCACCCACCTGGACCCGGCGATGCTCGGCGGCATCGTGGGCACCATGCTCGTGCTCGTGAACCTGCCGAACGTGCTCGGCGCCTTCGGTGTCGAGGGCACCGTCGTCCGGGTGCTGCAGGCGGCGGTTCTGGTCGCCGGGGTCGCGCTCTCGGTACTCGGCTACCGGCGGGCGGTGCGCAACCGTAAACGCGAGGGCGCGGTGGTCGCCGAGGTCAGCCTGGATCCGACGGACCGGGAGTCCGAGCGGGCGGAGCAGGAACCGGGGCGGAAAGCCGAGCACTCCGAGCAATCCGAGCCCGCCGAGCACTCCGAGTACGCGGAGGGGCGCGTGCGGTAGGCGCGGCGGTGACAGGGGCCCTCGGTCCGATGGTTACGCTGGACGACATGGCGAACATCGACCGCGGGCCCCTTTTCGTCTCCGCCACCGCGGAGGAGGCGGCCCACCTCCCGCAGGACGCGAGGGTGCTGGTCACCGGTATCGGGACCATCAACTGCGCCGTGAAGCTGTGCCGGGCGATCGAGGGGCACCGGCCCTCGCGCCTGATCAACCTCGGCACCGCCGGTGCCCTGCGGGACGGACTGTCCGGGGTCTTCGAGATCTCCTCGGTGCTGCAGCACGACTTCTCCGGCGAGCTCATCGCGCAGATGACGGGCAAGCCGTTCCCCAACGAGGTCGGCCTGGACACCGCGACGGACCTGCCCACCGCCCGCCTGGCCACTGGCGATGCCTTCATCTCCGACTCGGAAGTCCGTGACCGTCTCGGCGAGCGGGCCGATCTGGTGGACATGGAGGGCTATGCCGTCGCCCGGGTGGGCCGGGCTTACGGCATTCCGGTGACCCTGCTCAAACAGGTCAGCGACAGCGCGGACGAGTCCGCGAAGCGCACCTGGTTCGACGCCGTCGACCGGGGCGCGCGCGAGCTGGCCACGGTCGTGGGGAAGCTGGAGATGGTGTGAGGGTCTGGTCGCTGCACCCCCGTTACCTGGACCAGAAGGGTCTGGTGGCCTGCTGGCGGGAGACCCTGCTGGCGCAGAAGGTGCTCCTCGGGGAGACGAAGGGCTACCGCAACCACCCCCAGCTGATCCGCTTCCGCGCACAGCCGGACCCGGTCGCGTCGGTCGGCGCTTATCTGCGCGGCATTCACGACGAGGCGGTCGCCCGGGGTTACAACTTCGACGAGGGGAAGATCGTCTCGCGGTCTCCGGCGGAGCGGATCGACGTCACCGAGGGGCAGCTTGCTTTCGAGGCCGCGCACCTGCGCGCGAAGCTGGAGGTGCGCGACCCTGCCCGGCGGGCGACGCTGCCGCAGTTGCCCGGGCCGCACCCGCTGTTCCGGGTCGTCCCCGGTGGGGTGGAGGACTGGGAGAAGGTCTGAGCCCGACCGGCTGCGCCTGCGGATCGAGGGTGCGCAGCCGTGCACCCGGGGCCGGGAACCGGGCCCCTCAGCCCCGGGCGGTCCGGCAACCGTCCACGGGAAGGGGACGGTGGCAGACAGGAAAACACCGCCCGCGCCGGAAACTCTTTCCCGGCGCGGGCGGTGCCCCTCGTGCGCTGCCGATCAGCGTCGTTCAGCGGAGTTTAGTGCTCGCCCTCGGCGAACTCCTCGACGATCTTGGCATTGAAGGCCGGCAGGTCGTCCGGGGTGCGGGAGGAGACGAGACCGTTGTCGACGTGGCATTCCTCGTCGACCCAGGTGGCACCCGCATTGCGCAGGTCGGTCTGCAGGCTGGGGAACGAGGTCAGGGTGCGGCCCTTCACCACGTCGGCGTCGGTGAGGATCCAGCCGCCGTGGCAGATGACACCCACGGGCTTGCTGTCGGCGAAGATGTCCTTGACGAACTCCACCGCGGGCTTGTCCAGACGCAGCTTGTCGGCGTTGCCGGTACCGCCGGGCAGGATCAGGCTGTCGAAGTCCTGGGCCTTGGCGTCGGCGGTGGACAGATCCGCCTCGATCTTCGTGCCGTTCTTGCCCTCGATGGTCTCGCCACCGGGGGTGATGTACCTGACGGTGGCGCCTTCCTGGGTGACCGCCTCGACGGGGCTGGTCAGCTCGGAGTCCTCGAAACCGTTGGTGGCGAGGACGGCGATCGTGCGGTTGGTCAGCTTGGCCATGAAACTGCTCCTTCCGGGAATAATTTCGTTTCCTGCCCCGAGGGTAGTGATGGTGGCGATGGGCTGCATCGGCCCTGCTCGTGGAGTCCTGTTCTCACCATGGACGGTGATGCGCCTCTCTGCTTAGCAGCGCAAAACAGTTGCAGATCACATTTTCACCCATAAAGTTCCAGGTATTGCCCTGCCGCCGACCGAAGGAAAACACCATGGCCGAGGACAACGGAAGCACCGCGGCAACAATGCGGCGCGGGGATGACGTGGACAGTCCGGCGCGGGAGGGGACGGGGAAGCGGTCCTGGGGGGATCGCGTTCTCGACCGGATCGAGTGGCTCGGCAACAAGCTGCCCGAACCGTTCACCCTCTTCCTCATCCTCTACCTGATCACGGCGGTCGTCTCGTCGATCATGGCGTGGCTGAATGTCACCGTCCTGGTCCCGGGTTCCGATGAGCAGACCCCGATCCGGGGCCTGTTCACCGGGGAGGGGATGACGTGGCTGACCACCACGATCGGCGAGAACTACATCGGTTTCCCGCCGCTGGTGACGGTCCTGCCGATCATGCTCGCCGTCGGCATCGCCGAACGCACCGGCATGCTCGCCGCGCTGATCCGCAAGCTCTTCGGCTCGGCGAAGCCCTGGATCCTGCCCTATGCGGTGGGCATCGTGGGCGTGACCGCCTCGGTGATGGCCGACGCCGCATGGGTGGTCGTCCCGCCGCTGGCGGCCATGGTGTTCAAGGCCGCCGGACGGCACCCGGTGGCGGGCCTGATCGGCGGTTTCGCGGCCGTCGGCGCGGGCTACTCCACGGCGCTGGTGCCCACCAGCCTGGACGCCCTGTTCGCCGGCATCACCAATGCCGTGATGGCGGCACTGCCCGACATCGCCGCCACCGAAGTCAACGTGGTGTCGAACTACTACTTCAATATCGCGTCCTCGATCGTGCTGGGCATTCTCTCCGGCTTCATCACCGACCGCGTGGTCGAGCCGCGCATGGTCCGCCAGAACATCCCCACCGAGGAGGTTCCGGACGAGGACGGGTCCGACTCCCCGGACAACGGTGAACCACTGTCCCCGCAGCTGAACGCCCAGGAGAACAGGGGCCTGATCGCATCCCTGGTGGCGGGGCTCATCCTCACCGTGGTGATTCTCGCGGCGGTGCTGCCCGGAGTCTCCCCCTGGCGCAACGAGGGCGGCGGCTTCCTGCCGGATTCCCCGCTGCTGGGGTCCGTCGTCTTCCTCGTCTTCGTGTACTTCATCGTGCCGGGTGTCGTCTACGGCCTCTACGTGGGCACGGTGAAGTCGATGACGGACATCGTCGACATGATGGGCGAGTCCCTGAAGTCCATGATGAGCTTCCTGGTCCTGGCGTTCATCCTCGGCCAGTTCGTCGCCCTGTTCTCCTGGACCGGCATCGGCACCTGGACCGCGGTCCAGGGCGCCGGCGCCCTCGAGGCCATCGGGCTGACCGGCTTCCCGGCGATCATCGCCTTCATCATCCTGGCCAGCTGCCTGAACCTGCTCATCATCTCTGGTTCCGGCATGTGGACGCTGATGGCCGCGGTCTTCGTCCCGATGTTCGCGCTGCTGGGCTACGAGCCCTCCTTCATCCAGGCGGCGTTCCGTGTCGGCGACTCCGCCACGCAGATCATGACCCCACTCAACCCCTTCATGATCGTCATGCTCGCCATGCTGCGCCGTTACGAACCGAGGGCTGGTCTGGGCACCCTGATGAGCCGGCTGGTGCCCTTCGTCATCCCCTTCTGGATCGCCTGGACCGTCCTGCTCGCGGTGTGGTTCTACGTGGACCTGCCGCTGGGCCCCGGTTCCGACATCATGATCGAGCAGTAGAGGATTGTCAGCATGGAGGACATGAGCCACCGCCGGGCCCCCATCCAGCCCTCGACCGCCTATCTCGAGTACGCCGGCCGCGGCGTCCGGGCCCGCGTCCGGGCTGCCCACGAGCGGCAGGAACAGGGCGGCCCGCAACCACTGGACGCCTACCCGGAGCAGGCCCGGCTCTGGCGGGCGGCGGCCGCCCGGGTGAGGGGACTGTCCGGTGAGCTGACGGAATTGCTGCACCACCTGCACGACCATCCGGAGCTCGCCTTCGAGGAGACCCGGGCGCAGCAGGCGATCACCGGGCTGCTGCACCGCCACGGCCACCACACCGACAGCGGCGTGCACGGCGTGTCCACCGCACTGCGCAGCAGCTTCTCGACGCCGCATTTCGACCCGGCCGCCCACCGCACCGTCGCCGTCATGGCCGAGTACGACGCCCTGCCCGACATCGGTCACGCCTGCGGCCACAACATCATCGCCGCGGCGGGCGCCGGCGCGTACCTCGCGGCCGTCGACACGTTGCGCGACGCCGCCGACGCCGGTGTCGAGGGTGTCGAGGGCCGGGTCATCCTGCTGGGCACCCCCGCCGAGGAGGGGCACTCCGGCAAGGAGTACATGATCCGCGGCGGCGCCCTCGACGGCGTGGACATGGCGGTGATGATCCACCCGTTCAGCTATGACATCGCCAGCCACGTGTGGGTGGGCCGGCGCACCCTACGGACCACGTTCACCGGCGTGGCGGCGCACGCCTCCTCCCAGCCGTACATGGGACGCAACGCCCTCGACGCCGCCAGCCTGGCCTACCAGGGCATCGGGCTGCTGCGTCAGCAGATGCCACCGAGCGACCGCCTGCACGCGGTGATCACCGAGGGCGGCCACCGCCCATCCGTCATCCCGGACCGGGCCGTGATGGACATCTACGTCCGCTCGCTGGTGCCCCAGGCCCTGGTGGACCTGTCCGCCCGCATCGACGACATCCTCGACGGCGCGGCACTGATGGCCGGCGTCCGGGTGGAGAAGGGGTGGGACACCCATCCACCGACCCTGCCGGTGCGCAACAACGAGACCCTGGCCGCCCGCTGGGCCACGACCCAGGCGCACCGGGGCCGGGTTTCGCTGCCGGCCGGGGTGGTGCCGGACTCGGTGGCCGCCTCCACGGACTTCGGCAACGTCTCGCATCTGGTGCCCGCGATCCACCCGATGGTGAAGATCGCGCCGGAGGACGTCGCCCTGCACACCCGGGAGTTCGCCCGCTGGTCGCGCTCCCCCGAGGCGGAGACCGCGGCCCGGGACTCGGCCACGGGACTGGCGCAGGTGATCATCGACATCCTGGCCGACCCGGAGCTGGCCGCAGCGGCGCGCCGGGAGTTCGCGGAGGCCGGGGGAGAGCAGACGGTGGCGGACTACTTCGGGCGGGGATGAACCGTTGAGCTGGGGATATTTTCCTTGAATATTAAAGGCCCGAGCGGTCTGTTTCTTGTTGGTGTGGCACTCGTCAACGGATGAGAGGACAAGGACGACAACCATGGCCCACCGCTTTCTGACCACCCACGTCGGCTCCCTGCCGCGCACCTCCGAGCTCCTCGCCGCGACCGCCCGTCGCAATGAGGCACCATCGAGGAGGCCGAGTTCAACGCGATCCTGGAGGACGGCGTCACACGCGTCGTCGCCCGGCAGCAGGAGATCGGCATCGACATCGTCAACGACGGCGAGTACGGGCACCTGGCCCCGGCGGCCGTCGACTATGGCGCGTGGTGGACCTACTCGTTCGCCCGCCTGGGCGGACTGGAGCTGCGTAAGGAGGAGTTTCTCTCCAACGCCGAGAAGGTGCGCTCCGAGCCCGGCAACATCAAACTCACGTCCTTCCCGGACCGCCGCGACCGCCACCTCTTCGCCGACGCCTACGCCGACCCCGAGTCGGGCATCTACGCCGGCAGCCCCACCGCGGTCAACCCCGTCATCACCGCGCCGCTGACCTACACCGGCCAGGATGAGGTCGTCCGCGACACCCGCCTGGTCGCCGACCGTATCCTGAAGTTCGCCGAGGTCCTCGGGCCGGAGGTCATCGCCTCCACCGACTGCGGCCTGGGCGGCCGTCTGCACCCCCAGATCGCCTGGGCGAAGCTCGAGTCCCTCGTGGAGGGCGCGCGCATCGCCTCGCAGGAGATCTGATCACCCGCCCGCGGTGAGGGGCCGGACCGGCCTGCCGGACGGCCTCCGCCCCAGCGCCGACCACAACGACGCCCCGCGCACTGAGCGGTTCATCAGTGCGCGGGGCGTCGTCAAGCAGTGACGGGAACGGGTCAGTCGTCGTCCCTGTCCCGCTGCTTCCGCTCGTCCTCCTCGACCTTCTCCAGGTAGGAGGCCTTGGTGCTGGTGCCGCCCTTCTTCCGGAGACGGCCGAGCTCGACCATACGGTCGCGTACCGCGGCGAAGGCCTCCTGACTGCTCATGGTCGGGGGCGCGCCCTTCGCGGTGGCGATCTCGATGTCGTCACTGGTGATCTCGCCGGTGCGCAGGGCGACCATCTCGGAGTGGTAGCGGAGCCAGACGGTGATGGTGGCGGCGACCGGGACGGCGAGGAAGGCGCCGATGATGCCGAACAGCGTGGAACCGACCGTGACGGAGAGCAGCACGACGGCCGCGTGCAGGTTCAGTGCCTTGGACTGCAGCACCGGCTGGAGGATGTTGCCCTCGATCTGCTGGACGGCGATGATGAGCAGCAGCACCAGAAGGGCGTTGGTGACGCCGTTGGTCACCAGCGCGATGATGACGGCCAGCGCACCCGCGGTGAAGGCACCGACGATCGGGATGAAGCCGGCGAAGAAGGTGATGACGGCGAGCACGAGCGCCAGCGGCACACCCAGGAGCACCAGGCCGATGCCGATGAACACGGCGTCGACGAGGGACACCAGCGCCTGGGCGCGAAGGAAGCCGGCCAGGGTGTTCCACGTGCGGCTGCACACCTCGGTGAGGTGCCAGCCGGCCTTGGCGCCGGTGTACTTGCGCACCCAGGGCAGGAACCTGTCGCCGTCCTTGAGGAAGAAGAAGGTCAGCACCAGGAGGACGACGATGGTCACCGCGACGGAGGTGGCGGCCGACAGGCCCGTGAACACGCCCGAGGCGATGTTGGAGGACTGGTCCTGGAGGAACTGCGTGGCATCCTGGACGACCTGGTCGAACTGGCCGAAGTTCAGATTGAGCGGCGGACCCTGCAGCCAGTCCATGATGTCCTGGACTCCCTGCGTGGCCCGGTCCACCAGGTCGCTTCCCTGATTGGCGATGACCGGCGCCATGGCCCCGAAGATGCCGCCGATGACGGCGATGAAGCCGATGATGACGGTGAGCGAGGCGAGGGCGGGCGGGAACTTCAGCTTGCGCAGCGCCTTGGCCACCGGCCACAGCACGGTGGACACCAGCAGGGCCAGCAGGATCGGCAGCAGCCCGGCCCAGACGTATCCGAGCAGCCGGAAAGCGATGTAGCCGGCGGCGATGAAGACGATGAAGCGCAGTGCCCAGCCCGCCGCCCAGCGCCCGTCCCGGCCGATGATCTCGGAGCGGTCGGTGGTCTCCTCGGGATCGGCGGCGGAATCGGTGCCGGAGGAGTCCTGGCCGGGCTCGTCCAGGTGGCCGTCCCGCTCGACGAGCAGTTCGGCGGTGTCGGTGAAATCCCGGTCTTCGTCGTCGGCACCG